>NZ_CP054140.1:2125000-2451250 GCF_016446285.1 Desulfobulbus oligotrophicus
GCACAGGTCGAACTTGAGGAGTTCCGCAGTCGTTTCGGTCGTCCGGCGCAGCACAGTTTACTGTATCACTGGGCCCGGTTAATCGAACTTGTTTACGCCTGCGAGCGTGTTCTTGAGCTGCTGGGGGATGAGCGTATTGTTGATCCGGTGGTGCGCGCCCCCGTTACTCCCCAAGCCGGCCGGGGAGTCGGCCATGTCGAGGCACCCCGCGGCACCTTGATTCATGACTATACCACAGACGAAAACGGCTGTATAACCAGGGCCAATCTCATTGTCGGCACCACCCACAACATTGCCCCGATGAATGTCAGCGTCCGTCGGACAGCAGCCAGTTGCATTCAGGCCGGCAGGGTTGATGATGAGATTCTCAACCGGATTGAGATGGCGGTGCGGGCCTATGACCCGTGAATTTCCTGCGCAACGCACCGCCTGGATGGCGGGCTTTCTCTGCAGGTGCGCCTGGTTGATCACCGGGGAAAAACAGTGTGTACACTCCAGCGCTGATGGACAATAATCTTTAAACGGGCAGGAAAACAGGATGAGTGATCAAAAGGAGCGCACTCCCTATCAGGTACGGGTCGAGGCACCCAGTTGTGCCTGCGGGTTTGTTGGACACATGACAGCCGACGAACTGAAGCAGCGGGCTGTCCACGATGAGGTGGATCTGTCCTGCCCGGTATGTGGTCTGATTCATCTCAGTCGTGAGGAGATAGATGATCTGGAAAAACAGAAGATCATTTACACGAAACGGTACCGGGAGCTGCAGCGGCAGGCTGAAGCTGAGCCATGACAAACAGACGAGATACAGTGTCGGCAGGTTACCTGTGGGTGATGATCGGCAGTGGAAAAAAGAATGGTGAAAACCGATCCTCCCTGCTAAACTGGCCGCCGGTTGTCACTGCTTTGTTGAGCTGCAGATTTTTTCTTTCTCTTTTCAGGGATCGTTGGCATGGCTACCGTTCTTGCTCAGTCTGTTCACGTTGAAACGCTGCATGTTTTCGTTCACGGGATTGTGCAGGGCGTAGGGTTTCGGCCGTTTGTTTATCGATTGGCACAGCGTTATGGGGTAACCGGTAACGTGAGAAACAACGAAGAGGGGGTCGCCATTGTGGCAAGTGGTCTGCCGGAAGCATTGCACGCCTTTGTTGCAGCTCTTGAATCTGATGCGCCTCCGGCGGCCCGTATCAACCGTATCGATATCCATCCTGTTGAAGAAGCGGCGAACGATCAGATAGAGCAATCCTTTCATATTCTCCCCAGTTGCACCGGGCAGCGGCCAAGCACGCAGATTGCACCGGACATGGCTGTCTGTGCCGACTGTTTACGTGAGATCCTTGATCCTGCGGATCGAAGATATCAGTACCCCTTCACTAACTGCACCAATTGCGGTCCCCGGTTTTCCATTGTCAGCCAGGTTCCCTATGACCGCCCCAACACCTCCATGCACCGTTTTGCCATGTGCGCTGACTGTTCCCGCGAGTACCATGATCCTTTGAACCGCCGCTTTCATGCCCAACCCAATGCCTGCCCGGTATGCGGTCCTCAGTTGAGCTGGCACGACTGTACGGGTCGGGCTGTGGCAGGCGACTGTCTTAAGTCAGCGGCCCTGGCCCTGGCAAACGGCCAGGTGGTGGCTATTAAGGGGTTGGGCGGTTTTCATTTAGCAGCGGATGCCTGCAGTGCACAGGCGGTTACTCTGTTGCGACAGCGGAAGAACCGGCCCTCTAAACCGCTGGCCATCATGGTCAGGGATCTGGAAACAGCAGCCTCTTTTGCCTCTATCAATGCGGCAGAGGCAGCGCTTTTGTGCTCTTCCGAACACCCGATCGTTCTTCTTGCCTGTCGCAAGAAAACCGCACTGGCTGCTGAAGTGGCACCGGGCATAGGCACGATCGGAATAATGCTGCCGTACACCCCCCTGCACGCACTGTTGCTGGCACAGCCGACAACACCAAAAGCCTTGGTCATGACCAGTGGCAACCGAAGTGATGAGCCGATCTGCATCAGAAATGAAGAGGCATTGCAGCGGCTGCAGGATCTGGCGGACTGGTTTCTTCTCCACAATTGTGACATTGTCACCAGGGTGGATGATTCGGTGGCACGGATCATGGCTGGTCAGGTTCGTCTGCTGCGCCGGGCCCGTGGTTTTTCTCCAATACCTGTTGCCTTACCTGCTGCCACTGCAGACATCCTTGCCTGCGGTGCAGAGATGAAAAACAGTTTCTGTATTGTTCGCAACAGTGAGGCCTATCTGAGTCAGCATATCGGTGAGTTGACCAGTACGGAAAGTTACGACTTTTATCAGGAAAGTATTGAGCATCTTCAGCAGGTGCTCGGGTTTGTTCCTGAACAGACGGTCTGTGATCAACATCCGGACTACTTAAGCTCGGGCTATGCACATGCCCGTCATGCACACTGTCAAAAGGTTCAGCATCACCATGCCCACATCGGGGCGGTGATGGCTGAACAGAATGTGTCCGGCCCGGTGCTGGGTATTGTCCTTGACGGTGCAGGCTACAGCGGCGACGGGACCGTGTACGGCGGTGAGGTCTATCTGGCTGATCGCAACGGCTATACCCGTTTGGCCAGACTGTCCCATCTGTTGCTGCCAGGTGGTGATCAGGCCGCGGCACAACCCTGGCGCATGGCTCTTTCTCTTTTGTATCAGCACCTGGGAGAACAGGCTTTGTCAGCAGAGTTCCAGCCGCCTGCTTTACTGGCCATTGAGCAGACTCATAAACAGTTCATCGGCCAGATGATGCTGAAGGGGCTGCACTGTCCGCAGACATCCAGTTGCGGCAGGTTGTTTGATGCTGTTTCTGCCCTGCTGGGGCTCTGTCTGTATAATGACTATGAAGGCCAGGCAGCCATGCTTCTTGAAGAGCAGGCCATGTCGGCCGGTGATGAGGTGCCGTCTGCGTATCCAGTGACTCTGACAACAGAAGCTGGTGTGTTGATTATTGAAAGTTCACCCCTGGCTGCGTTGATCTGCGCAGACCTTACAGCTGCCGTGCCCGCTGCAGTGATCGCGCGTCGGTTTCATCAGTGGCTGGTCGATGCACTGGAAACGGTCTGTGTTGAACTACGGGAGCAGACCGGCATCGACAGGGTGGTTTTATCCGGTGGCTGCATGCAGAATAGGTTGTTATTGGAAACGCTGATCAGGCAGATGCACACGAGAGGTTTTTCGGTCCATGCTGGGGCATTGGTGCCGATGAACGACGGGGGAATTGCCCTGGGCCAGGCGTTTATTGGAGGTTATGTATGTGTTTAGCCGTACCTATGCAGGTTATTGCTCTTCAAGGCGGTAGTGACGAGTTTTTTGATCCTCCGGCAGCAGTGGTGGAAAGCGATGGCGTGCGCAAGAAGATTAGACTGGAGATGACCGATCGGTTGCCGGAGATTGGTGAATATGTGATTATTCACGCCGGTTTTGCCATCCATACCCTCACCAGGGAAGAGGCGGAGTATAATCTGAGTCTGATGCGCCGGATGGCAGAGGTTCTGGAAAAAGAGGGTGAACTCCCCGGAGAGCCGCAGTGAACTGGATTGAAGGCTTTCGCAGTCAGGAGGTGACCGCTCCTCTGGTTGAGGAAATCAACCGCAGTGTCAGACAACCGGTCCGATTGATGGAGGTCTGCGGCACGCACACCATGTCGATTTTTCGACATGGTATCCGTTCATTACTTCCTGATGAGGTGCAGTTGCTCTCCGGGCCCGGGTGTCCGGTGTGTGTGACGCCGGCCGGCCAGATTGATGCCTTTGTTCAGGCCGCAGACATGGAGAAGGTGATTGTCGCGACCTTTGGTGACCTGATTCGCGTCCCGGGATCCAGCCGGTCCCTTGCCCAGGCACGTGCTCAGGGAGCCCGTGTTGAGGTGGTTTACTCACCTATGGATGCTCTGGCTCTTGCTCAGCAGCACCAAGAACAGACCGTGCTCTTTCCTGCCATCGGTTTTGAGACAACAGTGCCCGCCATCGCTGCCACCTTACTGCAGGCCAAACGGATGGCTGTGAAGAATTTTGTGATTGTTTCGGCCGGCAAAACCATGCCTCAGGCCCTGGAAACCCTGATGGCTGATCCTCAGTTGCAGGTGGATGGTCTGTTATGCCCGGGCCATGTCAGCGCTATTATCGGCAGTGCCGCCTACCAGCCTCTGGCGGAAAAGTACGGTCTGGCCTGCGCTGTTGCCGGTTTTGAACCTGCTGATATTCTGGCAGGTATCCTGACCCTTGTCCGCTGTATACAGCAAAAACAGGCCACTGTTGAAAACTGTTACACTCGGGCGGTCAGTACCCGGGGCAATGCGCGGGCGCTTCACCTGATCAATGAGGTGTTTGAGCCGGTGGACAGCGAGTGGCGCGGCCTGGGAATGATTGCAGCCAGTGGTCTGCAGCTGCGGCCGTCGTATCAGTGTTTTGATGCTGTTCAGCGCCTTGGACTTGACGTGCAATCAGTACCAGATCCAAAAGGATGCTGTTGCGGCGAGATCCTCAAAGGAAGGGTGCTGCCGCCGGATTGCCCGCTGTATGGGCGCGGTTGTACTCCTCTTCAACCGATTGGACCGTGTATGGTATCCAATGAAGGCACCTGTGCGGCATTTTACCGCTTTAGTGAGGTAAAACGTCCCATGCAGGCATCGGATACAGTCTCATCATAATCGCAATCCCAACAGGTTTTATGAAAAGCAATGCAACTGTCAGTCTCGATCATGGTAGCGGCGGCCTTGCCAGTCAGCATCTGATTGGTGAACTTTTTCTCAAATATCTGACCAGCCCCCTGCTGCACGATCTAGAGGACTGCGCTGTCCTGGGAGAATATGCCGGCCGCATCGCCTTTTCCACGGACAGCTATGTTGTTGACCCTCTTTTTTTTCCAGGGGGTGATATCGGTTCTCTGGCTGTGCACGGGACCATCAATGATCTGGCTATGCGCGGTGCCAGACCTCTGGCGCTCAGCCTGGCACTGATCATTGAAGAAGGGTTTCCCATGGAGCGGTTAGAGCGGGTTATTGCCTCTGTGGCCCGTTCTTCGCAAGATGTGGGCGCAGCGGTGGTTACAGGTGATACAAAGGTTGTGCCCCGGGGGAAGGCCGACGGACTTTTCATCAACACCACCGGTGTCGGCCTTGTCTCTCATCGGCATGATATTTCCGGAAAAAAGGCGCAACCCGGTGACGCCGTGCTTCTTTCCGGCACCCTGGCCGACCATGGTATCACCATCATGGGCAGTCAGGCCGGTATAGATATCGGCGGTGACATAGCCAGTGATACCCAGCCGCTGCACCGGTTGGTAGGGGCAATCCTGGAAAGCGAGACCGGTGCGGTCCGGGTGCTTCGTGATCCTACCAGGGGAGGGCTGGCAACAACACTTTGTGAGATCGCTGCGGCCTCGCATGTGGAGATCGTTATTGAGGAGAACCGCATACCGATTCGACCCGCGGTCAGAACCGCCTGTGAAATGATCGGGCTTGACCCGCTGTATCTGGCCAATGAGGGGAAGTGCATCATTATCTGCGATCAGGATCATGCAGAAGAGCTGTTGCAGTTGATCCGGCGCCTGCCCGAGGGCCGGGATGCAGCGTTAATCGGCTGGGTCCGTGATGATCGACCCGACAGAGTCAGCCTGGTAACGAGAATCGGCGGTTCCCGGTTGCTTGAACCGTTGACCGGTCAACCCTTACCGCGAATCTGCTGATGCTGGTAAACCATGGAGATTATTCATGCATGAGATGTCTCTGGCGCAGAGCCTGATTGAGCATATGCTTACCCTTGCCAGAGAGCACGGGGCCAGTCAGATTAACCGCGTGGTGGTTATCCTGGGACCGTTTTCCGGGGTGGTACGAGATTCCTTTGAGTTTGGCTTCAATATCCTCAAGTTGGAACAGGAACCCCTTCGGGAGACACTGTTGGTCGTGGAGTCTCCTGATCCGGAGTATGTCTGCCTTGATTGCGGCAAGCAGACGGTTTTTCCCTTTACTCTGCAGGAGGAGGGGATGGGGGCGGCGTATTACAACTTCGCTGCAAAAACATGTTCATGGTGCAGTTCCAAACAGCTTTCCCCAACGGGTGGAACTGAATTGATTCTTCATCAACTCGAAATGGAGTAGCATTATGTGTGATACCTGTGGCTGCCAACTGCACGAACATCATCAGCATGATCATAAAGTCGTTGAGGTCAACCAGAGCCTGCTGGAGGCCAATCAAAGGCAGGCGGCATCCAATCGCCGGCATATTGAACAGATGGGAGCCGTGGCCATTAACCTCATCTCAAGCCCGGGTTCCGGAAAAACAACCCTGCTGGAGCGCACCATTGACGCACTGAAAGACACTGTCCGCATCGGTGTTATTGAAGGTGACATCGAAACCGAGCGCGATGCCGAACGTATCCGGGCCAAAGGCGTGCCGGCCGTGCAACTGACCACCGGCGGTGCCTGCCACCTGGATGCCCCCATGGTGCACGGGGGGCTGCATGTTCTTGAGCACTTTGCCAAGGGTAAGCTTGATCTCATCTTCATTGAAAATGTCGGCAACCTCGTCTGCCCGGCAACCTTTGATCTTGGTGAACATCAGCGGGTTGTTTTACTGTCGACTCCCGAGGGTTCCGATAAACCGGCCAAGTATCCGGCCACGTTCAGGAGCGCGGATCTGGTGCTCATTACAAAGATCGATCTTTTACCGTATTTTGACTTTTCCACTGATGAGGTCACGCAACAGACTTTGTTGCTCAAACCGGAACGGCAGATAATCAGCCTTTCCGCCACCACTGGCGATGGGTTTGATCAGTGGCTTGACTATCTGCGCAATCTGCCGGCCCGGTAAACCGTATCCGCCCATTTTTTGTCGCTCCAGCATCCGGCAATGCTACAGATTGTCGCATCAGAGCAGACCTGTGGTCACAGTCTGTGTACGCGGTTTACCGGGTACTGTCTGTTCTTTGATCCTGTCAGTATGGTCAGGATGCAGGTTGAGGAGGACCGGTCTCTCAAAAGTCTGCAAAGAGATACTCTGCTGACACAACCCCCGAATCTGCTTGCAGGCACTGTGTTTTCCGGCAGCAACCTGTGACAGGGGTGTCGCCTGACACGCGTGCGAAAAAAATATCCATCCACCTGACCTCTCCTGCATTGATCATCACTAAAATGTCGGTAGTACGAACTTTCGGCAAGTGATTGTCAACAGCACGTCTTTTTTTATCCTTCACTGTTTCGTTGTTTTTCCCCCTGGTTGCACCGGCAGGGTGCGTGTGGTTTCCCGGCTTTTTCCCATGTGAAATCAAGATGAGACAGCGCCTGCTGGTTGGCGGTTGGCTTGTTTCGGTAATTATTTCTTGCAGATAGGTTGCCAAGATTGTAAAGAACCCTCACTGTGGCTGTTGTATTCCTACAAAGTAGGAATGTTAAACATTGAAATACACTTTTAAAAGGAGGCGGATGGATCGAGAACTACAAAAGATCACATGCTTATTTTGGGAACAATTCTAGCGATGATTGATTGAATATCAGGAGTATGAATAATGAAAAACAAGAGTTTGTTCGGCAAAATACTGGCCATTATTCCAGGATTAGCCGTTATGGTTGGTACCTTGTATGTACTGCGGATGTATGTTGAACCATGGATGAAAAGTGCCGTGGTGTTTGGTTCCAAGGGATGGCTGGTTCAGGTGTTGAGTTTAAATTATATTTTACTCTCCATCATCACCGGTATGCTGTACCGTAACATTCTTTTTGGCGGCAAAATTCCCGCATGGGCTGAGGATGGTTTTCGTACGACCCGGCTTTTCATTAAATCGGGTGTTATCATGCTCGGTTCACTGTACACCTTTGACAAGTTGCTCAAGGTCGGCGGGATCGCGATAGCTTTGATCGTTGGTTTTGTTTTCGGCACCGCCTTTTTTATCATGTGGCTTGGTAAAAAATTCAATGCCGACCGTTCAGTCACAGCAACCATGGCGGCAGCCTGCGGTGTGTGCGGTGTTTCCGCCTGCGTGGCAACAGCGCCCGGTGTCCGTGCCAAACCGGTTGATGTTGCTCTGTCGATCGCTACGATTTTAGGCTTTGGTATCATGACCATGTTTATCAGCCCCTTTATCGGTAAAGCGCTTTCCATGTCCGACTATCAGTTCGGAGCATGGGTTGGTACCGGAATTCTCAATTCCGGGCAGGTACTGGCCACCTGCCTTGCCTTTAACCCTGTCTTTGCACCGGGTACAGCAGTCGCCTATGGTGAGATCTGGAACGTGGTCCGCGTTGTCAGCATCCCCTTTGTTGTTTTCTTTATTACGGCCTGGTACTGGAAAGGGGAAGCTGATGCCGAACACATCAGTTTAGGTTCCTTACTTGCCTCGAAATTCCCTATTTTTGTTCTTGGATTTATCGGGATGACAGCCCTGTCTTCTGCCCATGTTCTCGGAGCTGAAGGATCGGAGACCCTTCTTTTACTGCGTACCGTGATGGCCTGGGTGTTTGGTGTCGGTCTTGTCGGTCTGGGAGCATATATCGACGTGCGCGAGATTAAAGCCGCCGGTGGAGTTCCTCTGCGGATAGGTTTTGTTGCCGGGTTGGTGAAGTATATTCTGGCATTGATCATTATCCTTGCTTTCATCCCGAAAGAAGGTGCATTTTAATACGTTTGAATCAAGGAGACGCTGTTATGTCGGAAAAGAATAACTCTCTTACTGTTTTTAAAAGTGACCGTCACGAAGATGTGGCTGCCATTATTTTTTCCGGTTTTCTTGTTGCTGTGGTTCTGACGTATATGGCCTTTATTGTGCCGTCAGTTAATATCAAAGCAAGTCAGGACGGAAAATTGGTGGAGTTGTTTGTGAGTGAAGGTGCGGCGGTAAAAAAAGGCGATAAGCTCTATTCTCTGGAGCTGGTCAAGAAAAAATGGGTCAACAACCTGATGGAGGAGAAAATCGAGGTTGAGATCTTTACAGCCAAGACAAACGGTACAGTACTCAAGGTAGCCGGAAAAGCAGGTGACAAGATAAAAAAAGGGAAAGAGACCATTCTTACCCTGGATCATGAAAAAGGAACGTTACCCTGATGAAGTTGCTTCTTGCCATAGACGACAATCCAGCCGCCCTTGCCCGGGCATTGACCCTGGCCGGGCAATGGGATGCGACCCTTAACGGACTTTTTGTGATCGACGCAACCTGGGATGTGTTTACCGGTCATGACTGGTTATCCGGATGCAATGCCCGGATCGGATTTCTGGAATACATGGAAGCTCTGGAAACGGAGGCCGCAGTGACTGCTGCCCGCATGTTCAAGGAACAGACAGTCGGCATACCGGGTGAACTGCTGATCGCAACCGGTGATGTGGCTGACGAGATTCGTAAGGAATCTCAAAACGGCTATGATCTGCTGATCCTGTCGAACCCATTTCGCCGGGGGTTGGAGGTTATGCGGGATACCATTGCCAAGGTGGTGAAAAATCCTGCGTGTGATGTCCTGTTGGTGAGAAAAGGCGATTAAGACCAGCCTGTAGCTCCCGCGGTTGTGGTCAATGGCACTACCCTGCAGTATTTGTCTGATAAAGGCGGCTTCGTAGAAGTCGCCTTTTTTTATGGTGTTTTTTCGATACTGTCTGCTCTTCTTAGGTGAACAAAACCAGACCGGCCATTAACCCCATGGCTGTGTGTTCATCTGGTGGTGAGGCAGACTGAATTTTGCTGAATGCCCATCCTGCCTGGTTTGCCAAGGCCTTGAAGTCTATGCCCACAGCTGACAGCGATGGCCGGGCCAGATCAGGGTAGGGGCAGGGCTCGGCATCGTGGAGCACTCGGCAGAACGGATCTTCACTGCAAAACAGTTCTTTGCAGGAACCGGCGGCAAAACCTTTGACCGGGTGCAGCCCACAGGTCTTGCAGGTTTGTTCAAGTTTGGCTGTTATCCGATGCACTGTCCGAGCTATTGTCAACCTGGATGGACTCAGCAGATCAGCAATCAGGGCGTCGATTTTAAAGACCAGTACGTATTGATAGCTGGCCAGTTGCTTTTGAAAAACCGTTGATGAGGGCGCATGGGGAGGACATCCGGGTGCAAGCCCATAGCTGGGGCAACGATGGGGGCTGCCGCACAGGGCGGCAAGTTTCCCGTCCACCTGCAAAACGCCGACCGGCAGGACTGTTGCGGCAGAAGCACCGAGTGCAAGGGCTGAAGAGACAAGGTGGTCGTGCAGTTGAGGGTGTTGGCTGGGCATTGCAGTATCCTTGAGCGGCAAGGAGGTGAAGACCTCGATTTTGCCTGGATTGGTCATGAAGAATGACCTGTTGGTGGTGTCTGGTTGCGATTACCTTGTTTTTTAAAGCTATTGCTGAAGATAGATGTTTTCTGCATTGAAGACGATGAGAAAATGCGTGATCAGTAAAAAACTCTTTGCAGATGCCTGTTGTCTGTCGGCTGGAGAGAGACCTGTGAGTGAAAAGGAAAAGATTCCGCCATTGCAACCGGCCTGGCCCCGGTTACCCGGTATCAGGATATCCTGGGCCTGCAACATGCCGGTGTGCCATACAGAAACACCATCTTACTGAAGACATGTTGGTCGATATCTGCTGGAATTGCGAACTACCAGGTAAAGGAAACTGCCTGTTTGCCGGATGATCTGGTATGATGCATGAAGAACAAGAGACATATCCACTTATGGTGTGAGTTAATCAATGCAGATCGAAAGAGTGACCATGGGTACCAATAAGGGGAAGTTACGCAGAGAACGAAAGAAGACAGCCAGGGAGCGTATGCAGCAGCAAGAGAAGCAGCCCGATGAAGGCCGACCGATCAAACCCTGGGTATTGCGGTTGATCATGATGGTGCCGCCGGTGCTTTATGCCTGCTACCTGGTTTGGGATATGAGCCGACAATAGACAGGCCCATCTTGCCGGTCAAGTTACAGATAGATCTTTGTACTATTTTTTATTGATTCGTTCTGAAACAGATTGAACAACTCAATGCTGTCTCATACATGATCAGTAGAAGGGGGCTCATCCACCAAAGAGGAGAAAATGCCAGATCAAGGCAATCCAGGCAGTATTGGCAGGAACATCGAGGCGATCACCTTTGATGCCGTGGGGACACTGATCGTCCCTTATCCTTCTGTCGGTGCAATCTACAGTGAGGAGTTGAGCAGGTTCGGTTACGACATCAGGCCAGATGTACTGGAGAACAACTTCATCAAATCGTTCAGACAGTTTAAAAAAGACCACCCCCAGGCGCTTCTCAACAAAGACAGCTGGCGCAGGATTGTCGCCAACGCTCTTTCCGGCTTCATTTCTGACCATGATTTTGACAAGGTTTTTTCAATGCTTTGGCAGAGATTTGCCAGGCCCGAGCACTGGTCCATCCTGCCCGGTGTTGAAGAGACACTGCGCAAACTGCGGTCAGCCGGGTTGCGTCTCTTTGTACTGTCCAATAATGACGAACGGCTCCATACCATTTTCCAGGGACTGGTTATCGGCCCGTACTTTGAGACGATCTTTGTCTCCTCCGAGTTGGGTGCGGAAAAACCATCAAGGCGAATATTCGACCTTGTGCAGATACGTATCCAGGTGGCGGCAGAGAACATCCTTCACGTGGGTGACAGCCCAGAGGAAGATGTTCAGGGCGCACTGGATGCCGGTTGGCAGGCCGCCTTGGTCGGCCCCCGGGCAGCAACCTTTGGTTCAACCTCTGCTTTTAAAAGAGCTGCCAGTGTCCATGCGTTGTTCTGCAATACCTGAGTGCTGTTTGTTAAAAGACATGTCCCTTTGCCAGGCGATCGGATTTTAGACTGCCGAAGAACCTCTTGGTGGGCGCATTGTCCAAGCAGTCTCCCTTACGGCTCATACTCGGGACCATCCCGCGTTGCTTTAACTGCCACTGATAGCTTTCACAGGCATACCGGCTGCCCCGTCGCCCTTGCCGGTTTCCGATCAGGCATGGAGGATCTGTCGTGACAGAGTCGAGTCTCCATGTCAGCGCTCCCGTTCTTTCGTGTGGTTTGTAAAAAAAGCATCACTGTCACGAGGTTTCGTTGAAGAATGAAATGAGCAACTGAGGATCTGTATCAGATTCAGTGGCAACCACACAGGCTAACACGAACTGGAAAGACAGGGAGGACAGATGAAAAGTATGTAAGCATAAATTTCGTTCTATTTTTGGTGACCGGATGGCTGTTATCTGCACACGCCTATGAGGCGACGACAGGACCTACGGGAGTCCAACACGTCTGGTATCTCCCCAAAACCGATCAGATACTTCTTAACTCACGCAACTTTGCCGAGTTCTACTTCATCAACCACAAAACCGGCGAAATAGAATACCGCTGGGGCAATCCTTCGGCGTACGGTGCCGGAAAGGCTCCTGCATGGTATGATAACGGAGACCAGAAAGTCTTTGGGACCCATTCTCCTACGTTACTTGAAAACGGCAATGCCTGCTGTTTGATAACGGTTCAGAGCGTCCGGAGGGCAACCGTTCCGCTGCTGTTGAAGTGAATCCGAAAACAGGCGAGATTGTTTGGAAATACACAACCCTGCACTCTGCCAGTTTCTACTCCTACCGCCAGGGTGCTGTTCAGCGTTTGCCCAATGGTAACACTCTGATCACGTCTACCCACGGTGGCCACCTTTTTGAGGTTACCCCGGACAAGCAGGTGGTGTGGGATTTTGTCAGCCCATTTTTTGCCGGGCAGGGTAAATGTGTCGCTTCAGAGGACGACTCAATCGGCAGAGAAAGGCATATCAACGCGATGAAGAACATGGTGCACCGTTCCTATCGTTACAGCCCTGACTACCCCGGCCTGAAAGGCAAAGATCTGAGTAAGAAGGTCCCGCTGGTGGAGGGTTGCCCCTATTTTTTCAAAGACTACTCCAGCAAGTAAAAGGTGCTGAAATAAAACCGTAAGAGCAACACAAAAACAGTTGCCTAAACTAAAAAAAGCCTCGGTCTTGGACGGAATTTTCTGCAAAGAAAAATCACAGCCAAGACGAGGCTTTTATGCATTACACGAAGATCAAAGGCATTGTGCAGCAACAAAATCCTTGCCGCAACCACCCGGCCTTCGTTCTTGGCGAACCCATGAATGAAACCCGGTCTCCGACGAGCAAGAGAGTGGCCTATTCTCGACCGGGTTCCATTCACTCGTTGCTCTTGCCGGTATCACCTTTACCGGCAAGGTGGTTGATCCTCGATACGAGTTTGGCGCAGAGTCACTCTGTCGTCGAATGCGAAACCCAAGTCAGGGCACATTTCATTGGGCAATTGGTCGGACTCAACCGGCCGCAGAGTGATGAGTTCATCGCTCCCGGATACTTTTATCTGTTGAAAACCAGGGGCCTTCTAAGTGTTAGGCTTTTGTAATATGTGGGTTTTCCGTTTGAAGGCGTAGCTAAATCCACAGCCGTATATGAACGCCATGAATGCGAAGGATACTGAAAGCACAGCGAAGCCTTTAGCACTTACTTCATCTGTTGGATGTAAATGAGCGAATAACGATATGGCGAGCATAGCCCCTGTAGCTGCTGAGCCAAAAACGTATATGGTTTTAGGCATTTCACAGAGAATTTCATTCACATAATGATCGACATATTTATTGTCAAAAATCCTGCCGAGTGCAGAAAACAAACCAATTACAACAAGAATAGCCAGAAATGTGAGCCCCAATTCAGCAAGCGATCCGTCATCCATTTTTCGCATTGAAAATGCCACTAGTTTTTCTTCGCTATTTAAAAAATTCGATGTAAAAACAGCGACCATAAAGAACACTGTAATCTGGGATACAAAGACCACGAATTCGCTAAAAACAAATTTCACGACGCTTTGCTTATATTGTTCTACTTTTTCCAAACTCTTTACTCCATTATCTTTTGAAGCCTAACAAAGAAATCACCGGCCCGCGGAACGAGGGTCCGGTGGATTAACTGGTTGGCAGCCGTAATCATCGTGTTGTATGGATAAAATAGCCCCACACGATTTCATCGTCGCTTTCGTTAGGGCCGTTGCAACAATACAATTCAACAGTCCTTACGCCATTCTCATATTGGGGGTATAGCTCTCGCTCATCGGGTCGTCGCCATATCTTTCAAGCCATTCCCGGTCGAAGGCATGATTCGTATCCTCGAACTCCCACTTTACCTTGCCTGCTTTCCAGTCATCGACAAGAAGACGACATGCTTCTTTCTCGGAATCTGTATCGTACTTGAGTATTCTAACCTCCGCGGCCATGCTAACCAGCATAACTGTGATCACTTATATCTCCTGCCAACAGCGTAATAAATGCCGAATTTCCGTTTATTAGGATATTGAAGCGGTATCGGCTGAATATTCTGCAACCTTCAATCCGTTTATTACCTTTCAAATGAATATTTCCGTTTATTACAGCAATAAAAGGGGAAGCATGGAAATTGCCTCCTCCTATAGTATGCCGCACGCAACACTTTCCCCTGATTTGGCCTGCATAGTTCGATTCGTCAGCAAATTAATACTACCAGATACAAGCACCTTTTCAAATTCAAGTCAACGGCCGTTGTCCTACGTCTGATCCGATGTGAGAATTGCCCATAGGGGCGTCATTGCAACAGGCGGATGAAGCAATGGAACAAAAGCCGGAGTTCAAACCAAATCAAAACTCAAGTTGATGGATCAGGTTCGGGAAGTATTGCGTTATTACCACTACGCCTATCGAACCGAGACCACCTCTTGTCATTGGATATTGCGTTCCATTCACTTTTATGGCGGAAAAACCCATCCGAATCAACTGGATTCCACTCATATCGAACGGTTTTTGCCCCATTTGGCGACTGAAGGACAGGTGGCTACGCCACCTAACGCCAGGCCTTGAACGCCATCGTATTTTTATACCGGATGTACTGGACATGTCTTTAGCCGGCACGATCGCACCGGTGCGTTCCAAAAAACGCAACGGGGCCGACAGAATCGACTCGCGAAGAGGTACACGGCCTGCTGCAACTTAAGGTTGATGCTGTTAAACTGGTTACCGAGCAAGGATATACGGTTTCAGGAGCGGCCCGCAACCTGGGGATCTGTCCGAGCGTTTTGCGACGATGGCGCGACCAGATGGAAACCGATGGCGAACAAGCTTTTCCCGGCAAAGGGTTCATGACTTCTGAAAAAGAGGAGCTGCACCGGCTGCGTAAAGAGGTGAAGCCGCTTAACGGAGTGTACGTTTTTACTTGACCACATCAGTCCGGGGTTGCGACTGTTCTGTACGTCAAGTGCGCTTAAGGAGGTGTTAAGCAAATATGATAAAGAACTGCTTTTACTCTTCAATCTCCAGCGCTATGAGAAAGAGATCTATCGAAGCAGCGGGCGGTTTTCTTACTCAATCGCCATGGTACGCATTGATAAGGATCTTAAGGTGGAATACTTCAAAGGTCATGTGAACTGCTCAAATTAATTGTAGTGTTAGCAGGTTGAATCAGGAATAGGTATACCTGTCACAGAACAAGGGCAGGTCTCTTCAAAACAAAACAGCCACGCAGCAAAAAATGCTGGTGGCTGTTTTTATTGGTAGACGAGGCGGGATTCGAACCCGCGGCCTTTGGCTTCGGAGGCCAACACTCTATCCAGCTGAGCTACCCGTCCGTGAAAAAGTGACGCAGATAGAACGGCGCAAGTATACACGGATCTTCGGCAAACGCAAGATTTTACAAAGTTGTCAATTGATTATTTGTTGGCATGCCGTATCTTAAACAGCGGGTTTATCGGCAAATATATTGTCATCTGAAAGCAGATTGTTTTAAATGCAGTCCTTCCATTTTTTTAAAGGCGTGTTCATTGCCTGTTACGTTACCTTCTACCGGTCGGGCCGATATTTCAGGTTGTGCCGGGTAAACGTTCTCTTTTTGAAAAATAATTTTGGAGAGTTACGTTGCTATTGATCAATATAACTTATACTATGTTGAGACAAAATAGATTTTCTTTTTAGCTGTAAATTATGTAGATAATACAATTACTTTTAAGTTTTATTGTGCATTTATGCATGTATGTATCAATTAAATTGATATTTGGTGTGTTGACTGGTGTCGGAGTGACCGGAATCAGTCAGTCTGTCGGGCTTTAGCCTGTTGTACATCGTTGCTTGAAGCGATGAGGTGATTTTTTACGTATAATCAAACAATTGTTGCCAGAAAACAGCAACCCTGCCCTCAAGGTGGCGGGGTTGCTGTCGTTGTGTACAGTCATTGAACGAAGTCTCCATACGAGGAACAAGTATGAAAGAAACGCAATACAGTATTTGTGGGATGTGTGCTGTCCGTTGTCCGGTCACAGTACATGTTGAAGATGGGAAACCTGTCTGGATTGAAGGCAACAACAACGATGCCGCGATGGGACGCAGTCTTTGTGCCAAGGGGGGAGCGTCCTTTGCACAGCGACTCGACAAACAGCGTCCGGCTGCACCGCTGGTGCGCATGGGGCAACGTGGTGAAGGGCAGTGGCGTGAGGTCTCCTGGGATGAGGCGTATGATTACATAACAACCAGGCTCAAGGCCGTCATCGCTGAACACGGGGAACGTTCCATCATGTTTTCCGATCGGGGCGGACCGTTTGCCGATCTGCGCAAGGCCTTTGTCAAGGCGTTGGGATCGCCCAACTACCATAACCACGACTGTACCTGCGGACGCAGTGTGCATCATGCCTCGCAGTCGGTCTACGGCCTTGGCCGGAAGGGCTTTAACTACGACTATGAGAACGCCCGCCACATTGTCCTTTTCGGACGGAATATCACCGAATCATTACGGGTCAAAGAGGTAAAGAGTTTTCTTAAAGGCATTAAAAATGGTGCCAAGGTAACCTACATAGACCCGCGTGCATCGGTGACAGCCAGCAAGGCGACCCGTTTCTGGCAGAACAGACCGGGGACGGATTACGCGTTGCTGCTGGGTATTGCCCACTGTGTTGTGTACAACAACTACTATGATGAGGAGTTTGTTGAGCAGTATGTAACCGGGTTACCTGAGCTTAAAACCTTTCTTGCCCCGTATACTCCGGAGTGGGCTGCCCAGGAAAGCGGGATCAGTGCCGCAGAGATCGAGGCCTTTTGTCAGGAGCTCAAGAAAGATCGACCAAAGGTTATTATTCATCCGGGCTGGAACCTGGCACGGTATGGCGATTCTTTTTACGCTTCACGGATGATCCATATTTTAAATGCTCTGATGGGCTCCATTGAGCAGCCTGGTGGTCTGTTCTATGTAAAAGGGCCGAAAGATGCTGGTAAGACGGGATTGAAAAGTTTGGGGGCCCTTTCTCCGGCAGTGACTGAAGATCGTGCTGATGGCTGTGGCACCCGTTTTCCGTTATGGGATAAAGGTGCCGGCATGTTACACCTTACCTATGAGGCGATCGACACCGATGTTCCGTATCCTGTGAAAGCGTATTTTGTCCACCGTCACAATCCTTTTATCGCTTTGCCGGATACCAGGGAGCAGAAGAGAATACTGGATAAACTTGATCTGATTGTGGCTGTAGATATCAACTTCAGTGAAACCGCCTGGTTTGCCGACGTTATCCTCCCTGAGAGCACCTATCTTGAACGTGCCAGTATTCTGCGCACTGAAAAAGGCCTGAAACCTGGTTTCGGCAGACGGCAACAGTGTGTTCAGCCACTGAACAACACAAAGGCAGGCTGGGAAATCTACTCTGATTTGGCAAAGCGAATGGGGAAGGGCGATAGTTTTCCTTTTGAATCGATTGAAGATATCTGGCAGTATCAGCTGCAGGATACCGGTTTGACTGCCGCTGATTTTGATGAAAAAGGCTTTGTCAAGCTGACCGACAAGGCAATCTGGTATGACCGGGCAAACCTCAAGTTTGGAACGGATTCCGGTAAGATTGAAATTATTAATTCCAAATGGGAAGCAGCAGGTATAGTCTCATTGGCACCTTACGTTTCACCTGAGACACCTCCTGCAGGCAGTTTTCGTCTGCTCGCCGGCCGGAGCGGGTATCAGGCCCATGGACATCATCACAACAATCCGATCCTGCACGAGTTTTTAGATCAGAACAAGTTATGGATCAACACGCAGTCTGCGGCTGAACTGGGTATTAAAGACGGCGATCAGGTGCGGGTGGCCGCCGGTGATATTGAAGGGGTCATTGTTGCCTATGTCACCGACCTCATCCATCCGGAGGCGGTTTTTATGCTGCATGGTTTTGGTACTGATGTGCCTGCTAAAAAGCGTTCGTTTGGCAAGGGGTTGGCTGATCAGATTTTTATGATCGGTAAACTGAAGGCATGGGATAAGGCCGGCGGCGGTGTCAACCTGGCAGAAGCTTTTGTAAAAGTAACCCCGGTTTAATTGCAGGAGAAAATCGATGAGCAAATATTTTGTCACTCAAAACGTGGCCGATTGTATTGGTTGCCGGGCTTGCGAGGTCCATTGCAAAGATAAGAACAACGTCCTTCCCGGGGTCTTTTACTGTCGCATTCTCGAGGTCAAACCCGAAGCCGGCGGAAAACCCGGTTCGGATTTTGTCTACCTGTCATGTTTCCATTGCGAAAAACCCTGGTGTGTGGATGTCTGTCCCACCGGTGCCATGCGGCGACGGCCGGAAGACGGTATTGTGTATGTTGAGCAGAGTGCCTGTGTGGGGTGCAAGGTGTGCATTACCGCCTGTCCCTGGACCGTGCCGCAGTGGAATCCGGAGACCGGCAAGGTGGAAAAATGTGATCTGTGCAAAGATCGTATCGATCAGGGCCTGGAGCCTGCCTGCATCACTAAATGCACCACCGGCTGCCTGAGCTTTACCTTTCCGAACAAGGCTTCACAGGAAGCCAGACAGAGTTTTGCCGAACAGCTGCTTAAACGTCGACGATGATGGAGGTGTACACCATGAATGCGCTACCTGCTGAGTATCTCGGTATACTGCTGCTGTTGATCTTTGGCGCGCTTTTCGGGGTGTTGACGTTGTTCGTCGGCCGGTTTTTTCGTTTGAGTCGTCCGTATCCGGAAAAGCTGATTGCCTATGAATCAGGTAACGAACCTACAGAGGCACCGAGGATGCGGATTTCGGTGAAGTTTTACCTGGTTGCGATTCTCTTTGTGATTTTCGATGTTGAAGCCATCTACCTGTATCCCTGGGCGATAAGCTACGACCGTTTGGGGCTGTTTGCCCTGATCGAGATGCTGCTTTTTGTTGTGCTCATCTTTGCCGGTTATGTTTACGCATGGAAGAAGGGGGTTCTGCAATGGGAAAAATAACCGAACCGGACATGGTCAAACTGGAAGAGGGGGTCCGTTACATCCCGGGCGCGAATGCGCTTCTTGGTCCGCTCAACAAGCTGGTCAACTGGGGACGTGCCGGTTCCATCTGGCCGGTGACATTCGGTCTGGCCTGCTGTGCAATAGAGATGATGGATGCGGGTGCTTCGACCAATGATCTTGATCGATTCGGTATCTTGTTTCGCGCCAGTCCGCGTCAGGCTGACTGCATGGTGGTCGCCGGTACCTTAAGTAAAAAAATGGCACCGGCGCTGCGTCGCGTATACGATCAGATGCCTGAGCCCCGTTATGTCCTGGCCATGGGCAGCTGTGCCTGCAGCGGCGGGGTCTTTGATACCTATGCAGTGACCCAGGGGGTTGATCAGATTATACCTGTGGATGTCTATGTACCGGGGTGTCCCCCGCGCCCTGAAGCCCTGATGGAAGGCTTTTTAAAACTGCAGGAAAAGATCCTTAAGGAGCAGTATCGATGGAGCCTATGGCGATAGCTGAGCGGTTACGCTCCGAGTTTCCTGAAGAAGTGTTGCAAATCTACACGTATCAAGGCCAGACGGCGGTGGTGGTCCGGCCGGAGCGTATTGTGGCCATGCTTCGCTGGCTGCGGGAGACGGATGATCTGCGCATGAACCATCTGCGATCTCTGTGCGGAGTGGACAACGCACGGCGTAAAGATCCCGGCCTCTCCCGGTTTGAGGTGGTCTACAATCTCTACTCCATACCACTTCGCCACGAAATCCGTCTTCGGGCCGAGGTGGGTGACGAGGATCCGGCCATTGACTCGGTTGTGGAGCTCTGGTCCGGCGCAAACTGGCTGGAACGGGAAACATACGATCTTCTGGGGATAGAGTTTGTCAACCATCCTGACTTGCGACGTGTCCTGCTGCCGGAGGACTGGGAGGGGTACCCGCTGCGAAAGGAGTACCCGCTCAAGGGTGAGGCGGAGTGGGCCGGTATGACAGAGTTACTGGACAAGATAAAAGAACTCGATCAGTACGGTTTTAAGCCGGACGGGCACGACCGGAATCGCTCTGATCTGAGCAAGGAGGCTAAATGACCCGACCGATCAGACAGCATCTTGAGGTACCGGTAGCAGACGGTGACGGCGAACGATATTCCTTGCGTATGGGGCCGCAGCACCCGGCAACCCACGGCGTGCTTCGGGTCGACCTGGAGTTGGACGGTGAAACCATTGTTGAATGTACGCCCCAGGTCGGCTACCTGCATCGCGGTTTTGAAAAGTTGGCAGAGAGTAAAACCTACGCGCAGGGCCTGATACTCACCGATCGACTGGACTATATCGCAGCCATGGCCAACAATGTCGGCTACTGTGTTGCTGTGGAACGGTTACTCGGCATACCGGTGCCCATGCGAGCCAAGTATATCCGCACCATTGTCGGTGAGATGTCGCGTCTGTGTTCGCACCTGCTGTGGCTTGCAACCCATGCCCTGGACATTGGGGCAATGACGGTCTTTTTGTACTGTTTCCGTGAGCGTGAAATCCTTCTTGATCTCTTTGAAGAACTGTGCGGAGCCCGTCTGACCTTTTCCTACCCGAGAATCGGTGGCGTTCGTCAGGATGTGACCGGTTGGTTCATCGATGAACTCCAGCGGTTTGTTGATATCTTCCCCTCCAGGATCGAAGAGTACGAAACCCTCATCGATACCAATCGCATCTGGCTGAAAAGAACTGTCGGTATCGGCAAAATCACCGGGGAAGAGGCTCTTGATCTTGGCCTGACCGGTGCCTGTCTTCGCGGCTCCGGCATTAATTATGATATCCGCAAACATCAGCCGTACGATGCCTACGATCAGGTTGAGTTTGCCGTGCCCCTGGGCAGCGAGGGTGATGTCTATGCCCGGTATCGATGCCGAATGGAGGAGATGCATCAGTCCATTCGTATTATCCAGCAGTGCATCGATCAACTGCCTCCCGGGCCGATTGTGTCTCCGGAAGCACCGGAACTGGTTATGCCCAACAAGGCAAAGGCAACGATTCAGGCGGGACGCAGCGAGTACGGTACCAGTCTGATCCGTTTGATTCGAGAACGGGACATCTTCCTGAACGGTGATGTGTATGTTGCCACCGAAGTCCCCAAGGGTGAACTCGGTTTCTATTTTATCTCTGATGGCAACAACCGCCCATATCGCATGCATATCCGTTCTCCATCGTTTATCCATATCGGGGCACTGTCGCAGATAGCCCGGGGAGAGTTGATTGCCGACCTCATCGCCAATATCGGCAGCCTCGACGTTGTTCTGGGCGAATCCGACCGGTAGGGTGCGGCTGTAACCGAATAGAAATCAACCGAGGCGTTGTATGAATATTATCTGGATGCTCGTGTGGATCATCGTTCTCTTTTGCGTCGTCATGCTGCATGTGGCCTATGCGACCTACTTTGAACGCAAGATCATAGGTCGTATGCAGGTTCGCATGGGGCCGATGCGTGTTGGCTGGTATGGACTGCTTCAACCCATAGCCGACGGTGTTAAGAGTTTTTTTAAGGAAGACATTGTTCCTGAGCGCGCCGATAAACCGGTGTTTCTTGCTGCTCCGATTATCTGCCTGGTCGCGATGATGACCTCCCTGGCCGTCCTGCCCTTTGCCAAGGGCTGGGTGTTGGCTGATATCGATATCGGCCTCCTGTTTGTCTTTGCCATGAGCGCACTTGCCAGTTACGGCGTGGTTCTGGCCGGGTGGTCTTCCAACTCCAAATACAGTTTTCTCGGCGGTCTTCGCTCGATGGCTCAGGTGATCAGCTATGAGATCGCCATGGGCATGAGCCTGGTCGGAGTGATGCTGATGGCAGGATCGCTGAATTTAAGCGAGATTGTGGAAGCACAGGGCGATTCGTTTCTTGGCATGTATCTTATGCCGCAGTGTATTGGTTTTTTTGTTTTTTTCATCTCCATGCTGGCAGAGACAAACAGGGTGCCGTTTGACCTGCCGGAGGCGGAAACTGAACTGGTATCCGGCTACAGCACTGAATACAGCGGCATGCGGTATGCTATCTTTTTCATGGCTGAGTACATCGGTATGATGGTGATGGCATCCATCGGCACAATTTGTTTTCTCGGCGGCTGGAACGGGCCGTTCCCGGTACCGTTTTTCCCGCCGCTGTGGTTCGTGCTCAAGGTGTACCTGTTCATGTTCATCTTTATCTGGATCAGGGCCACCTTGCCGCGGTATCGCTATGACCAGTTAATGGGATTGGGGTGGAAGCTCCTTATCCCGGTGGCGCTGGCTAACATCGTTCTTACCGCCTGTGTGAAGGCGGTTATCGGTTAAAGCAGGGCAGGTACAGACTATGCAAATTCAATATAAACCGCCGCGGGGCCTGCTGGCGACCTTATTCCAGGCCGAAATTGTGCAGGGTATGGCCCTCACGTTGAAGCGGCTTTTTTCCAAACCGATCACCCGTCAGTATCCCGATGAAAAACCTGATATCCGCGTTGGATTCAGAGGGCAGCACGCTTTGGTCCGCGACCCTGAAACCGGTGACACCAAGTGCATCGGGTGCATGCGCTGCGCCATCTCCTGCCCGTCACGTTGCATACGCATCCGCTCCCATAAGGACAAGGAACCCGGCAGCCGCCGGGTCATCGACTGTTACCGGATCGAAGCACTGCGCTGCGTTTACTGCGGTTTTTGCGAAGAGGTGTGTCCGGTCAATGCCCTTGTTCTTACTGAAGTCTTTGAATACTCGTCTTATGATCGCCCCTCTCTGTACTTCACCAAGGAACAGCTGCTGGGCAACTGGGACAGATTCGTTGCGCAGTTGAAAGTACCGGTTGATGAGTACGTCAATCCGTACTGGCGGCCGCGGGGCGTGTCCGAAGCCGGACTGCCTGCAGGGAAACGGAAGAAGGTATCACCTGAATGGAGCGGTGAACAACAGGTGGTCGGCAGAAAATGGCGTCAGCAGCAAAGCCGTCGGAACACTTCTGAACAAGAGGGCTCGTGATGTTCATCCAGATCTTTTTCATCTACTGTGCACTGATGATCATAGCCAGCAGTATCCTGGCCGTCAGCTTACGCAACCCGATCCATTGCGTGCTCATGGTCCTTATTCTCTTCTTTCACATGGCTGGTCTTTACCTGACGTTGAACGCCGAGTTTCTGGCTGCAGTACAGATCATCGTTTATGCCGGAGCGATCCTGGTCCTGTACCTGTTTGTCCTGTTTTTAGTCAGTCTGCGTGACGAAATCCGTTTAGTTCCCTTTATTGCCAACGCGTGGGTCGGCAGAGCCGTGGCGGTCGGTCTGGCCGGTGTTCTGCTGTATGCTGTTCTTCCCGCCTTCATCCTGGGTGAAAAAGGAAAGTGGCCTGTTGAAGCTGTCAGGGAAGTCACCCATACCAAAGTCATCGGTCAGGAGCTGTACACAACCTATCTTCTGCCCTTTGAAATTGCCGGTCTGATTTTACTGGTGGCACTGCTTGGCGGTTTGGTCCTGGCGCGGCGGGAGAGAGGAGAAGGGGACAATGAAGTACAGACGGCCGAAGAACCACCTTCGGAAAACGCTTCCATTCATGGGGAGGTGTCCAGATGATTCCACTTTCCTGGTATATGGCTCTTGCTGTGATGTTATTCTGCGTTGGTGTGTGCGGTTTTCTCACGCGCCGCAACGTCATCATCATGTTGCTTTCTCTTGAGCTGATGTTAAACGGAGTCAACCTTAACCTGGTTGCCTTAAGCTATTATCTCGACAGTGTGCGCGGTCAGATCTTCACCTTTTTCATTATCACGGTGGCTGCGGCTGAGGCCGCCATCGGGCTGGGTATCGCTGTTACCCTGTATCGAAGCCGACGCAGCGTTCACGTCGATACCATCAACCAACTCAAAGGGTAATCTACATGCCGGCCTCTCTGCTTGCCATTCCGCTGTTGCCGCTCGTCTCCTTTGCCCTCACTCTGTTGCTGGGCAAACGGTGGGGGACCAGAGCGCACTGGTTGCCGATTATTACGGTTTTATTGTCCTTCTTCTGTGCAGTAGCCGCCTTTTTTCGGGTTCGGTCCGGGATCATCATCAACGAGGATATCTATACCTGGATTCACTCCGGAGATCTGAGGGTTTCAGTCGGGTTCCTGGTTGATCAGCTGACAGCGGTGATGCTGATCGTTGTGACCAGTATCAGCTCGCTCGTTCACATCTATTCCGTCGGCTATATGAAGGGAGAGGAGGGGTACTATCGATTTTTCGCTTATCTGAGCCTCTTTACCTTTTCCATGCTGATGCTGGTACTTGGGAACAACTTTCTGCAGCTGTTCTTTGGTTGGGAAGCAGTGGGGTTGTCTTCCTACCTGTTAATTGGTTTTTACTACAACAAGCAGTCCGCAGCCGATGCCGGAAAAAAGGCGTTTATTGTCAACCGATTTGGTGATTTCGGCTTTCTCATCGGTCTGTTTCTCATCTTTACCCACTTCGGCAGTCTGCATTACCAGGATGTGTTCAGTCAGGCTGACTCTCTGGCCGGCCAGACCCTTTCCTTCTTCGGTAACCCCATCAACCTGGCAACGGTTATCGCTCTTTTGCTGTTTTGCGGAGCCATCGGTAAATCAGCGCAGATTCCGCTGCATGTCTGGCTCCCCGATGCCATGGAAGGGCCGACACCGGTCAGTGCCCTGATTCACGCGGCCACCATGGTGACCGCCGGTGTCTTCCTGGTGGCACGATGCAACCCGATCTTTGCGCTGTCCTCTTTTGCGCTCAACCTGATCACCGTACTCGGCGCTGTAACCGCGCTCTTTGCCGCTACCATCGCCCTTGTGCAAACCGATATCAAGAGGGTGGTGGCCTACTCCACGGTCAGCCAGCTGGCGTACATGTTCATCGGCTGCGGGGTGGGCGCGTACTCTGCCGGTATCTTTCACCTCTTCACCCATGCCTACTTCAAGGCCCTGCTCTTTCTGGGGTGCGGGTCCATTATTCTCGGCATGCATCATGAGCAGGATCTCCGCTTCATGGGCGGCCTGAAAAAGAGGATGCCGATCACCTACTGGACCTTTCTCCTGGCTTCACTGTCAATTGCCGGTATGCCCGGATTGGCCGGGTTTTTCAGCAAAGATGAGATCCTGCTCATGGCCTTCAATACGGAGCTCTCAGCAGGTAAATTTGCCTGGGCTATAGGGACACTGGTGGCATTCATGACCGCTTTTTATTCCTTCCGCCTGTTTTTCCTTGTCTTTCATGGCGAGTTTCGGGGCAGCGAGAAACAGTGGCATCATCTGCAGGAGTCACCGGCAGTGGTGACTCTGCCGCTGATCCTCCTGGCCATGGGTGCAGTTGGAGCCGGCTGGTTTGGAATTCCGGCGATCCTCGGCGGCAGTAATCACTGGGCGCATTTCCTTGAACCAGTGCTGGGGCATCCGGAGATGCATATTTCCAGTCTTGCAGAGGCTCTGCTGGTTATCAGTTCGGTTGTTGCCGGAGCATGCGGTATCGGCCTTGCCTACTATATGTACCGCCTGCATCCCCATCTTCCGGCAACCATCGCACAACGCCTGCAACCGGTGTATCGGGTACTGCTCAACAAGTACTATGTTGATGAGCTCTACAATGCTGTTATCACAAAACAGACGCTGGCGTTCAGTCGTGGTGTTATCCTGCGGATCGTTGATCTGCTGTGCATTGAAGGCGTGGTGAACGGAGTTCCCCGAGCCATCGGCCTTTTTTCTGAACGGCTGCGTCGGTTACAGGATGGTCAGGTTTCCCATTATCTGGCTTGGATGGGCGGCGGCGCTGTCGTGCTGGTCGTTGCTCTGTTGTTTGGTCTCTAATTCGAACCTTTAGGAGCGGGAACGCCAACAATGTCGATACCACTTCTTAGTACACTGATCTTTTTTCCAATTGTCGGCGGACTATCGTTGCTGGCTGTGCCCAGACAACAGACAAGTACGATCCGTCTTATGGCGCTGATTATCAGCCTTATCGAACTGGTGCTGACGATCCCGTTGATTGTGCTGTTTGATAAGAACACGCATGCCATGCAGTTCAGGGAGCTGCATCCATGGATTTCGGCTCTGAACATCAACTACAGCCTGGGTATTGACGGGATCAGCATCCTCTTCCTCGTGCTGACGGCGTTGATCATCGTGCTTTCGATTCTGGTGTCCTGGGAATCGATCAGCGAGAAGGTGCAGGAGTTCTTCATTGCCATGCTGCTCCTTGAAGGGGTCATGATGGGAGTGTTCTGTGCCCTGGATTTTTTCCTCTTCTATGTGTTCTGGGAGACCATGCTCATTCCGATGTTTCTGATCATCGGCATCTGGGGCGGACCAAACCGGATTTACGCCACGGTCAAGTTCTTCCTCTATACCCTGGTCGGCAGTCTGCTGATGCTGGTCGGCATCATCCTTCTCTACCAGAATGGCGGCCAGACTTTTGATGTGCTGAAGTTAGCAGGACAACCGTACTCCCTGAAACTCCAGCTGCTGCTTTTCTGGGCGTTCTTTGCAGCCTTTGCCGTCAAGGTCCCGATGTGGCCGGTACACACATGGCTTCCGGATGCACATACCGAAGCCCCGACAGCTGGTTCGGTTATCCTCGCCGGTGTCCTTATCAAGATGGGAGCGTATGGTTTTCTTCGCTTTTCACTGCCCATCCTGCCCATGGCCAGCCAGAAGATGCTGATGCCCATGCTGATCTTATCCGTCATTGCCATCGTGTACGGGGCTGTTATCTGCCTTGCGCAGACCGACCTTAAGCGGCTAATCGCCTACAGTTCGGTCAGCCACATGGGATTTGTGACCCTGGGGCTGTTTGCCCTGAATCAACGGGGGCTGGAGGGATCTATTCTCCAGATGATCAACCACGGTCTGGTGACCGGAGCACTCTTTCTTGCGGTTGGTATGATCTATGAACGAACCCACTCGCGGGAGATCTCTGTATACGGCGGGTTGGCTTCGACCATGCCCGTTTTTGCAGGCTTTTTCATGCTCTTCACCCTGGCTGCAGTGGGCCTCCCCGGTACGAACGGATTTATCGGTGAATTTCTTATTCTTTTAGGCGGGTTTGAATGCCGGCCCTGGCTGGCGGTGGTGGCCTCTTCCGGACTTATTCTCGGTGCCTGGTACATGCTGTGGCTGTACCAGCGTGTTTTCTTTAATGAGGTCAAGGAATCGATGCAGGGATTGGCGCAACTCAATCTGCGTGAGATTATTATTTTAACACCGATGGTCATCTTGATTCTGTGGATCGGGCTGTTTCCCAATGGGCTGCTCAGTTTTATGCATGTTTCGGTTGGTCACCTGCTTGAGCAGGTGCACGGCAGCGGTCTGGTGCAGTCGGCTGTCATCTCCGGCCTGACAATGCATCCCTGAAATATTAATGATGTGTACTGCGCATTCATGTAAGGAGCATTCATGATTGTACCTGCGGCTATCGATTGGAGCGTTATTGTTCCCATTCTTCCCGAGCTGTTACTCGTTGGTGTTGCCATCCTTCTCATCGGTCTGGATCTTTTTCTTCCAAATGAGCATCAGCTTCTGCCCTGGCTGACCATTGTCGGCTCCCTCGCTGCCTTGATCATGGTGCTGGGGGCCAGGCCGACTGCCGGTTTTGGCGGCATGTTTCTTCTTGACGGGTATGCAGTGGTCTTTAAAACGATCTGCCTGGCAACAGTGATTGTGATAGCACTGATGAGCGAGCAGTTCCGGAATCTGATCAGGATGCGACAGGGCGAGTACTACAGTCTGCTGATGCTCTCTCTGGTCGGCATGCTGCTGATGGCATCGGCAGGGGACCTCATGGTGCTTTATCTGGGACTTGAACTGATGGCGCTGCCTGTTTATGCACTGGTTGGGCTGCATAAACGAGGGCAGTGGACCAGTGAGGCTGCGGTTAAATATTTCCTCACCGGTGGTTTTGCTTCCGCTCTGCTGCTGTTCGGAATGTCGCTCCTGTACGGTCTGACCGGTACAACCGAGATCAGCCGGATTGCTGAGGTCATATCCAGCGGACAGCTTGCCGGCAGCTCAGCCATGCTGGCCGCTCTGGGACTGTGTCTGGTCGGTTGCTGTTTCAAGGTGGCTGTGGCACCGTTTCACTTCTGGACGCCGGATGTGTATGAAGGTGCGCCGACCATTATCACGGCATTTATGTCAGTGGCCCCCAAGGCAGCGGGCTTTGCCCTGTTCGGTCGGATCTTCTTCTTTGGTTTACCCCACCTGCATGATCACTGGGGACCAATCCTGGCCTGCCTGGCGTTGCTGACCATGGCCGTGGGAAACATCACCGCTCTTTGTCAGCACAACCTCAAGCGTATGCTGGCCTACTCCTCCGTTGCCCATGCCGGCTACGCGGTACTGGGTCTTCTGGCCGGTACGGCCGAGGGAATAGCCGCTACCATGACCTATCTCGTCATCTACCTCTTCATGAATCTTGGTGCCTTTGCCATTCTCATGCTGCTCACCTCAGCCGACGGCAGCGGTGACACCCTGGATGACTGCCGGGGACTTGCCACCCGCCATCCCCTGGCAGCGGCAATGATGCTGGTCTTTCTCTTTTCTCTGACCGGTATCCCGCCCACCGGTGGCTTTATCGGCAAGTTCTATCTGCTTAAATCCGCGTTCATGGCCGGATATACACTCACCGTGGTTGGTGCAGTGCTGTTCAGCGCCATTTCCGCCTATTTTTACTTACGGGTTGTCAGGTACATGTATATGAACGAACCTGTACAGCACAGCAGCCTGACAGTCTCTCACGGAATGCATGCAGCGCTTGTCCTGTGCGTGCTCGGTGTTTTAGGCACCGGCATCTTCCCGGGTTCTTTGCTGAACTGGACCGTTACACTGTTAACAGGTTTCCTGTGATTGCTGAGTGTTGCATTGATCAGGCTGGTTCTCTTTAGCTGCGATTTTGTCTTTTATTGAGACCTGTCCCGGCTGATTGCCGGAAAAAAGATCAAGTTTTCCAGAGCCCGGCAGGAAGTGCTCCTCCTGCCGGGCATCTTTTTTTCTTTCAGATCTCCACCATCTTTATCTTTTGCCGGATCCTGAACAAAGGTATTGAACAGCAAAGGACACAGGGTATGTGTCTTCTTTGCCGGTACCTGTGAAGCCGCTTTCATGGCCCTGTTCGGCGTGCTCTTTGTGGCTGGTCTGCTGGAAGTTCTATCAGTCGTCCTGGAGACCGGGTATATTGTCCGCAGTCTCCATTAAAAAAACATCGCTGTCAAGTGGATCATGGATGCTCAGGAGATGAAAGCGGGAAAAACAGAAAAGACGGGCGTATTGGACGATGCTGCCGCAGCTGCAGGTAAGGAGACCTTTGATCTCACCGCGTCCGAATGGTATCTGAACCGGGAGTTGACCTGGCTGGAGTTTAACCGACGGGTCTTTCATGAAAGTACGGATGCGCGCAATCCCTTGCTTGAGCGTATTTTTTTCCTTGCTGTCATCGGCTCCAACCTTGATGAGTTTTTTATGAAACGCATCGGCGGCCTGAAACAACAGGTCGGTGCCGGTGTAAAGTTGCGCTCTCTGGATGGCCGAACACCGCAACAGCAGCTGAATGAGATCTATGCGGTAATCCATGATATCTTTACCAGGCAGCAGGCCACAGAGCATGAACTGCTTGCTCTTCTTGCCGGGCAGGATATTCATATTCTTCCCTGCAGCGCACTGAATGAACAGCAGCGTCACAGGGTGACCGCCTATTTCCGGGACAATATCTATCCCCTCCTGATACCGCAGGGAATGGATCCGGCGCATCCTTTTCCCTTTATCTCCAATCTTTCTCTCAATCTGCTTGTCGGCACCCGGCACGGTAAGGGTGAACACACCTATCTCAACCGTATCAAGGTGCCGACCACAGGTTCTGGTATACCTCGGTTTATTCAGGTTGAACCGAACCAGTTCGTTTTTGTCCTGTTTGAGGATGTGATCGCCGACAATCTGGATATTGTTTTTCCGGGTATGAAGATTGAAAGTTGTGAGCTGTTTCGCGTCACCAGAAATGCTGTTACCGAACAGTGGTCAGATCAGGCCGTTGATCTGCTGTCCATGATTGAAACCGCACTGCAGGATCGCAAGTTTGCTGAGATCGTCCGGATTGAGGTGAACAGCGACATGACGTTGCAACACCGGGAAATGCTCGCCTGTCAGCTTGGTGTGGACGCACACAAAGATATCTTCACGGTCAGCGGCATCATGGCAAAACGTGACCTGATGGAAATTGCTGCCATTGATAAGCCGGAGCTCCATTTCCCGCCGCATCAGCCCCTGGATCATTATAAACTGACCGGAGATTTTCCTGATATCTTTCACCTGATCCGGGAAGAGGGCCCTTTTCTGCTCCAGCATCCCTACGAGTCATTCAGCTCCACAGTGGAACGGTTTTTAAAAGAGGCGAGCACCGACCCCAGGGTTCTGGTGATCAAGATGACCCTGTACCGGACCTCGGCTGACTCACAGATTATTCAGTACCTGCTGGATGCCGCACGTAACGGCAAACAGGTGGCGGTAGTGGTGGAGTTGCTGGCCCGTTTCGACGAATCAGCCAATATCCATTGGGCCACCCATCTGGAGGAGGCCGGTATTCATGTCACCTATAGTGTGGTGGGGTTGAAAACGCACTCCAAGGTGATTTTTGTGGCGCGGCGCGATTATGACGGGCTGAAAATATATGCCCATATCGGCACAGGTAACTACCATGCCGATACCGCCAGGACCTACAGTGATCTTGGCCTGTTGACCTGTGATCGCGATATCGGCGACGATCTCACCGAGTTCTTCAACTTTCTTACTTTAGGATATGCGCCGGCCCGGAACTATAAAAAGCTATTCCCTTCACCTAGAATTCTCAAAAAGGTGTTGCTGGAAAACATCAGGCAGGAGATTGAACACCAGGTCAGGGGGGGCCAGGCGCTGATCCAGCTGAAAAGTAACGCCTTAACAGATGCTGATATCATCACCGCACTGTATCAGGCCTCTCAGGCCGGAGTCAGGGTGGATCTGATCATTCGTGACAGTTGTCTGCTGCGGCCCGGTATTCCGGGTCTGTCTGAAAACATCCGGGTCGTCTCAATAGTGGGCCGCTTTCTTGAGCACGCTCGTCTGTACTACTTCAAAAACAGTGGCCGGGAACAGTACTTCATCGGTTCGGCTGATCTGATGCTTCGTAATCTGGAGCATCGGGTTGAGGTGGTTGCCCCGGTGGAATCACCTGCCCTGCAAAAGCAGTTGCGGGAGATGTTAAATCTGCAGCTGGCGGATCGACGCGGGACATGGGAAATGCAACCGGATGGAACCTATGTCCAGTGTCAACCGGAAGGGAAGAAAGGAAAGCGTTCTTCCCAGGAGTTGTTGATTCAGAAGAGTGAAAAACGACTTGCTGCTGTTCGTCGGCAGCAGAGGAAGCTCTATCCCAAAAAGATGGTCAGGAGAAAAGAGGAATAACCCGTTCAACGCCAAGGGTTGTGCAGGATTGGGGCTGATCGGTGTGGTTACTGGTTGTACATGCAGTGCTTTTTCTGCACAGAGGGCACAGTCCGTGTTGGCCTGCATGGTTTGGAAGAGTGGTGCACCTGGGGAAGAGGCACCCGGTAACCAGATTTCCTTTGCGTGGTTCAGTGCTTGAGCCGGAAAAGGAGAATGGCTTTACCCGGCAAAACCATTCTCCTGTAAGCTGCACGACAGTTCTCAAGGTACAGACACTGTTCGCGGTCAATTGTCCATTGTCTTTGACCTGCTGTTATCTGGGTCTTCGATATCCCCGGTCATGCGGACGGGGGTGGTGATGGCGCCTGTCCTCGATATACACCTTTTTGGGCGGGCGACGGTCATACTTCCGGTACTCGTAGTATCTGGGTTTGTGAATAACCCGCGGAGGGGGCTGCACCCGGTGGTGTTTACGGTAGCGCGGTACGTAAACATCCTGATACCAGGCGTCTTCAACAAAATAAACCGGACGGCCACAGGCACCGTAACTGTCACAGTGTCTGTACCACTGCTTGACGTGGCTTGGTGGTACCCTGAGGTAGATCGGTGGATACCAGGTCCTGATCGGTCGGGCAATGACCGGTTCGCTGTAAATAAGGCGGGGTGACGGATAACCGCCGATATCCAGCCGACCGTAAAATCCCGGGTCACCGATATTTATTGTAACACGGGCATTGCCGGAATTGGGTGCGCTGATCAGCACAGCTAGAAAGAGAATCAAAAAAACAGAGTAACGATTCATACGACCTCGCTTGCAAAATGCGATGAGATGACAGACTGGGCATGCTGTTTCATACAAACAAGCCGGGGATGGCTGCCAGGGAAGTGATCCTCAGCAGTTATTAAAAAATGAGGGGTGATAGGTGACGACACCCCGTGCGTTTTCTCCGGTGAGCGACAGGGCCAGAAAATGTTCCTGGGGAAATTCGGCAAGCAGCAGGTCGGGATTGTTGGCAAAGCCGAACCGCCGGTAAAAAGAAGGATTGCCCAACAGGAGACAGCCCTGAGCTCCACGTTTGCGCAACTCTTTCAAACCTGCTTCCACCAGAGCACGGCCTATGCCTTTGCGCTGCATGGCAGGCAAAACCGACAGAGGGCCCAGCCCGTACCAGCCTGTCGAGCTGTCGGAAATATCCACTTCTGAAAAGGCGATATGTCCGACGATTTCACCGTCAACCTCGGCCAGCAGTGAAATGGCAAGGGCGTGGGTCTCTCGTAACCGATCAATGATACGGTGTTCCGTATGGTTGCTCTGCGCCTGGTTAACGAACGCGTTGAGGGTAAGAGCCCTGATGCGTTCGATATCAGCGGGCTGCTCTGGTCTGATTACAATATGCATTGCAAATAAGGGGTGAGACTGTTTAACAGCCTGTACTATAGAGCATCTTGATATGATCGTCCATGTAAAAAGAGAGATGCTGCACCAATCGATCGGGCTCTTCATTGTGTTGCAGCCGGCAGACTACGGATTGAACGAACAGTGCATCACTGACAGGCTGGTGATTTATACGGTGGTCCAGGGTTCTTTCTTGGCCGGTATTGTGCTCTGTGGTATAGAGTTCTGTTCTGTCATGTGCAATTGAACAGTCATTTCGACAACAGAGAAGGAGGGAAGGGTGGCCTTACAGCGTATTATAGTGGCGGATCGTATTGTTCTGGACAATCTGTTTACAGAGGAAGGCTATGATCTGGAGAAGAGTGCCGACAACCTTGCGGACATGCGTGGTCAGATCATCATGAATTACCTGGAGGAGACCTATCCAGGGGTCGAGGTCTGTGTTGACATCGGTATCCAGAAAGAACCCGGCCCTGAACAGCCGGTGGAGGTAACTGCCTACATCAGTGATGAAGAGATGGATCCTGAGCAGTCCGTCATCATTCGGAAACAGCTGGTAGAGCCGTTAACCATTACCAGGACCGATCGTACATGGGCGGTACGTCTGCCGTAACTGGTGATCATTGTGTCGTGGATAGGTATCACTTGAGTGTTTGTCCTGTTTCTCTGCACGGTTTTTATTAAAAGCCAAAACCAATGCTGGTGGTGAACCCGTGACTGTTTTCTTCTTCATTCCCCATGATCAGCGTACTGTCCTGGTAGTATTCAAGATGTAAAACAGCTGCGTCAAAAAGCATCATGGAAGCCCTGGTACTGTAGCGTTTTTCCGGTAACACAGAAAACAGGCTGTCTGATGACCGTAAATAACCAACCGCCAGAGTCGTCTCCTGCTGCAGAAACTCTGTTTGATAGGCAAGCTCGCTGTTCCAGGCAACAGGTTCATCTTCCCTGCCGATCCGGGCAAACTCTTTTAAATGGTCGGTATCCAGAGCACGAATAAACCCACCGGTCAGGCTCACTGCCTTATAACGCGCCCCCAGGCTCAGATTCACCCCCGGCGCCGTACCCAGGGCGTTGCCGTCATCCTCATCAAAAACATCCGGCATGTTGGTGATATGGCTGAGATTATGAATCCAGGCAACCCCTGCATTGAGAGAGGCTGTTTTGTCCACAGGATACTGGTATGCAAAAGAGGCGCGGTTCTCTTCCGCTGTGTACACGATGCTGTCCACAACATCTTGGGACCAGGCGATTGCCGGCTGTCGTCCCTGTGATGAAAAGTCGGTGGTCAGTCTGGGAGATGAAAGTTCGGTACCGGCAAACCGGTGGTGCGCTCGTGCGGTAAGCGGATGGGTAAAGAGAGGGGACCAGGGTTCTGAAACAATGAGAAGCGGACGGATACTGATCTTTTGGGTAGATATGTCTTTCGTATTCCTCAGTGAAGTGTCCGGCAGTGTGGCAGTAACGTTTGGATCAACAAAAGGTGAAAGAGAGAGCATGTCGGCACCATGGGTGTCGGTCGGCAATTCGTTATCAAGCGCCCATCGGCTTAAACAGACAAAGTGACTGCATGCAGGAGGGCACATCTGCTGTCTGTTACCGGTGGCGGCCGGGTTTTTCTGATTGATCTGGGTGCTGTGTACTGAAAGCGGGCCGGCGAGCGTAACCATAACAATACAGCAGGCAATGATCAGCAGCGGCAGACGCCGATGTGTCCGGCGAGCCGGCGGGGAGTTGCTCTGTGCATGAGTGGTTAAAGAGTCCCTGTGCATACGTGTACATCTAAACTATTCTTCTCTGAATGCAAGCAGCTTGGTACTCCGTTGGAATGTTTTTTCCACACACCGGGTGCGGTCGTCTGTAGTGTAGGTGGTGTATGACGGCACGGTCGCACCACTCTTTTTTTGACAAAGGGGTGCAGTTGGGGTATGGATCGGGTGATATCTTGTTGGATCAGCGTTTAGTTTGCATACATGCCATGGGCGGACAGGCTGCTGTTGACAGCCGCCTGCAAAGCCGTTCGTTTTAATCGGAGCGTTGTCTTGCCCGGTACAGCATCACTGTACAAGACCAATCGTCGTGTACACGGCCGACTGTGCATACCCGAGCACTTTTGCAAAGGGGTGGTTCTGCTGGTCATATCGACCCTTTTGTTTATAGAGAACACGCGTGTTTTGGCCCAACAATCAACCATTCAAACTCCACAGTTACTGTTAACTCTTATGGATCGACCAGAAATAACCAATGTACTGTTTCACCCTGTTCAAGTTGCCAGAAACACGCCGCCGCAGGGTGCGGTTGATATCGATGTATCGGTGGCGGAAGATGTGACCATTGCCTGTCGATTGTACAGCGCTGACCCAACGGCACCCACCATTGTATTCTTTCATGGCAACGGCGAGATCATCCCGGATTACGATACCATCGGCCCCATGTATGTGCGTGAGCGGTTAAACTTTTTGGTTACCGAATATCGCGGCTACGGGTGGAGCACCGGCATGCCTTTGACCAGCACCCTGCTTCCGGACAGTAACACTGTTTTTCTGTCGCTGCGGCAATGGTTGAGCGACCATGCATACACCGGCCCGCTGTTTGTCATGGGGCGTTCTCTGGGCAGTGCCTGTGCCATTGATGTTGCAGTGAACCATAGCGAACTTGTTGACGGGCTGATTATAGAGTCCGGGTTTGCCAAAACCCTGCCCCTGGCCGTGGTGCTTGGTGTTGATCTGGCGCAGCTGGGCATCAGTGAAGAGCAGACCTTTAACAACAGTGCAAAAATTGCCACCTTTACAAAGCCGACCTATATTCTTCACGGCCAGTACGATCAGCTTATCCAGCTCTGGCAGGCCGAAACTCTGCACGCCCAGTGTGATGCCAAACAGAAGGAGCTGCAGGTTGTTCCCCGGGCAGATCATAACTCCATTATCGCTGTTGCCGGGCCGCTGTACTTTCAGGAGATCAGAAAGTTTATCGAAAAGGCAACCGGTACAGCCCCGGATTGGCGGGAGTTGCGTCGGCAGTTCAAGGCCAGACAGAAGCAGGCGGCAGAAAACCATGACCGGTAAACGTACCGATTATCTGTCCTGGGACGAGTACTTCATGGCGGTTGCTCTTTTATCCGGCCATCGTTCCAAGGATCCGAACACCCAGGTCGGCGCCTGTGTGGCCAACAGTCAGAATAAGATTGTGGGCGTCGGATACAACGGTTTTCCGTGGCGCTGTTCAGATGACGAGTTGCCGTGGGCGCGCGAAGGCGCCTACCTGGATACAAAGTATCCCTACGTGTGTCATGCGGAGCTGAACGCGGTACTCAACTCAATCTCCTTTGATCTGCGCGACTGTCGGCTGTATGTGGCGCTCTTTCCATGTAATGAGTGCACCAAGGTCATTATCCAGGCCGGTATCCGTGAAATTATCTACCTGTCCGACAAGTATAAGGATACCGATTCGGTGAGGGCGGCTAAAATTATGCTTGATAAGTCCAACACCATCTACCGTCAGTTTTTTCCGAGCAGGCAGGTGGTCACTCTTAACTTCCAGGTTGACTGATGGCCATTGTCTTATCGCAGATGTTGCGGGATATGCCTCATGTGTCATCCGGGTAAGGCAGCTTGGCTGCCAGGGAAAAGACATGCGATTTGACGAACTCAACCTTCCGGACTGTCTGCTGCAGGGGATTGACAGGGCCGGTTATGTGCAGTGTACCCCGATTCAGGAACAGTCGCTGCCGCTCACTCTGGCCGGCAGGGATGTTGCCGGTCGTGGTCAAACCGGCACCGGCAAGACCGCAGCTTTTCTCATCGCCCTGTTTAATCGGCTCCTCGCCAGGCCCGAAGCCGCTGCACAACCACGGGCCCTTATTCTGGCACCAACCAGGGAGCTTGCCGTTCAGATCGAGCAGGATGCCACCCTGCTCGGCGAAGCATGCGGCTTTTCCATGCAGGCTGTGTACGGTGGGGTTGACTACAACAAACAGCGTGAGACCTTGCGGGCCGGTGTGGATGTTATTGTCGGAACTCCGGGACGTTTAATCGATTACCTCAAGCAGAAGGTATGTGATCTCAAGACGATTGAAGTACTGGTGATCGATGAGGCTGACCGCATGTTTGATCTTGGTTTTATTGCTGATCTGCGCTACATCCTGCGGCAGTTGCCACCCTTTGATCAGCGACAGAACCTGTTGTTTTCCGCAACATTGAACCGGCGGGTCATGGAGCTGGCCTACGAGTTCATGAACGAGCCGGTCAAGGTGACGGTCAGTGATAAACATCTCACTGCCGACAATATTGAGGAGGTGCTGTATCACGTGTCCAGCAAGGAAAAGTTTCCCTTGCTGCTGGGACTGCTGCGCACGGACGACATGACACGCGTTATGATTTTTGTGAATACCAAACGTGAAGGTGAGCGTTTGCAGGCCCTGATGATCGCAAACAACTACCCCAGCCGGTTTCTGTCCGGTGATGTTGCCCAGGAAAAACGGCTGCGCATCATGCGTCAGTTCAAAGACGGCAGGCTTTCCATACTGATTGCCACAGATGTTGCCTCCAGAGGACTGCACATTGATGATGTTTCCCATGTAATCAACTACGACCTGCCCGAAGACTGTGAAGACTATGTTCACCGTATAGGCCGCACCGCCAGGGTCGGCGCCACCGGCACGGCAATCTCATTGGCAGATGAAAAAGGGGTACTGTCGCTTGAGGCGATTGAAGCCTATATCGGCCATCCCATTCCCACTGTCTGGGCGGAAGACCGCCTGTTTGTGACTGACTTCAAGCCTGCTGCCCAGAGATCCAGAAACTACAAAAAGAATGCCGGCCATCGTGCCGGCCGTCCGGCAAAAAAACGCAGCGCACGCCGACGATAAAAAGACAACAACAAAGACTGCTCATCTTTTAAAGATGCGTTGACCATCTTTCCAGGTTCTCTGATGCAGAGCGCCAGGTTTTGGACACACGCATACACCAGAAAATTACTCAAGTACTATATGAAGGGCAGTGCAGATATACCTTTGTCTGTGTGTTTATCTGTTCAGAAAAGAGAGTGACCAATCCTGTTGAACAGCCAGCCAACGAGGGTAAACATCACCCACAGATAACCGATAAACAGTGCCTGCAACTTTATCTGCATGATTTGACGCAGCATGATTATCTCCGGCAGACTGGCCGCCACCGCGCTCATGCAGAATGCCAGTGTTGTGCCTATGGGTAACCCTTTGGTCAGCAGGCTTTCCATAATCGGTACAATTCCGGTCACATTGGAATAGAGCGGAATGGCAACAAGTACAGAGGCCGGTACAGTCCACCATTGACCAGTTCCCAGGTTGTGTGCAAACCAGTTGTCCGGTACAAAGCCGTGCAGGGCAGCGCCAAGGCCAACACCGATAACAACCCATTTCCAGACCCGTTTAAAAATAGATGCCATCTCGTTGTAGGCAAAGTCGTGCCGCTGACGGATGGTGGGTTTTTGGAGCTTGCCGATATAGTTGATCAACTGCGGTGCAGGCCCGCTCTCCATGCGTGCAAGAACAAAAGGCTGCAACCAGCGGCCTGCCCTGAAGCCGTCCATCACAAAACCGCCGATAATACCCGCCAACATACCTGCAACCAGATAACTGAGGGTAAACTTCCAGCCAAGCAGTCCCCACAATACAACCACGGCAATCTCGTTGATGATGGGCGAGGTGATGAGAAAGGACATGCTGACCCCAATGGGGATACGCGCTGTTATAAAGCCTAAAAAAAGTGGAATGCTTGAGCAGGAACAAAACGGGGTCACCGCACCCAATAGCGCACCGAGAAAGTAGCCCACCACACTGCGCTTGCCGCTGAGGTACTCCCGCACTTTTTCAACCCGCATTGCTGTCCGCAGCCAGGCAATCACGTAGATGAGTGCTGCCAGCAACAGGAGGATCTTCACTGTGTCATATATAAAAAATTCCAGTGAAAGCCCGGTTGGTGAGTTTTGAGCAAACCCGAACACGTCAAAAATAAGGTGGTTTGAAAGCGGTGCAATATGGGTGTAGGCCAGCCCCCAGAGTACGGCCAACAGCGTAAGAGCTGAGCAATAGTACATATTCCACCGGGCAGCAGGTGTGGCAGTGTCCGGCACAGGGTGGATGGGTTGTGTGCAGCAGCCGATATTGGCGTTGCTGATTCCTGAACAGCAGTCAGTGGATGTTTTATTGTTGGATGATGGCATGTCTTTCCTCTTTACACGTTCTGTAACTTGGTTCTCCTACCAAGAGGACGAACAAGGTGTAAAAAGGATTCAGGCAGGGGGACGCGAAACGTGACAACACACGTGGCCTGCTTCATCAAAGCGCACCTGACAGTTGCAGATAAGACGGTCGCGCAGGCGTTTTCTGGCACGAAGCAGGCGAGATTTAGCAGCAGCCACAGTCAGGCCATTGGTTTGTGCGTAGGAACGCACGGTTTGATTGTGCAGATCGCAGGCCTCGATAATGTGTCGATCTTGAGCAGGCAGTTCGGGCAGGTTACGGGCAATACAGGCATCAAGCTCGTCCACCGGGTCGCGCTCATCAGCCGGTTCCTGCTCCAGATGTTCGGGCAGCTCGGCAAGTGGTTTGGCCAGCCGAGCCGAGTCGATAAGGGCATTACGGGCCACCTTGAACAGCCAGGCGCGAGGGTTTTGTAGCGTACAGAAGTTTTGGCCTTGGCGCATGGACTTTAAAAAAACCTCCTGAAGAAGGTCTTCAGCGGTGTGGGGAGTGTCGGTGCGGGCAAGTAAAAAGGCAAGCAGCTCTTTCTCGTGTGCCTGCCAGGCACGCAGCACACAGGCAAATTTTTTACTGTCCAGCGTGTTCATGGTTGTTTGCATGAGGTTTGAAAGAAGTTCTCCGGCGGTATTCTCAACAGCATGGGTAGATTGTTACGCTTCATCATGGCTGGCAGCTTCCGGTGTTATGCTGCAGTACAATCTGACAGAAGTCGAGCAGAATGCAGGCAGGTCGCTTGCAAAGCTGCTCCATCTGCCGGAAGCGCCTGGGGTTAGTTCTTAGGGGTGTAATCAATGGCTGATCGCTGATCGGTTCGTTCAATCTTGAAAATCACCGGTCGTAGCCCGTCGTTACAGCTGCAGATCGCTACTCCGGGCTTTCGGATCCAGTCACCAAAGTAAAAAAGACCGCCATCAGCGCCGGCCCCGTGGGCAAGCGCAAAAACATACTGGTAAATGGCCTTCCATGCCTCATTGCAAAATCCGTCGGGGCAGGCATAGTCAGCATAAAAAACCTGTCCTTCCGAGAGCATCGGGCACGGTGTCAGTCCTTTGGCACCGTATTCAGCAGCCAGCTCCTTATCAAATGTTTTCTTCAGGACGGTGATCTTGCATTTATTCATGAAAGTATCCTCTTTTTCGTTTTGCTCAGCCCGGGCTTCTCGGTGCTCCGGGCTTGTCTGATGTTGTCACCATATTGAAAAGCTGTGCAGCTGAAGACCAGGTGCTGCGGGCAGACGATCAGTTACTTTACAAAACGATCGTTGATACTGCCAGGCAACAATGCGCGCTATCAGATATCAGCGCCATCGATATCACCGGTTTCACAGTAGGTCTTTAAGGCTGTCTTTGAAAGGAGCAGAGCAATGTATATTGCAATCGGATACCAGAATGTTGCCGCAGAAAGACCGTTTGTAAGTATTGTTGCGGCAATTGCCAGCGGCAGGTCTGCCTGACCGATGAGCCCGTTCTGGAATTTTTCGTATGGTCCGTCCTTTCCACAGATGGTCTCACGAAATTTTGCTGAGAATCTTTTGAGGAGATCGCGGCCCGGAAATCGTGTCCATTCGTGCAGTATTGCCGGGTCACTGATGGGTGAGAGGTCAACATGCCCGGCCTCAGCAGCCGCAGTAAACCCGCTGGGCAGGCCTGCGATCTGCAAAGGTTTGAAGACCTCGGAGCCGAACTCTTCCCAGTAGTGCCGTTCAGTACTGAGCCCTTTGCTGTAGAGATCTTGAAAAAGGCGGACATCCCTGCCGCTTTTGCCTGTGGCGGCAAGGTATTCAGCGGCATCCTTTGTAAGAACAGTAAGACCGGCGCACAGCATTGAGAAATCATGATCTTTGGCCTGTTCCATCAGGTTGTGCAGGAGAGCTTCGTTGATGTGCATGGTGTTCCTCCTGTTTGAGAAAGGTGGGGCAGGTGCGGGAGTTCATGCTGAAAAATTAAGCAGAAGCAGAACCTTGAACAAGTGTCCTGACAAAGAAAACCGGCAAATACTTGTGAGTTGTACCTCTTTTTGTGTTGCCGGTGACGGCTCAAAACCGGCCAGTGGAAACAATGGATGAGGCTTGTGGTGTTGTCAGCGGTCGGCCAGCATCTGTGCAACCGGTATATCAGCAGGTGCAAGCTGATAGTTGAGAAGCCGGCTCACCGGCACCCATGCCATATCATCATGCACCGTAAGGACGGGTGATCCTTCTTTGATGGTGGTTTCCAGGGCGACAAGACGAATGGTGGCATGGTCATAGGTGTGGATATTTGTACTCACCACATCACCTGCCTGCACGGTCAGCCTAAGCTCTTCGTGGATTTCGCGTTCTAAACAGGCCTGCAGGGTCTCGACGTCTTCAAGCTTACTACCTGGAAACTCCCAGTACCCTGCCAGCCACTGACCCTGTTTACGGCGGGTCAGCAGGATTGTGTTATCTTGACGGATAATGGCAGCAACAACGGTGATCATTGGTATGAAAATGGGGATAACGTAAGCTTCCCCGTCAAGTAGACAGTTGAAAGTAGAGTTTTCTTTTGTTGAGTTTTGCATGAGGAACTTAGCTGGGGGGATCGTCTAACGATTCCTCGGAAATATACGTCATCCGCTTTTGGGAAAAGGAGGCGCGGGTGATGTATTGGGCCAAATTTTCCATGGCAAAAATTTTGCTGATATTCTCCGCAATTAATGAGAGCATGAAACCTTGAACGGCCTGATAATTTTTACCCGCCCCTGAGTTGAGCACAAAAAAAGAGGGGGCATTCAACCCCCTCAGGTAACCTGTTTTATTCTGCTTTTCTACAGCAGTGCATATGGCTGGGCTCGTTTGAGCCACTCACTGTCCGGATAATTGTCTTTGAGGAATTGATAGGCTTCTTTGAGAGGAGCAGGATTGTTCGTGGCCTTATATCTGCTGACTCCCAGATGAAAGGCAGCCTCAGGCGCGGCTGAACTCTGAGGATGATCCTTGATCACTTTCTCCAGCAGAGTGATAGCAGATTCAAAGTTCTGCAGGTCAAAAGCGGTCTTGGCCTGACCCACTATCAGAAAGGGGATAAACTCTTCAGGCGGCAGAAAGCCTACACCGCGATGGTGCTCTTTGCCGGTCTCGTCCAATATTACTATGGTAGGCGTCCAGGTAATATTGAAGTCAACGGCTTCTGGTTTGGCGTTAAAAGGTAGTTGTACGGGAATGAAGTTTTGGGTGGTATAATCGCTGACTGCGGCGTTAGGGTACGTAACTGCACCCATTTGCTGACAGCCTATTCATCCGGGGTTGAAAAAATCCAGCAGCACATATTTTTTCTCGGCCGCAGCCTGCTGCAATCCGGTCTGCAGATCATTTTCCCACTTGATTTCATGACTCATGGCTTACCTCCTGGGTGATAAAAAGTTGTTTTTTTGCGACGATAGTATAGCGAGAACGGGCTTGAACGTCAAAAAAAACTGTGAACACAGCATATTGTAGTGTGGTCGGGCTAAGATGACACAATAGGTGAGTTCGAGTTCAGGACAGCCACGCATTTGGTGGAAGCGACACGTGTTCATTGATGCCGCGAAAGGAGGAAATGCTGGAGATCGGTGTTCAAGACCATCTCCAACATGGTTAGTTCATTCGTAAGCTTCACAAGGATATTGAAGCCATTGTGGCGAAGATTGAAGAGAGCAAACCATGACAGAACGTAGATTTTATCTGCGCCATCCTGCTCGGCTAAGTCCGGTCATTCCGCATGCAGTCGTGGAGTCCATGTCTGGTACATCAAGGATGCTGGATTCTGCGACTACGACCGCTGCGCGTCCTTTGCGCAGAATGACTATTGCAGGGTGATAGGGTGATGTCTGAGCCCGATTGATGTCATGCCGCGTGGAGTCGTTGGAGTCCATGTCTGGTGTATTAAGGATGCTGGATTCTGCGACTACGGCTGCTGTGCGTCCTTCGCGCAGAATGACTGTTGCAGGATGACAGGGTGATGTCTGAGCCCGATTGATGTCATTCCGCGCGATAGTCGCGGAATCCATTGAGCAGGATCTGGATCCTGCGACTTTGCGCAGGATGACAAAAAACAAACTGTCTTCTACTCTTACAGCCCGGTCTGCTGCCGCAGCCGGGCCAGTTTCTGCATGAGTTCCGCAGGCAGATCATAGAGGTTTTCGATACTGGTCTGGTTGATTATATCTTTTGTAAACCCGTCTTTCAGTACTTTTCCCTTATCCATCAGCAGGGTGCGACCTTCCAGAAACAGGGCATGCTCTGGATGATGGGTCGTCAGCAGGAAGGAACGCCCCTCATCGGCAAGTTCGCGAATGGTTTGCAGAAGATGAAACTGCCGGCCATAATCCAGGCTGTTGACCGGCTCATCCATGATGAAGAAGCGCGCGCCTTGCACCAGGGCTCGAGCAAGAAGCACCAGCTGCTGCTGTCCGCCGCTGAGCTGGGAATAGGGCCTTTGGGCATGCTCCTGGATCCGCATTTTTTCCATGGCCTGCTCGGCAATAAGCCGGTCTTCTTCCCTGACCTGGTACCAGGGACTGAAAGCGGTGCGTCCCACCAGCACCACACTAAGTGCGCTGATCAGGGTAGCCACTATGATCAGACGCAGGCGCACAGCGCGCACATCCACCCCTAATGATGCGGCCTCCTCATCCCCCATGCTCAAGGGATTGATCAGCTTGCCGTGCAGGCAGATAAAAAAGATGCCGGCCGGCATGGGCAGACTGATCAGATAAAGAGAAGATGTTTCAACCCGGGAAAAAGTGCCCATCAGCCAGTAGACAAGTTCCGGTAACTGACGGTTGGGGTCAGCCGGAAATTTGAGCAGGGAAGTCAGGGCGGTGAAAAACGAGGTGCTGACCATGCCGCCCAGAATAAGGACCAGCAGGGAAGACTGGCGTATAAAAGAGGCCAGGAAGCAGGAGAGTCCCACTGCCAGGCAGGCAAAGAGAAAGGCCAGGATTTGCGTGGCCAGCCAGGAGGAGAGCAGCACAATTCCAAGGCCCGCCCCAAAGGAGGCACCGGCCAGGACGCCAAGGATGCCCGGAGAGACCAGGGGGCAGGGACATGGCTTCCCAGAGGCTTGCGGCATTGATGTGCTGGATGTCTTCCTGCACAATGCGCCGGGTGGTATCCATCTCCGCTGTTACTTCCATGGCAGGAAGCTCATACGCTGAAGAAGATGCAAGATCACCTTCCTGGGCAAGAACCTGGGCACACAGGATCGCGGGGGAAATAATCGCCAGGACCGAACCACAAACAAGATGACGTTGCAGCGTACTGTGTCTCTAGCAGGCTGTTGAAAAACAGGAAAACATGAGACAAGGGTTGTTTATTTGCCCTTCGATAGCTCTTTGACAGTGAGCACTTGACCGTTTTTCGTCATGGTGTGTTGCCATTTTTTGTTTTCTGAGGCGCTTCAAGCCGCTCTGATGAGGATTTCCCCTCCTACCCGGAGGCAACTACCCCCAGATTACGCATTCGGACCATGTTGTAGGCTGCCGCTGAGAGCGTGAAGAGCCAGTCAATCTTTTCCTCACCCTTGTACCTGGCTTTGCGCAACCAGGCGACGGTCTTCATCCAGCCAAATATCTCTTCCACCCGTTTGCGTTTCTTCCGACTCACGGCATAACCTGCATGACGGGTGGTCCGGCCATCGATGGCGGAGCCTTTGACTTTCTGTGCTACATGTGGAGTAACGGTCAGGCTGCGCAGGTCATCGACGAACTCCTTGCAGTCATACCCTTTGTCCGCGCCGATGGTGACTCGATGTGTGCCCGGAATATCCGAAGCCATGGAAAGGGCGGCCTCGCGCTCCGCCGTCCCGGTTGCCTGGGTCAGGCGGGTATCGACGACCAAACCGTTCCGATTTTCCATCAGCACATGCCCCATGAAGCAGAGCCTGGCCTCCTTGCCTTTTCCTTTTCTGAACAGCCGGGATTCTGGATCGGTGACCGATGCGTGCGTGTCATTGCGACGCTTTTTCCCGTGGAAATCCACTGCCGGATTGCGGTTGCCGCCGGTAGAGACCGGAGGCTCCTCATCTTTGGGCCGAAAGCTCTTCAGCGATGCCCACGTTTCGATCAGTGTGCCGTCAACGGTGAAATGGTCGTCAGACAAGAGTCCGGCTGCCTCGGCTTGGGAACAGATGGATCGCAAGAACATCACCGCAAGATCACTGTGCAGAATGCGCTCCCTGTTTTTGGAATAGACGGAGTGATCCCAAATTGCTTCATCCATGGACAGGCCGACAAACCAGCGAAAAAGAAGATTGTAATCAAGCTGTTCCACCAACATCCGCTCGCTCCGGATCGAATAAAGGATTTGCAGCAGCAGGGAGCGAAGCAGTTGCTCGGGCGGAATCGATGGTCGTCCTGTTCGTGAGTAGAGTTCCCGAAACACGGGAGAGAGTTCCTTCAGCGCTTTATCAGCCATGATTCGGATAGGGCGCAGGGGATGCGTTTGGGGAACTCGGGATTCGGGGGAGAGATAGCTGAACAATTTCTGTTGCTGAATATCAGGTCCGCGCATATTTCCACCTGTTTGTCAGTTATTCCAAATGGTTGGATAATACACGGTATTGTTTTACATGTCCCGTTGTTTATGAGTTTTTCAACAGCCTGCTAGATGGTGTTGAGAGGTGAGGGGAAAGTGTTCTGTTATGATACTGTCTGATTTCTTTTACGGACCACCTTGCACATGACCTGCTTCAGGTTGCGCATCCCCGCCCCGGTGCGTACAGCCTCAAGCACAACCTGCCGATTGCAAACCACTCTGCTGCCCAGCGAAAAACGGTCAAGCAGAAAATCGGCCAGAGGCGTGCTGGGACCGGAAATCCATACATCCGCCTCAGGGTGAATATGGGGCAGGTAGTTGTGGATGGTTTTATTGGCAAAGGTGGAGCCGGTAATCAGCACCGCATCGCAAAGAGGTAGCAGATCCACGGCACGCTCCGGCGGGAAAGTGCCGCGCAAGGGGAGGAGTTCAAAGATAATCGGCTCAAAGCCGCGATTGTGCAGCTCTTCCAAAAGCGGTCTAAAATGGCCTATCAGAGCCAACTTTTGCCCTTTTTTAAGACTATCTATCCATTTTTCCTGGCAGGGATCTCCAGAAACAGACAACAGGAGGCTGTTTATGGCCGCCAGAGCCAAAGCGCAGTGCAATGGATCGTCTTGTAAGTAATGGGGAAGCAGAAGACGTAGCGGACAGGATTGCAGCCTTTTTTCCAGAGCCCGGATATTCGTTTGTCTGATCATTTTCCAGGCTGAATCAGTGGTAAAGGCCAGACCAACACCACGTTCAGTAGCCACGGCCACGCATTTCTTACCGATAGCGCATTCCTGAACAGTTTCATCAGCAAGAATCTCCTGAGCAGAGTGCAAAAGTTGAGAATATATCGGGTGCTGTGGATTTCCTAACTGCATGCAAGAGCTCTGGAGTATATCTTGAGAAAATATCCAATGATTTTATTATCAATTATTAAGTAAATACAATTATATATGGCAATCGTTATGTTTAATAGAGACTATAGTTAATAAAATATAACGTGTGGTGCAAGGATATAACGAACAGCACAAAAAAAGAGATAATCATGCCGCAAAAAACAGCACTTTCTGAAAGAGCGGACAGCTGATTCTACTCGCTACCAGGCAGCTATCCGGCTGATGGGTTCTGGTCAATGTACAGCAGCCCCAGGGGTTGAATCTTCAGTTTTTGGGTTGCTTGTCTTACTGTTGAGTGTCTTTACAGATAATGGCGGCAGCAGCGGTGATCATTGGTTTGGGATGGGCGAGAAAAAAGCAGGTGTCTGTCAGGCAATGATTTTGCGGCAGTGTTACTCCTCAGCAGTTTATCACTCTATTGAAGCAGATGTGGTGCCCTGATCGATCAGTAAAGACCAGAGACCCTGGAGAAGAGGGGAGAACATGTTTGCCGCATCTTTGGTTGATTGGCGAGCAGGATGGTATCATTTCTGGGGGACTGGTTGTTGCGGCGTACGATCTTTCTTCTGTCGGAGTTGAGGAGTGGGAACTCCTGGGATTTGGCCCTGAGTCTGATGACGACAAACGTTTTGATTGTAAAGACGGGAAGAATGAGTCAGGTGTCACGCAGCGTGCGGATGACGCGGGCTGGATTTCCTGCCGCGATGACGTCGGAAGGAATATCGCGGGTAACAACACTTCCGGCGCCAATGATTGATCGATCGCCGATGGTCACTCCGGGGCAGATGATCGCACCGCCTCCCACCCACACATCAGAACCAATGGTGATCGGCTTTGCCGATTCGAGACCCTTGCGGCGCTCAACAGCACTGAGCGGATGGGTTGCCGTGTAGATCTGCACTGCAGGGCCCAAGAGCACGTTGCTGCCGATGATCACCGGCGCAACGTCAAGCACCACGCAGTTGAAGTTGAAGAACACCTTGGTGCCCAGGACGATATTCGTGCCGTAGTCGCAGAAAAAGGGCGGCTGAACCCAGGCATCCGTCTTTTTTCCAAAGAGCTCGGCAAGCAGGCGCTGCCTCTCCTTCTTCTGATCCTCGCAGGTAGCATTGAGCTGCAGGCAGAGGTCACGGCAACGGTTGCGCTCCTGGCACAGTTGCGGGTCGAGTGGATCGTAAAGCTCGCCTGCGAGCATCTTCTCTTTTTCATTTTTCATACAGTATGAACCATCTGCCTGATGTCTGCACTAAACCGCACTGCAGAGCAGCGTCGGCTGGAATGAATGGTCAGTCGTCATGCCCGGAAATCTGCCAGACACCGGAATCGTACATGAGCCGCATGGTGTAGTTGAGTTGCAGCGTTTGGTTACCACCACATTTTATTTTCATGGTGTCCCCGGATAGACCGGGGCCTGCAACAAGTATGGACGATTCTCCCCGAAGAGGGTCAAGAAGGCTGTACTGATACTCATTGTTCGTAAACTCGAGCCATGCATCGCCGTTTGCAGATGGGGTATACTTAAACAAGCCGAATGGTGGTTTTTTTTCTGCCGGGTAAGTCAACGTACGTTTACCGTTGCGTGATGCCCGGTACTGCATATAGCCGGATGTACGAGTCATCACACGCGATGAACAAAGTGAAAACACCTGCTGAGGAGATTCGCACGTCCAGAGCGTGATCTCTTCTTCGGCGCAGAGCGGGCTCTGCGGGTACATGTCGCGGTAATCACTCCAGGTCGCCTTCGCAATATTCGAACCCGGCGTGCGTTCCTGTGCAGGTGCGGCCGGAGCAAGCATGCTGATGGCCAGCAGTATTAATGGCCAGATAGTACGTTGTTTCATGGCACTTAACGCCTGAGTTAAGCCTGCTGCAAAGCAGCATTGACTGGGATGAATGGTTAGGGTTAAGCAACACCTCAGTGGCGCCGGATACGATACAAACAATGCAGTCGGAGAGGGTGCCCCTCTGGGATTGCAGGATGTTCGAACGTACCGGACGCTTGCATGCCCAATCGCTCCATGACAGCGCGTGAGCGAAGGTTGCCGACCGCAGTGAAAGAGACGATTTCCGCAAGTTCCAGTGATTGAAAACCAACCTCAACAACCGCTTTTGCCGCCTCAGTGGCAAACCCTTTCCCCCAATGCTCGAACGCCAAACGCCAGAGTATCTCTACACAAGGCGAGAACGGAAGCTCCAAAGATGGTGTGTGAAGACCAGCAAAGCCAATGAACCGGCCATTGGATTGAACCTCTACTGCCCAGGGTCCCCAACCTTTCTCATGAATAAACTCTGCACAACGATCTGCTGTCAAGTCGCTTTCAATGCGTGTCAGGGTTGAAGGGAAGAACTCCATGACCCTCTGGTCGGCGTTGAGAGCAGCAAAAGGCTTGTAGTCCGTGCCCTTCCATTGTCGCAATCGAAGCCGTTTGGTATTGAACTCGATTATGTCAACCATCGGCGACTACCCGCAGAGTGCTGTGCCGGATAATACCTGAGTCAGTGACCACCGGCTTTGCCGGTGGTCACTGACTTCCAAGGAACTTCTGAAGTTATATGCCAGAATTGCGAGGTCAGAAAAAGGAAGGCTACGCCTGAAACCTTTGAAATTATTGTATGGCTGGACTAACCGCACGAGACACCAGGGGCATACTGTGGCACCATCGTCATTTCGCGCGATAGTCGCGCGGAATGACATCAATTTGGCTCATACATTCCCTCCGTCACCAGCAACCGTCATTCTGCGCGAAGGACGCACAGCGACCGTAGTCGCAGAATCCATACAATCCAGACTCAGATCTTTCCAATCCGGATTGTTTTTCTCAATCAAAGCAATTTTCCAGGCTCTACTTCTGGTTTTGATTTTTTTCTTCAATTCAATGACCGTATGGATATCTTCTCCAGATTTGTACCAAATCAGCAGATGAACAGCATATTTTGTGCTGAAGCTTTCAGTGTGCGCCTTGTTTTTATGTGCATACATACAGCGTTTCAGGTTGCTGGTCACCCCGGTGTAAAGCGTTCTATTTTGTTTGCTTGCTAGAGGTGGAGGCGTGTTTATCTTCCATATGCTGTTTCTACATTCAACTGGATTCCGCGACTGTCGCGCGGAATGACATCAATTTGGCTCATACATCACCTCCGTCACCTACAACAGTCATTCTGCGCGAAGGACGCGCAGCGGCCGGAGTCGCAGAATCCAGCATCCTTAATGCGCCAAACATGGACTCCGTAACTGCACGTGGAATGACGAGTGTCCTGATGCTAGCAGGCTGTTGAAAAACAGGAAAACATGAGACAAGGGTTGTTTATTTGCCCTTCGATAGCTCTTTGACAGTGAGCACTTGACCGTTTTTCGTCATGGTGTGTTGCCATTTTTTGTTTTCTGAGGCGCTTCAAGCCGCTCTGATGAGGATTTCCCCTCCTACCCGGAGGCAACTACCCCCAGATTACGCATTCGGACCATGTTGTAGGCTGCCGCTGAGAGCGTGAAGAGCCAGTCAATCTTTTCCTCACCCTTGTACCTGGCTTTGCGCAACCAGGCGACGGTCTTCATCCAGCCAAATATCTCTTCCACCCGTTTGCGTTTCTTCCGACTCACGGCATAACCTGCATGACGGGTGGTCCGGCCATCGATGGCGGAGCCTTTGACTTTCTGTGCTACATGTGGAGTAACGGTCAGGCTGCGCAGGTCATCGACGAACTCCTTGCAGTCATACCCTTTGTCCGCGCCGATGGTGACTCGATGTGTGCCCGGAATATCCGAAGCCATGGAAAGGGCGGCCTCGCGCTCCGCCGTCCCGGTTGCCTGGGTCAGGCGGGTATCGACGACCAAACCGTTCCGATTTTCCATCAGCACATGCCCCATGAAGCAGAGCCTGGCCTCCTTGCCTTTTCCTTTTCTGAACAGCCGGGATTCTGGATCGGTGACCGATGCGTGCGTGTCATTGCGACGCTTTTTCCCGTGGAAATCCACTGCCGGATTGCGGTTGCCGCCGGTAGAGACCGGAGGCTCCTCATCTTTGGGCCGAAAGCTCTTCAGCGATGCCCACGTTTCGATCAGTGTGCCGTCAACGGTGAAATGGTCGTCAGACAAGAGTCCGGCTGCCTCGGCTTGGGAACAGATGGATCGCAAGAACATCACCGCAAGATCACTGTGCAGAATGCGCTCCCTGTTTTTGGAATAGACGGAGTGATCCCAAATTGCTTCATCCATGGACAGGCCGACAAACCAGCGAAAAAGAAGATTGTAATCAAGCTGTTCCACCAACATCCGCTCGCTCCGGATCGAATAAAGGATTTGCAGCAGCAGGGAGCGAAGCAGTTGCTCGGGCGGAATCGATGGTCGTCCTGTTCGTGAGTAGAGTTCCCGAAACACGGGAGAGAGTTCCTTCAGCGCTTTATCAGCCATGATTCGGATAGGGCGCAGGGGATGCGTTTGGGGAACTCGGGATTCGGGGGAGAGATAGCTGAACAATTTCTGTTGCTGAATATCAGGTCCGCGCATATTTCCACCTGTTTGTCAGTTATTCCAAATGGTTGGATAATACACGGTATCTTTTTGTATGTCCCGTTATTTATGAGTTTTTCAACAGCCTGCTAGAGAAGGCCCCTGAGCACCCAGCGGACCATTCCGCTATAATAGGGGTATCAGCAAACCCTTTGCACGAAGGCCTTTTCAGGCGATTGTACACCAAACAGCACAAGCACTACTGCGGAATCGACCTGCACACCAACAAAATGTATCTCTGCATCCTGAATCAGGAGGGAGAGATACTGCTGCACCACAACATTAGGATCGAGTTGTCTATTTCATGCTCAAGAACCGACAGGGATTCAGTCTACAGAAATTCCTGATCGTATGATTGAGGGGACGGGCGAGCCCATGAATGGAATCCAAGTCAGGGCATATCTCATCGGGCAATTGGTCGGACTCAACCGGCCGCAGAGTGATGAGTTCATCGCTCCCGGATACTTTTATCTGTTGACAACCAGGGGCCTTCTAAGTGTTAGGCATGCGCTTTACTTTAACTTGATCCAACCGTAACTCTGAGAGCCAATTTCACGAAGCCATTTGTGTCCACATTTGGAACATTCGTAACGTCACTCGTCTGCTGGGCCGATCGCAGAAGAAACCTTCACAAACTCTGTTTGCACAAGGTGCTCGTGAGGCGGCGTATGGCGACTTGCATCGATCAATTTATTGCACTCATCACATAAATTATCGCTCACTGCTATCTCCTGCATGCCTAACATATATTAGGCAGAAAGTTATACATCTCATTTTACAGATATGATTCTGATGAATTTAACGAGATATACCATTGTCGTTTATACCATTCAATTCGAAGTACAAAGATGTCGTTTTACATGAAGCTGCTCAATGCGGGATCGACTGCGTCGAGGTACCAAAAAAGAAAATAATGGTGGTTATGGTGTTGATCTTTTTTCTTTGGTGGGTGCAATAACCACCATGAATAGCAGGCAGCTTATCAAGCAACTGGAAGCGGATGGCTGGATTTTGGTCCGTGTCAAAAGATCGCATCACCAATTCAAACACCCCGTTAAGCCGGGGTTAGTGACTGTAAAACATCCCAACAGCGACATCCCCGCTGGTACGCTGAACAATATACGCAAACAGGCGGGTTGGAAGTAGGAGATTATTATGAGGTTTCCTGTAGTGTTACATACTGATGACGGAATACATTTCGGGGTGACGGTACCTGATTTGCCCGGGTGTTTTTCCGGTGGAGACACTTTTGATGAGGCCCTGGATTCAGTGCTGGAAGCCATTGATCTTCACCTGGAAGGGGTGGTTGAAGAAGGTGGGGAAATTCCGGTACCACGACCAATTGCCGATCACCAGAGCAATCCTGATTTCGCCAATGGTGTATGGGCGGTTGTTGATGTGAATGTGTCACGTTTTGAAGGGAAGGCGGAAAAAATCAATATCACTTTGCCCCGCCGCTTGTTGGCAAAGATTGATTCGTACGCTCAAGCCCATGGAAAGACACGCTCCGGCTTTTTGGCTGATGCGGCCCGGTCGGCAATGCGTTAACCATGCCCGGCCCGAACAAGAAGATCCTCAAAGCCTGCCTGATGTCGGAAGAGTCTGAGCAGGTTCGTGATATGGCAAACCAAGCCGGTGTTTCGTTGTCATCGACACCTCGGTTAAGAAATATACTCGCTTAACGGAAGGCCCTTTAAGAACGGGAAAGATCAGTGCGCCAACACTGAGGGCTTTTTGGTTCGCCTGGTCTGTTTCTGTAGGGCTAAAACGAAGAAAACCCCCTCAGAACACACGTTCCAAGGGAGTTTTGTATGGTGAGTTATTAGGGAAAACCTAATAATTCTATCGAGTTGGTGACCCCAAGGGGACTCGAACCCCTGCTGCCGGCGTGAGAGGCCGGTGTCCTAGGCCACTAGACGATGGGGCCGGAAGAATGGGCACTATCTAAAATATCCCGATACCTTTGTCAAGCAGCTTCTTTGTTGGATATGTATTCAACGCTGATAATTATCGTGGGGTGACTGAAGAGAGTTTTTGAACGTCGGCAGGTTGTCAAAAGGTCGACTGTCTATCAGCGCGGAACGCTGCTTTTGCGCACACCTCTTGTTGGTTTGGCCTGGAGAGGATCGTCCGGCCAGAAGTGTTTGGGATAGCGGCCCTTGAGTTCTTTTTTTACCTCAGGATAGCCTCGCTTCCAGAACCCGGCCAGATCGCTGGTTACCTGAATAGGACGGTGCGCAGGGCTGAGCAGATGAAGAAGCAGGGGGACGCTGTTGTTACAGATTGCCGGTGTTTCGGCAAGGCCGAACAGTTCCTGAAGGCGCACCGCCAACACCGGCGGCCGGCTGTCTGACTGGTAGTTCAGGCGGATGCGTGAACCACTGGGCACGGTGTAGGTTTCGGGGGCCAGTTTCCGAAGTTGCTGTTGCTGTTCCCAGCTGAGCTGTGCAGTCAGAATGGTTTGGAGGGTAAGGTTGCGCAGTTGCTCAAGACTGTTCATGCCATCAAGGTAAGGTGCAATCCAACCAGGATCGGCATGCAGTGCCGCATCACTCACATCAGGCCAATCGGTGTCTGCCTGTCGGCTGCGCAAACAGAGAATCCGGGCCTGCAGTTGGCGTGACTCCCGGTTCCAGGGTAAACAGTCCAGGCCACGCTGGCCAATACCATCAAGCAGAGCAGCGCGCACAGCCTCCGGATTAGCGTCGGCTAACGGCTGTTCACTCAGTACAATGGCGCCCAGCCGTTCACGTTGCACAGCCAGCACCTTACCGGCAATATCGTCCCATTCCACCACCTCTTCCTTACTGAAAAGACGGGCGTGGTGATGTCGCAACGTTTCAATATCCACAGTTTCTGCCAGGTGGATGCGTCCTTCACGCAGGCCGCCGTCAAGGCGGGCCACAACCAAATACTCGCTGTTTGCCAGCGGATCGCCAGGGGCAAGGCGCACACCGCGGCCCGAGGTCAGAAGATAACGCTCCTGCTGCCCCGGTCGTCTGCAGGCAATGCGGTCCGGATAAGCGGCTGCAAGCAGAGAGCCGATGGTTGCCGGGTCAGTGGCTTTGGTTGTCCCCTTGCACAGGTGCGACCACTGACGGGCAGCCTGATTAACCCGTTGAACGATCCAGCGGTCACCCTCCTGCGTGCTGATCGCTGTTTTACCTGTCTGTCGCCAGGCTGACAGCAGAGTAAACCGATCATGTACACTGGCAGAGGTGGATTGATAAAAAAGATCACGTTCTGACAGAAGTGCTGCAATATCACAGGCCAGTGAGGCCATTCCATGTTTTTCAGCAGTCAGCAGCAGGTGGCCCAACCGGGGATGCAGGGGCAGGGCAGCGAGTTGCCGGCCGGTTGGAGTGATCTTCCCAGAGGTATCAATGGCGTTTAACGATTGTAATAACTCCTGTGCCTGTCGAAATGGTCCGGGGCGAGGGGGATCAAGCCACTGCAATGCTGCCGGATCGGTTACTCCCCAGAGCGCCAGTTCCAGTGTCAGGGATGCCAGGTCAACATTGAGAATCTCCGGTGGATGAAAGGGAGGCAGGTTGTGATGTTCGGCCCTTGTCCACAGGCGAAGACAGCTTCCCGGACCAAGACGTCCGGCGCGTCCGGCGCGTTGATCTGCCGAGGCCTTGGAAACCCGCATTGTGGTCAGTCTGCTCAGGCCGGTGCGTGGATCAAAGGCGGGCAACCGCGACCAACCACTGTCAACAACACAACCAACCCCTTCGATGGTCAGACTGGTTTCAGCAATTGAAGTGGCGAGAATAATACGACGACGACCACCCGGGTCCGGGAAAAGTGCGCGATCCTGTGCCTCTTTGCCGAGATCACCGTACAGCTGACACACAGTTGTCTCGCGGCTGAAAAGAGCGTCATTGGCAAGAAGACGTCCCACCTCTTTAATTTCACCAACACCGGGCAGGAAGGTGAGGATATCTCCCTGTTCTTCCTGAACTGCACGGCGGATGCCATGGGCAGTGATCGACGCAATCCGCCCCTGTGCAGGCCGATCCATATATCTGATACGCACCTCATGCTGCCTGCCTGCACACGACAGCACCGGCGCATTGCCAAGTAAGTCTGCTGTTGCCTGGGTATCAAGGGTAGCGGACATCACCAGCAGGCGCAGATCATGTTTAAGGTGGCAGAGATCAAGGCAGAGGGCCAGAGCCAGATCAGCGTGAATGGAACGTTCATGGAACTCATCAAAGATGATCAGCCCCACCTTTTCCAGATCAGTATCTGTCTGTAATCGGCGGGTTAAAATGCCTTCAGTAAGCACCTCGATTCGGGTGTCCGGGCCGATCCGCCGGTCAAAACGAATATGATACCCCACTGTTTGGCCAACTGACTCGCCTAAAAGCGATGCCATCCGTGCAGCTGCTGCTCTGGCAGCCAGTCGTCGGGGTTCCAGAAGAAGGATAGTTTTATGGGCAAGCCAGGATGCTTGAAGCAGAGCCAGTGGTACCACTGTGGTTTTACCTGTGCCGGGTGGTGCGGTCAGCAGGGCGTGTCCCCGGGAAAGGGCGGCCTGAAGATCAGGCAGGATGGTCGATAACAGCGAGGCAGGTAAAGGCATGGCTCTGGTCGTGCTGCACACGGGGAGATACAGGGTTTTGCAAAGAAGATGATGTACTCAATACCATTTCTTTTGCACTGTTTGTCATAAAAAGAGGTATGGTGAAGCCCTGTGTTGTTCAGTAGCTCTTTTGCTCCGTTGTCCGGGAGCATACCTTTATCAAAGGAAATCGTTCATGTCCGATCATGGTCAACCCCTTGATGCCGACACTCTGCATCAAACGTTTGTTACCGCCTGTGCAGCGCATGCCGATGGTCATCTGGCCGAGGCCAGACAGCACTACCAGCTGCTCCTGCAACATGCGCCGAAATCTGCCCTGGTGCACTATAACATCGGCCTGGTCTATTACGATGAGGGCAACTATCAGCAGGCATTGAACGAATTTTCCCTTGCCGATACCCTGGCCCCGCCGGATGCGGATACTCTTTTTAACCTGGCTGTCTGTCAGAAAAAGGTCGGTGATCCCCATGCCGCCATTGCCACCTACCAGCAGTTGCTTCTGCTTGATCCCAACGATGCGGACAGTCATTACAATCTTGGTTGCTGCTATCGGGATCTGCACGATGACGACCAAGCTGTTTCCTGCTACGAGCGTACTTTAATGTTCTGCCCCACCCACCTGTCAGCCACCCGTAATCTGGCCTATCTTTATCACCGTTTCGGGCAGGTTGGACCGGCTGTTGAGTACTACAGCCGGGTGTTGGATCAGCAGCCGGAAGACAAGGCCATTGCCTATCTGCTGGCATCCCTGCAGGGTATTACACCTGCCAGTGCACCGGACGAGTATGTCCGTGAGTTTTTTGACGCCTATGCTCCGGACTTTGAGCACAACCTGGTCGACGATCTGGGCTATGATAATCCGCGTCAGTTGTATGACTGCCTGCATCAGAGCACTGCTCACCAATACAGGTTTAGCCATGGGCTTGATCTCGGCTGTGGAACCGGTTTGGGCGGTCTTGTGTTTCAGAATCTGACAACAACTCTTGACGGTGTTGATCTTTCCGCCAGGATGCTTGACCAGGCGGCTGCCAAGGGATGCTATGACCAGTTGCACCTGGACAGCATTCTGCATCACCTCAGCTCCACATCTGAAACCTACGACCTGTTTCTTGCCACAGATGTCTTTATTTATGTGGGTGATCTGGCGCCGATCTTTACGGCCGCCCGCACTGTTGCCCGACCGGACGCGCTGTTTTGCTGTACCACCGAGCATCTGCAGAGCGGTGGCTACCAACTGCTGCAAACCGGTCGATTTGCCTACACGCACACCTATATGCATGATGTGGCTCAACAGACCGGCTGGCAGGTGCTTGCCCAGGAGAGCGATCGTCTGCGGCAGGAGCGCGACACCTGGCTTGTGGGTGATCTGTGGATTCTCAAGCTGGCCGGCCCTGCAGCCTGATCACCAGCCTGCACCTGTTGTATATCTGATGCTGCCTGGTCAGGGGAGTGGTTGCAGATACGGGCCATTACCACTTATGCACTGATCGTACACCTGTTCAATAAGCGGTTCGCCGGAGAGGTGGTTGTATTTCTGATCAAAGTAGACAAGTTCAACGGTCTCCCGGACACGCTCAATCGTGATTTCCGGAATTTCACTGCTCACCCGCCATGCCAACTCCTCTTCTGCCGCCGGTGGCTTGACTCCGGTATCCCGCATCCTTGCTGCAGTGGCAAAGAGTTCGCCGATCAATCGACAGCGCCGAGCTTTTGATCCGTCGACAGGTGCTGGGGCGGTATCTGTCGGCACAGCTGTTGTTGCTGTTTCCCGGGCCGGTTCGTTGTCCGGCTGCGATGACGTAGCAGATGCGGTTGGCTGCTGCACTCTGGATGTGGAACTGTCAGCGCAGGAGTACCAGATGACCTCTGTTCCTGACTGGCCCGACGCATCCGGCCTCATGCACAGTCCATAGGCATTTAACTGGTCGATATTCTCCCGCATCTTTACACAGGCGGCATCTGCTTCCGGACCACTGGTTTCCCAGCACAGCTGGGTAAGAGTCTGATCCTGTTGAATCATTGCCAGTATTTCAGGCGGGAAACCGCCTGTGGCTGCATTTGGTTGAGAAGGCGGCGGTGCTCTGTCCAGGGCAGTTTCAAATTCGTCAGGGGAAGAGGGTGTTTGTTCTGTCTGTCCGGCAACAGCAGCCTGATCAGGACGCTCTGGTTGAGCGGGTGCTACCGCCGGTTTCGGCGGGGCAGCCACTTTGACAGCAGGCGGCATTTTCTTGACTTTCATGAAGAGAAAGCCGGACTGGTTGCTCTGGTTATATGAGAGCAGCATGTTGGTGGTCTTGCCGGGCCAGTTGTACAGCTCTTCTTTGCCCTGTCCGACTTGTGGTGTTTTGCCGAACCTGGAAAAGGCCTCATTTTTAACGGCTGTAAAATTCTTGGAACCGCTGAACAGCAGCATAACCCCCTGCAACCGCTCTTTGGTGAACGAGTAATGGATACCGGTTAGTACAGCCTTACCATAGCGCAGGTCATCATTTTGCAGAATATAAAGTGATGTCCCATCTTTACCGCCGTCTTTGGTCAGTACCAGCGGTTTTGTCTCCTGCAGGTCGGCAAGCCGGCTTCCCCAACGCATGCCTTTAAAGCCGTTGACTTCAGCGCTGTTAACGCCGGAGGCCAGCATAAAAAAGGCCAGCATCGTTATAAACAGGACGAGAAATCTGTTGCGCATGTGTTATCCGTCCTGTGGTTATCGGCACGTCCTTCTGGCAGGATTAACCATCAGGGCAATACGCTCCTGGGCTGCTTTTGTCAGTTCAGGATACTGTTGTTGAAGCCAGGCGATAATGGCTGCCTTTTTGACCGGTACAGCATCTGTCTGCTCTTTGCCAAAGAGAGTCTGCCAGCATATATTTGCAGCCTGTAACTCCAGCGGCATGGTTGTCGTCATCTCAACTGCTCTGTCCGGCTGAGAAGAATCTGCTGCAGACAGGGAGGGCTTGTCTTGATGTTCAACCTCCACTGTGTCTGGTGTTCTGCTGTTGTTGCTTTCGTTTTCAATATCAAGGATATCGTCGAGCGTTGCAAACAGGGTGGTCGGTTTCAGGCCGATCATACTGTTTTCTCCCCACTCTTCACCAAGACGGTTGGTCACACCGACCTCGTTTCCCTGTTTATCAAAACAGAGCAGCTCAGCCGTGACAAATATCCGGTCTGATCGTCCGGAGATCTGCATCAGCACCTCCGGCAGGGGGCTCACCTCGATTCGGTCGTACCATTGCTTGATTGCTGTCCTTCTTTTTTTACCGGTCTCCGTTATCTTTGTGTCGGTCTTTTGAGCAAAGACATCAGTCAGGTCAATCCAGAGCGGGAAGTTGCCCTGGCCGGCCAACTCGATGATCTGGTCGATGTTTAGATGCCATCGTTGCGCCAGATCATCAATGAAAATACGGTGGGTGTCTGGTGTTATCATAGTGCTTTCCTGTGTGTTTTATAAATCTTGTCAGGTGTGGCACCGCATGGATGCTTTTGTGAAACTGCGTCAGGATAGCAGGGAAATGGTGGAAAGGACAATCAAAAATGCGGCATGACCTATTTGTGAGGAACAGATTGTTTTTCTTCAGCAACACCGGCCATCCGTAACGCTGTCTGCCGGATATCATCGGCAAGTGCGGGAGGAGAAAGCACTTTTGCTCCGTCACCCCATGACAAAAGCCACCGCCTTAATCCTGACAGATGGTTGACGCAAAGGGTCAGGAAAAGACTGCCGTCATCCTGTTCACTGATACGTTGGGTAGGATGCCACTGTCGCTCGCGAATATAGGCTGCAGCATGGCGGTTAAAATGAATGCAGACTTCGATCTCCTCCTCACCCCGATGGATACCGAAGTGACTGCCGAACAGTTGTTCAAAGTTAAAGGCAGCCGGCCGGGTGAACCGTTCTGTTCCTTTTTTTGCCGCCTGTATGCGGGCCAGGCTGAATGTGCGGATGGCCTGGCGAACATGGCAGTGACCAACCACATACCAGTCACCCTCAAAGCGTACTCCCTGATACGGATCGACCCGGCGCCACATGGGCTTGCTGTTTGGACTGTGATACTCAATATCCAGCCTGGTCGATGTGCGCAAACAGTCAAAAACGGTTGCCAGCACTTCAGGTGAAATAACAGTGGTAAAGGGAGGCAGCACGGTAAACAGTTGCTGATCATTGTGCAGACAGGCGGGGGCCTTATCCGGCAGACTGTCTTCGATTTTACGGAAAACTGAACAGAGACTGTTGTATATCGGCGTGCCTTCGTACTGTGTCAGCAGTTTTTCCGCCAGGTAGATGGCAAACAGATCCCGCTCCCGGAGATGCATTGCCGGCAGCTGGTACTGTTCTTCAGTATAGTAGTAGCCCCGATACCGGGCCGAATACTCAATCGGTGCATCAAGTTCGTAGCGCATATAGTCGAGATCACGCTGGATTGTTTTATAGCTGGTTTCCCACTCCTCAGCAAGTGACTGCCGGTTGGGGTAGCGTTTTTCCCGCAGCTTCCGATCAATGAACAGAAGGCGGGCGTGCTGTGGTTTGTATTTGGCCATTTTTACGCTGAGCAACGGTTGAGTAAAAAAATATTATGGTGGGACGCTATCTGTCCCACCATGAATGGTATCGTAGGATCAGGTAAAAAACCACTTCCTTCTACATTTTAAGGAGACAACCATGGGATACCTGATCGCTTACTTCCTGCTGGTCCTGGCTGTTGACCTGGTCTGTAAAGCTCGTCAACCAGCTGCACTCAACAAAACAGTCGTTGTCCGTCGCCGGCTGTGGAATGACTCAAACTTTGATTGTTATTCCGTTGTGTTTTCAACAAAAGAGACAACCTCTGTTCCCGCAAAATCATTTTTTACTTCACCTGATTTCAACCGAAAGAACGATGCCATTCCTGGGGTGTCATTCTACAGGAATTCAAAAGCTTTGCTGCAATACAGTAGAGGGGAAAAACAGAAGTTGTTGTACAATTGAAAAGAGGCATCCATGGAGTGATGAAAAACAGATACATAGCCCACACAGTTCAGACGGTACAGTTCAAGTTGTGATGTACTGAAACATCCGGTGATCATCTGTAAGCAAGGGTAAGACACGGAACTGATCTATGACAATAAAAAAGGATTACACGTTTTTTGCACATTCAAAAAAAGATTGTCCCCTGTCAGAGTGGCAGCCTTTAGACCGGCATCTTGAAAATGTCGCACACCAGGCCGGTTTGTTTGCCTCTGCATTCGGAGCGTCTTCCTGGGCCCGTCTTGTCGGCATGTGGCATGACCTCGGCAAATTTTCTCCTGCGTTCCAGACGTATATTCGTCAGTCTAACGAAGCCCATATTGAGGGAAAACCCGGTCGAGTTGATCACTCAACCGCTGGAGCGCTCCACTCGGTCGAACGGTTTGGAAAAATTGGTCGTATCTTTGCCTACTGCATAAGTGGTCATCATGCAGGTTTACCGGATTGGCAAAGTGAGAGTTCCCCGCGATCTTCTCTTTCCTGGCGTCTCAATCAGCAGGAGTTGCTACATGCAGCTCGTGATGGGAATATCTCTGATGGCATCTCCAACCAGGGGATACCATCAGAGAAAAGTAAGAGCGGTACGACTATCTCGCGTTCTTTCTGGCTGAGGATGCTTTTTTCCTGTCTTGTTGACGCAGACTTTTTAGACACTGAGTCATTTATGGATCAGGAAAGATCACAACTCCGCACAGGATATCCGGAATTGGCTGTACTGGAACCGGTCTTTGCACAGTATATGTCAAAAAAACTGGCAAACAGTCCGGATACGTCCGTCAACCGTATACGGGCAGAGGTGTTGCAGGCATGTCAACAACGGGCACTTGATCCGCCCGGCCTGTTCACCCTCACCGTGCCGACAGGCGGTGGGAAAACGCTCTCTTCAATGGCCTTTGCTTTGCAACACGCCATTGCCCATGCAAAGCGGCGAATCATTTATGTTATTCCGTATACCAGTATTATTGAGCAGACTGCAGATCAGTTTCGCGACATTTTTGCTGACGCGGTTCTTGAACATCACAGCAATTTAGAAGTGTCCGCTGTGGAGGAGGAGAGTGCACGTAGCCGTTTGGCCTGCGAGAATTGGGATGCCCCCGTCATTGTGACGACAACGGTACAGTTTTTCGAATCATTGTTTGCAAGCAGACCCAGTCGTTGTCGCAAGCTGCATAACATTGTGAACAGTGTGGTGGTTTTAGATGAAGTACAGCTCTTGCCCACAGATTTTTTAAAACCACTTCTTGAAGTTATTCGTGAGTTGCAACGGAATTACGGTGTTACTTTTGTGCTTTCCACTGCCACTCAGCCGGCCTTTGGCCCGCAGAAGAGTCTGGATTTTAATTTTGCCGGTTTGTCTGGTCTTTGTGAGATCGTACCCGCCTCTTTCAACCTGCATAAACGGCTGCAGCGCACAAGGGTTGAAGTGATGGACCGTTTTGCCGTTCCATTATCTTGGGATCGACTAGCCGATTGTCTAAAAACACATGAATCAGTGTTGTGTATCGTCAATCGTCGAGACGATGCCCGTACACTTTGGGAAAAGTTGCCTCCGGGCGCGTTCCATCTCTCAGCCTTGATGTGCGGCGCGCATCGGTCAAACCGCATTGCTGCAATTAAAAAAAGTCTGGATGCCGGAAAACCGACAAGAGTTGTCAGTACGCAACTTGTTGAGGCAGGAGTGGATCTTGACTTTCCCGTTGTTTACCGGGCTCTGGCAGGTCTTGATTCGGTTGCCCAGGCAGCAGGCCGGTGTAACCGAGAAGGGGTGCTGGAAAGAGGCCTGGTATACGTGTTTCAGCCAGAAAGCAGAATACCGGCCGGCTATCTCCGACAGGCTGCAGAAATAGGTCGTCAGCTTCTGTTGCAGGGAGGAGAAGACCCGTTTGCACCACGGTTGTTTGAACAGTTTTTCCGCCTGCTTTATTGGACACAAGGAGATCGGCTGGATAAGGAAAATATCCTGGAGTTACTCGGCAATGATCCTGAGCTGCGGATCAGTTTCCGTACTGCTGCAGAAAAATTTCGTCTTATCGATGAAAAGACATACTCTCCGGTGCTGGTCAGTTATCAAGAGGGAAAAAATTTGCTTGAAAAACTGCGACAACAAGGACCGAAACGGCAGCTTTTACGACGTGCACAGCGCTATGTGGTTAACCTGCCGCGTCATACTCATGATCGTTTGGTCCATGAGGGCGCAATTGAAGAGGTGCATCCTGGTATGTATGTGCAGGGATATGATAATCTGTATGATGATGACCTTGGGTTCTGTGCTGATCGTTTTTGGGTCCGCGAACCCGATGAGTTGATAATTTAAGGAGGAAGCATGGACAGTGAAAAAAAACTAAGCCATCCGTTCCGCCTCAAAGTATGGGGTCAAAACGCCTGTTTCACCCGCCCTGAGATGAAGGTGGAACGCGTTTCGTATGATGTGATGACTCCTTCTGCGGCACGAGGCGTGTTAGAGGCCGTTTTATGGAAACCGGCAATTCGCTGGCTGGTGGAGCGTATTGATGTTTTGCAGCCTATTCGGTGGGAGTCCGTTCGCCGAAATGAAGTGGGCAGCCTTATGTCACCACGTTCCGATGGTCTGTTCATTGAGGAAAAACGCCAGCAACGCGCCGGGATGTTTCTGCGTGAGGTTGCCTATACTATCCATGCTCGTTTTACTTTAACAGATAGGGCCGGTTCGGAAGACACTATCACGAAATTTCAGGAAATGTTTCTGCGGCGGGCAGAAAAAGGTCAATGTTTTCATCGCCCTTACCTTGGCTGTCGAGAGTTTTCCGCTGATTTCAAGCTCATACGCTTAGAGGAGCCATTACCTCAACCGGTTTCAGTGAGCTGTGATCTCGGGTGGATGCTGTACGATATCTGCCATGACAACCGCGCCGACAAGGATCATGTCCACTCATGTACTGACAGGTGCCGACCCTCTTTTTTCCGGGCGCAGTTACAAGAGGGGATGCTGTTGGTTCCGCATCCAGATAGTCAGGAGGTCAAATCATGATTTTACACGCATTGACAAGGTATTATCAGCGTATATCCCAAGAGAGAGCAGATGAAGTTGCACCTGAAGGTTTTGAAAGAAAAGAGATTCCATTTGTTATTGTTCTCGATCATTCGGGAAATTTTGTTGGTTTGGAAGACACCAGAGAGGGTACAGGAAAAAAGAAACAAGCTAGGGTTTTCATTGTGCCCAAAGGAGCAAAAAAAACGAGCGGCATTGTTGCGAACCTGTTTTGGGATACTCCGGCCTATGCTGTCGGCCGACCTAAACCGGACCCTAAAAAAGATCCTGTGGAGTTGGCAGAGCGCGCAGAGAAACAGTTTTTTTGTTTTCAGCAGACTATTCGCGATGCTTGTTGCACAGGAGAATCCCAGGACGAGGCTGTCCTTGCCCTGTTACGATTTCTCGAGAAACAGGATTTTGAACAGCTCTTTTTGCATCCAGGATGGGAAGAAGTTGAAGAAAAGGGGATGAATGTGTCTTTCCGTCTTAATACCGATCATTCTTTAATCTGCCAACGTCCGGATGTTGTGTCGCAACTCGCAAGCAGTCTGTCTGTCCTGGGAGAGGATGATACCCGGCAGGTATGTTTAGTTTCAGGGAAATCCGAAGCACCTGCCCGTTTGCATACCGCTATAAAAGGAGTGTGGGGCGCACAGACATCCGGTGCAAATATTGTTTCTTTTAATCTCGGTGCTTTTTGCTCGTACGGTAAAAAACAGGGCTTAAATGCACCTGTCGGCAGGAACGCAGAAACAGCCTACACCACGGCATTAAATACTTTGTTGGTCAAAGGGTCTAAGCAGAGGATGCAGGTTGGCGATGCTTCCACGGTGTTTTGGGCGGAAGAAAAAAACGATCTTGAAGATGTTTTTGCCGACATCTTTGGGGATTCGGCCAAGGAAAACCCCGAGCAGGCCAACAAGGCAGTCCGTATTTTATACGAATCTCCCAAAGCAGGAACACCTTCCATCACAGAAGATTACACCCCGTTTTTTGTTCTGGGTCTTTCACCGAATGCCTCCCGTATTGCGGTACGCTTTTGGCACGCTGGAACTGTTGGTGAAACAGCCCTCCATATTCGGCAGCACTTTGAAGATTGTCAAATAGTGCGGCGACCAAAAGACCCTGAACATCTGTCTCTTTTCCGCCTGCTTGTCTCCACTGCCTTGCAGGGAAAATCAGAAAATATCGCACCGAATCTTGGCGGTGAGTGCATGAAGGCAATTCTTACCGGTACCCCGTATCCGCAAACCCTTTTGGCAGCAGTGGTTCGTCGTTGCCGTGCGGAGCGTGAAGTAACATATCCTCGTGCCGCGCTTCTGAAGGCAGTGTTGGTTCGGGCAGCACGATATTATCGACAATCAGAACAGGAGGTAGGTATGGCCCTGGATATCAACAACACAAACATCGGCTATCGGCTCGGCCGATTATTTGCGACTCTCGAAAAAATTCAGGAAGAGGCAAGTCCCGGCATCAACGCCACTATTCGCGATCGTTTTTATGGGGGGGCTTCCGGAAGTCCTGTCACAGCTTTTCCCCATCTTATGAAATTAAAAAACCATCATCTGGCCAAGATAGAAAACCGGGGTCGTGTTGTAAATCTTGAAAAGATTATTGGCGAGATCATGAGTGGTATTGTTGATTTTCCAACACATCTTTCTCTGCAGGATCAGGGACGTTTTGCGGTCGGTTACTATCACCAGCGACGAGCCCTCTTCACAAAACATGAAACCAACGAATAGAAAAAATGGAGGATATATCTATGAGCAAGCCCATTGAGAACCGTTATGATTTTGTTCTGTTGTTCGACGTTAAAGACGGTAATCCGAACGGTGATCCAGATGCCGGTAACCTTCCACGTATTGATCCGGAGACAGGACACGGTCTTGTCACGGATGTCTGTATAAAACGAAAAATACGAAATTATGTGCAGCTGGAACACGGTAGCAGTGCCACCCATGATATTTTTATCAAGGAAAAGGCTGTTCTTAACAACCTCATTGATGAGGCTCACGAGCAAGAGGCTGTTAAGAGTAAAGAAAAGGGTGAAAAAACCGAAGCAGCCCGCCGGTTCATGTGCAGTAGATATTATGATGTTCGCACTTTTGGCGCAGTTATGTCCACCGGTAAAAACGCTGGCCAGGTACGCGGGCCGGTACAGTTTACCTTTGCACGAAGTATTGATCAGATTGTGCCGTTGGAACACAGCATCACCCGTATGGCTGTAGCCACAGAGGCAGAGGCGGAAAAACAACAGGGGGATAACCGGACCATGGGGAGAAAGTTTACTGTTCCTTATGCACTGTACAGTTGCTACGGGTTCATTTCTGCCCCTTTAGCTCAGCAAACCGGTTTTAATGAAGATGATCTCGAACTGTTCTGGCAGGCTGTTATTAACATGTTTGAACACGACCGTTCAGCTGCCCGTGGTTTAATGAGCTGTCGTAAGTTGTTTGTATTTAAACACAACAATAAGCTCGGCAATGCTCCGGCTCACAAGCTGTTCGACCTGATTACGGTTACCCGGGCAGAGGACTCCAGTGGGCCTGCGCGTTCATTCACTGATTATACAATTCAAGTTAGTGATGTTCCGACAGGTGTTACCTTACAGGAAAAACTGTAAAAATGGAGTGAGGCAAGAATGGCCGGAGCAGAACACTGTTTTCGCTGTCAAAACCTGTTTCATCCGGCCTTACTTGCATTCCGCGCCTGTTTTGTTTGAAAAAATGACTCTGGTAGGTTGGCAATCAACAGTATTTTGTACCGTACATCAGGAATTAAGGACAGTATTCCATGCATGAAAGTACAGATAGACACTGCGACGATCATTCTCCTTTAGAGGTAAAACTGTACGATGAAGATGATCTTATAATGATTTCCTCTCTACAACACTATCTGTTCTGCACACGGCAGTGCGCTCTCATCTACCTCGAGCAGCAGTGGCTGGAAAACCGGTTTACAGCTGAGGGGCGTGTTCTCCACGAACGGGTGCATACCAGTGGTCGCGAATCGCGCCGTAAGCTGCGTATCGAGTATGATGTGCCCATTCGTTCGCTGCAGCTCGGCGTTGCCGGCCGAGCCGACATCGTTGAATTTCATCGTCAAGACAATGGGTTGTGGCAACCATTTCCAGTGGAATATAAGCGTGGCCGTCCCAAAAAAGACGACACCGATCGGGTGCAGTTGTGCGCGCAGGCCCTCTGTCTGGAAGAGATGCTGGAGTGCGCGGTGCCCGAAGGCGCACTCTATTATGGGGAGAAGAAGCGGCGGACGAGTGTGATCTTTGACGCATCTCTGCGAGAGAAGACCGCACAGACAGCGGCTGCTGTCCATGCTCTGCTGACAGAGGCAAAAACACCGCCGCCTCATTATGACAAACGTTGTGAAAGCTGCTCACTCCTGGCGTTATGCCTGCCCACAGTGGCAACCCGAAAACAGGTCGGTCGTTATCTGCGCAAAATGGTGGAACTGTGAAAAAACATCTGAATACCCTCTTTGTGACCACTCAGGGAGCATACCTTGCTAAAGACGGCGAAACCGTTGCTGTGCGCATTGAAGGGGAAACCGCTTTGCGAGTGCCGTTGCATACACTGGAATCGATTGTCTGTTTCGGCAATGTGGGGTGCAGTCCGTTTTTAATGGGATCGTGCGGCCAGCGAAATGTTGGCTTGAGTTTTCTCAGTGAACAGGGCCGTTTTTTAGCAAGAGTGCACGGCCCGGTAACCGGTAATGTGCTGCTGCGGCGCGAACAGTACCGACGCGCTGATGATCTTGACTTTTCGGCCGCTGTGGCCACAGCCTGTGTTTTAGGCAAAGTTGTCAACAGTCGGACCGTGTTGCTTCGGGCTCTCCGCGATCATGGCGACAAGATCGATGCCCAGGTGGTACAGGAGTCCATCAATCGGTTGGGTGCGGCTGCCCGCAGGTTACAAGAGGGGTTATCTCTTGCCGAGATTCGCGGCGTGGAAGGCGATGGCGCACGTACCTACTTCAGCGCCTTTGATCATCTTATTGTCCGTGATAAGGCCAATTTCTTCATGCACCGTCGCAGTCGCCGCCCACCGCTGGACCGTATCAACTGCCTGCTTTCCTTTGTTTACACCCTGCTTCTTCATGATATACGTTCAGCTCTGGAAACAGTGGGGCTTGATCCGGCTGTAGGTTATCTGCATCGCGATCGACCGGGACGAGCGGGGCTGGCGCTTGATCTGATGGAAGAGTTTCGCCCCATGGCTGATCGGCTGGTAGTTTCTCTGGTCAACCTGGCGCAACTGCGTTGTGATGATTTTGTCTGTAGCGATGGCGGAGGTGTGCGCATGAGCGACACGGCCCGTAAAACCGTCCTGGTTGCCTATCAGAAACGTAAGCAGGAGGAGATGACCCATCCGTTTGTTGAGGAAAAGATGACAATAGGCCTGTTCTTTCACATGCAGGCCCTCTTGTTTGCCCGGTACCTGCGGGACGAGTTGGATGGTTATCCACCGGTAATCTGGAGGTAGGAAGCTGTTATGATGATATTGGTAAGTTATGATGTGCAAACAAGTGATCCAGGCGGTGCCAAACGACTGCGCCGGATAGCCAAAGTGTGTCGTAACTTTGGTCAACGGGTGCAGTTTTCCGTGTTTGAATGCCTGGTGGATCCTGCACAATGGACAAAGTTACGCCAGTCGTTGATTGATGAGATGGATCAGGAGACGGATAGTCTGCGATTTTATTTTCTTGGTGCCAACTGGCGTAAACGGGTAGAACATGTTGGCGCCAAGGCAGGCTTGGATCAGGAAGGCCCGCTTATTGTGTAATATGTGTAATATGGTTTCGCGAACCATCCGTACCCAGCAGAACCCGGCTGCTTCGCGCTCTATGAAAATGCGATGATTGATCAGGAAATACACCTGTACAGAGGAGGAGATAAAGACAGGTAGATCAACCTTCGCGGAAAGTGCTGGAAAAGCTGATTTGTTACATCGTGTTACGAATCAGCAGTCGCCCCCCACGCGGGGGCGTGGATTGAAACTAGCGCTAGCTGAGCAAGCTGAATGCTATTTGCCGCGTCGCCCCCCACGCGGGGGCGTGGATTGAAACCAAAAAGGCAACTTGCAAGGCACGGTAGCAGACCCGTCGCCCCCCACGCGGGGGCGTGGATTGAAACTTTCGTAATGCAATCGCCGAGCATGACGGCTGGAGTCGCCCCCCACGCGGGGGCGTGGATTGAAACGCTAGCAGGAAATCGAGGACAGATTGGTTGCCGCGTCGCCCCCCACGCGGGGGCGTGGATTGAAACTGCTGACTGTGGCGGCAGTTCTTGCCGGCCTTTGGTCGCCCCCCACGCGGGGGCGTGGATTGAAACGATCTTTATAAATCAGCTTCAAACGATGGCAGCAGTCGCCCCCCACGCGGGGGCGTGGATTGAAACCCATCGATATTGAAGAGTCCGGGATTTGTGACCTTGTCGCCCCCCACGCGGGGGCGTGGATTGAAACGTAATATATATATATAGGAAGTTAATCATCAATGTCGCCCCCCACGCGGGGGCGTGGATTGAAACATTCCCTTGATGTTGATGTGGCCGGTACTCGTGCACGTCGCCCCCCACGCGGGGGCGTGGATTGAAACTAATTCCTTACGGCGCCATTCGCGCCATTACCTGAGTCGCCCCCCACGCGGGGGCGTGGATTGAAACAATACCAACCCTGGAGAAGTGTATTGGGATGGGCCGTCGCCCCCCACGCGGGGGCGTGGATTGAAACACAGCGTACCCGTCGTCAGACCGGCGGATACCCTCGTCGCCCCCCACGCGGGGGCGTGGATTGAAACCTGTGATCGGCGTGCCGCCCACCTCCAAGTCAACGTCGCCCCCCACGCGGGGGCGTGGATTGAAACTTATCAGCTCAGCCACACATGGCGCATGGGAGCAGTCGCCCCCCACGCGGGGGCGTGGATTGAAACGTGCTGACCGGTCCGGAGCTGGAGACCACAGCCGTCGCCCCCCACGCGGGGGCGTGGATTGAAACTAAACGATGTTTAAACGGTGTTGATGATGGCGGGCGTCGCCCCCCACGCGGGGGCGTGGATTGAAACTACCTGGGCCAAGGCGTTTCACTCCGCAGCGTCCGTCGCCCCCCACGCGGGGGCGTGGATTGAAACCACAGATGGTCAGCTTGATCCACAGCCCACCCTGTCGCCCCCCACGCGGGGGCGTGGATTGAAACCCTGTACTGCGCATAATATAATCGGTGAAAATTTTGTCGCCCCCCACGCGGGGGCGTGGATTGAAACTCGTGCACGTCAACGCATAACCATAGCACCGTTACGTCGCCCCCCACGCGGGGGCGTGGATTGAAACACCAATTGAAACAGTTGTACCGATTGCTATACCGTTATGTCGCCCCCCACGCGGGGGCGTGGATTGAAACTCAATTGTTGCCACTGCATACCATCTGTGCGGTTGTCGCCCCCCACGCGGGGGCGTGGATTGAAACATTCTTCCTCCACCCTCCACGGCTCTCCTTTTCCGTCGCCCCCCACGCGGGGGCGTGGATTGAAACGTGGATGTGACCTTTGAGGGCGTACTGGAGACACCGGTCGCCCCCCACGCGGGGGCGTGGATTGAAACAAATGATGTGGTTTTACCCGGTGATCTGCGCTGGAGTCGCCCCCCACGCGGGGGCGTGGATTGAAACCATGTCTACCCGAGTACCCGGAGCGATCTCTCCTGTCGCCCCCCACGCGGGGGCGTGGATTGAAACTATCCGTATAGGAGCATTTCGCACCAGAACGGGCCGGTCGCCCCCCACGCGGGGGCGTGGATTGAAACATGCAGGCGGCAAACGCCTGTTCAAAGCTCATGACGTCGCCCCCCACGCGGGGGCGTGGATTGAAACACATCGAAGATGAGGCTACCGTGGCTGATGATGCCGTCGCCCCCCACGCGGGGGCGTGGATTGAAACAATGCCCTGCTGGCAAAGCTCAAGGCAGCTGGAGTCGCCCCCCACGCGGGGGCGTGGATTGAAACAAGCGTATCAATGATACGTTGTCCAATGCCAAAATGAGTCGCCCCCCACGCGGGGGCGTGGATTGAAACCAGTCCGGTGACGCAACATATTTCAGTGCCAACCGTCGCCCCCCACGCGGGGGCGTGGATTGAAACTTGCCAACAGACGACAGTATTTCCTTGGCCACACTCGTCGCCCCCCACGCGGGGGCGTGGATTGAAACGTGGCAACAGCTCCGAAGATTGTTGCCTCGTCCGGGTCGCCCCCCACGCGGGGGCGTGGATTGAAACAAGCTTAACAACTCCGCCACCAACGCCGTGGATGTGTCGCCCCCCACGCGGGGGCGTGGATTGAAACGGCAGCGTCGGGTTGACCAACAAACCAAACCTGCCGGTCGCCCCCCACGCGGGGGCGTGGATTGAAACTCTTCATAGCCATAATTTCCCGCAGGCGGAAGAGGTCGCCCCCCACGCGGGGGCGTGGATTGAAACCCCCTCGCCGTTGTATGGGCGATCGAGTGCGACTGTCGCCCCCCACGCGGGGGCGTGGATTGAAACAAGCTTAACAACTCCGCCACCAACGCCGTGGATGTGTCGCCCCCCACGCGGGGGCGTGGATTGAAACGGCAGCGTCGGGTTGACCAACAAACCAAACCTGCCGGTCGCCCCCCACGCGGGGGCGTGGATTGAAACTCGCCAAACAGATACTGATACATCCCGCTGCGCGTCGCCCCCCACGCGGGGGCGTGGATTGAAACTCCCAACAATGCTCTGACGTGTGCCTCTGCCGCGGTCGCCCCCCACGCGGGGGCGTGGATTGAAACATATTTGCCTCGGTCATCACGGATATAAAACCGGGTCGCCCCCCACGCGGGGGCGTGGATTGAAACCCCATGTCGGATGTTCGATTTTAAGCCGCCTCAAAGTCGCCCCCCACGCGGGGGCGTGGATTGAAACTGGTGCGTCCAGCAACGAGTCGATGAGCTTCAAACAGGTCGCCCCCCACGCGGGGGCGTGGATTGAAACCGGTGATGCGGCATAACCTGCATTTTGCCACCGCGTCGCCCCCCACGCGGGGGCGTGGATTGAAACATGTTCATGGCGTCCAAAAACGTTGACGCCTCGGTCGCCCCCCACGCGGGGGCGTGGATTGAAACCGAGCGTAAAGAGCGCACAGCCCACGGCCGCAACAGTCGCCCCCCACGCGGGGGCGTGGATTGAAACAACCCCTTTGCGGCCTCTCCCATCAATTTTGTCGCGTCGCCCCCCACGCGGGGGCGTGGATTGAAACACGACGGGCAGGAGATGGTGTGCCTGAGCAGAGCGTCGCCCCCCACGCGGGGGCGTGGATTGAAACCCGCTGGGCTCCTCGATCCGGTCGGGGAAACCGGTCGCCCCCCACGCGGGGGCGTGGATTGAAACTGCAACTTGTCAGCAGCTGATACACGCAACTCGCGTCGCCCCCCACGCGGGGGCGTGGATTGAAACCCGGTTACGGGCCCGCAGATTGACCAGGGCTCGGGTCGCCCCCCACGCGGGGGCGTGGATTGAAACACGCCGGCGCTGAAGCCTACGAGAACACCACGGCCGTCGCCCCCCACGCGGGGGCGTGGATTGAAACGTCCTGGTTGGTGGAGGGGTGCCTCCGATGGCAGGCGTCGCCCCCCACGCGGGGGCGTGGATTGAAACGTAATGAGCGGCATAGGTATCGGAATTGCATATCCGTCGCCCCCCACGCAGGGGCGTGGATTGAAACTGAAATACGAGGCGACCATTGGCACCATATACGGCGTCGCCCCTCACGCAGGGGCGTGGATTGAAACGCAGATACCATCCAAAAAAACACCGGTCGCAATGGTCGCCCCTCACGCAGGGGCGTGGATTGAAACTGATGCAAGCCCCCAACTATGGCGCTTTTTCCGTTGTCGCCCCTCACGCAGGGGCGTGGATTGAAACACCGGCAGAGCCTGACGACGATGACGGGCAGCTCGTCGCCCCTCACGCAGGGGCGTGGATTGAAACCTCCGCAAAGGTCTCCCGTTCGCCAAGGTTTATCGTCGCCCCTCACGCAGGGGCGTGGATTGAAACATGGCCTTCGCCATCATGATAAAGCTCATTTGCTAGTCGCCCCTCACGCAGGGGCGTGGATTGAAACAGCATCAATATGATCGTGCAGGGTGACCTGCACGGTCGCCCCTCACGCAGGGGCGTGGATTGAAACGGCAATAGTATACCCCCCGAAGTGATATAGATAATGTCGCCCCTCACGCAGGGGCGTGGATTGAAACATGGCCTTCGCCATCATGATAAAGCTCATTTGCTAGTCGCCCCTCACGCAGGGGCGTGGATTGAAACTCCCAGCCATTACCAAACGTTTGCCAGGTGCTGAGAGTCGCCCCTCACGCAGGGGCGTGGATTGAAACAATAAATTAAATTTTACACCAACATCGGCAATAGGTCGCCCCTCACGCAGGGGCGTGGATTGAAACTCCCAGCCATTACCAAACGTTTGCCAGGTGCTGAGAGTCGCCCCTCACGCAGGGGCGTGGATTGAAACACCACCTCTCCGAAAGTACCGGCACAATCAATTTGTCGCCCCTCACGCAGGGGCGTGGATTGAAACTGATTATCACCTTGCTCGTGGATTACGCGCAATCGTCGCCCCCCACGCGGGGGCGTGGATTGAAACTTACGTCACGAGCAAAGCACAGTATACAGCCTGGGTCGCCCCCCACGCAGGCCGCTTTTTGATCATGGCTGAAGACTTTACCACCTACAGTTCATCTCAAGCTCTCTGTCAGGTTTGCATTAGAGTAATGAATGATATCTGTATCTGAAGTGTGTGAATTACCAGTTGAAATTATTATGATCAATGCGGAGTGAAAACGTTTTTTTCAGAAGACTGGATTGTTCGGGTTTTAAAAGAAGCTGGTACTGGTTGTCAGGTGTGGATATGTGCCAAAGACATAAACGTGCAGCAGGTGAAATCCGGATGTGGAGGAAGTAAAATATAGGGCAGAAATGGAAAGATATTGAGGTGTGGTCGATGAAAAACAGACAAACCGACTCTTGAGTTGCTCAGTGTGGTTTTGCCATATGTGCATTCCACTTCCGGCTTCATAGACACGGCTTCAGCAGGATATTTTTATTCTTTGCCGGTAACGTTGTCCTGTTGAGCGCAATGTGACAGTGTCACAAGACAGTTTCGACCCGCTTCTTTTGCAGCGTACAGAGCATTATCCGCTGTCTTGATAACAGATTTAAAGAAAATGGTGTCCTGACACAGGCCCTGTTGCGGCATGACGTGCGCAAGACCAATGCTGACAGTCATGTGAATCGTGCCTGTCGATGTTTTGAAAGGCGCTTGGGCAACTTGCTTGCGCAGCCTGTCGACAATCTTTTTGGTGGTTTTAAGGTCCAGGCCCGGGAGTAAAACCACGAACTCATCACCACCGTACCTGCCGATAATACCACCATGCCGTAACGAAGATTTAATGGTTTTGGTAATGTGTCTGAGCACATCGTCACCCTGGAGATGTCCGCAGGTATCATTGATCTGTTTGAAAAAGTCGATATCAATGATGGCAAGACTGCAGGGGTAACCTTTTTCTTCCGCACGTTTAAATTCAGCGCAAGCCAGCTCGTAAAAAGAGCGCCTGTTCAGCACACCCGTGAGCGCATCGTGTTCTGCCAGGTGTTTGAACTGAGCTTCTTTTTTCCGTAAGACGGCCAGAGCCTCCTCTTTTTCAGCAATCTCGACCCGTAACGCCTCCGTCAGCTTTGTGAGTTCTTCTTCCTTCTGCCGAAGCGAGGTAAGCGCATTATCCAGCTGCGTGACCATACTGTTGAAGGCAGCGGCATATTCACCCATAAAGTCCACCCGCTGGGTGAAGTCGCCTGCGGCAACCTGCTGGATCTGCCAGGTGAGATGCATAAGATTGGCCTGTAACGCCTTGAGGCGCCCGGCGATGACTCCATGGATATCGACGGGGAATTGAAGATCGCCGGTGGCAAACGCGTTGAGAGTGGTACGTAAAGTGACAAGGTAGTTGTGAATGGCGTGCAGCTTGTCTTCCTTGTCCGCCTCGGCTGGAAATTCCGGCAGAGCAGGCGAGTGAAGAAGTTTTTCAATATGTTCTAAGATACTGTCCTGCAAAACGGTGCTTTCCTGAGGGATCATTTATGGCAGCGTGGCTTTAAAGCGACACGTGCGCGCACCGGAGCACCAGCAATCCACTTCTTGCACTGTGAAATCTTTACCGGTGAACGAGTCGAAAATGCCTTTGATAAAACCTTCATCGTAAACACAGATATGGTCGGAGGTATCGGGCAGGCCCGAGCAATCAAGATCTTCATCCACAGTGAGCTGGAAGGTCATGGTTTTGGTATCGGTCTTTTCAAAGCGGACAATGCCGATACCAAGGGTCCGGAATTCTTGCTGAATCGTTTTTACAAGCGAGGGGATATCGGTTGCATCAGCACAGTACCGCTCAAAAAAGGCTTTGCCCGCCAGGGTACCTGCTTCACGAAAGATCTCGTCCGCGGCTTTGGTCCCATACCGGGATTCCAGAACATCGCGGAGCGTGAACTGCAAAAGCCGGTACACTTCAAAGGAGGTGTACAGGCCGAGAGCAGGGCGGGCCTCCTGCACATCAGTGCCGATAACGTCCCAGTTGAAGGCGTATTTCCTGGGCAGGGTGTTCATCACTTTTCTCCTCTGATTGAATGAGCACACAAAACTGTTGCGGATAAATAAAAGATGGTCCTGATAATGTCCAGCGTATTCTGCCCAAACTTATTCCTGCAACTGAGAGCGAGACGTCAAAAACATGCACGATAAGACAGGTTGCCCTGAAGTGCCGTGAGGTTGACGTCCTGACGGCGCAAGGTGCAAGTATCGCCGGCATTGGTGAAATTTCGATGCTGAGAGAGACTTCCTGGAAAGGTGTGCCTGATACCATTGACAGCCATCTTTCCCCATGGCATATTTCTTTTCTTAAATACGTCAGGTCTGTACCGTTCTTACGGACAGATCCACTCTGTCGGCAGGGAAACGTCATGTCCTATCATGTGTTTTTCATCAGGCTGACGGGCGGGAAGACATGAGGGCTATCTCCCCTCCAGGTTGGAGGGTCTCCTGCGCGTCACCATGCACACTCGATTGTGCATACCTTTGGCGAACACGCTTCACAGCGGGGTCTTTTTCTGATGTAGACACAACTGTCTGCCCTATAATTTTTCTACTGAAACAGTAGCTTATACCCCTTTGGTCTTTTGGCCAAAGGGGTTTTTTTGTTGCGTAAACCGCCCGGAAAAACCAAGCAAGCCAGGAAGCGCAGTAAGGTCGTACCGGGTACAATCCGTTCAGCAGAAGGAGTTTTGAAATGGTAAGGAGATGCACATGCAAATGAAAAAGAACTGGTTTGCCGGAGGTTCCGGTATTGCGGTAAGTGGCGCAATCATGGCGGTTATTGCGGTGGGATTACAGTATTTCGGCAATCCGGCCAATATGGGACTTTGCGTCGCATGCTTTGAAAGGGATATTGCCGGTGCTCTTGGTCTGCACCGGGCGGAAGTTGTTCAGTATCTTCGTCCGGAAATCCCGGCGCTTTTGCTGGGGTCGTTCCTTGCGGCCCTGTGCTTTGGCGAGTTCAAACCCAGAGCTGGTTCGGCGCCGCTGGTGCGCTTTATTCTCGGCATGTGCGCCATGATCGGAGCCCTGGTCTTCCTTGGCTGCCCCTGGCGTGCTCTTCTGCGTCTTGCCGGCGGTGATCTGAATGCTGTTGTCGGACTGGCAGGACTCATAGCCGGTGTTGGTATAGGCACCGTGTTTTTCCGACGCGGCTATTCTCTGGGAAGAAACACTCCCCAGCATACAGGAGCCGGATATATCATGCCGGCACTGATGCTGGGCATACTTGCACTCCTCCTGGTCTTTCCACAGGTGGCTGGAGAGGGCAAAAGCGGTGTTGTCTTTTATTCCGTCAAGGGTCCGGGCTCCATGCACGCACCGTTTCTGTACTCTCTTGGCGGCGCGCTCGTTGTCGGTTTTCTTGCCCAGCGCAGCCGCTTCTGCACCATGGGGGCATTTCGGGATTTGCTCATGTTTCGTCATTTTCATCTGCTGCTCGGCATTCTTGCCTTTGTGGCAGCGGCCTTTGTCCTGAACCTGGTGCTTGGTAAGGTCAGCATAGGCTTTGCAAATCAGCCCGTGGCCCATACCAATCATCTATGGAATTTTCTGGGCATGCTGACCGCCGGATGGGCCTTTGCTTTGGCTGGCGGCTGTCCGGGACGACAGATTTTCATGGCCGGTGAGGGTGATGCTGATGCCGGACTCTTTGTACTCGGCATGATCGTGGCTGCTGCCTTTGCCCATAATTTCGAGCTGGCAAGCTCCCCGACCGGAATCGGAGCAAACGGTGATGTGGCTGTTTATTTTTGTCTGGCAGTCCTGCTGTGTCTGTCGTTGATACATATCCGCAAGGTCGCTTAAGGAGGAAAAAATGAGTAAGATAATCATCGATGTTCGCGGACTGGCCTGCCCGGAACCGCTTATTGCTTTTACGAACGCCATAAAACAGACCGATGCCGCGGAACTGGAGATCAGCTTTGACTGTCCCGCTGCCAGGGACAACATTATCCGGGCAGCGGATTCAACAGGATGGACGGTCGTTTCGGTGGCCGACACCCTGAACTATACGGTCATGAACCTGACAAAAAAATCATGACGCTGTTATCGCGTCTGCGTTCCGCCTTTTCCGGATCCATCTTTTCAGGGCGTCTTTCGCCTGCACAGGACAGGAGAAGGGCGGAACCCTCTGCCAACCCCAATGCCGAGGCCTTCCTCACCTTTGCGGGCACAGGTGAGGTTGTCCAGGCGGAGAGTATACTGCAAGCCGAGGGGCTGGATGCCCGGGTTATGGCGCCGCCCGCAACCCTGCGAACAGGGTGTGATATGGTTATTGTCACCTCTCTGATGCATGCTTTCCGGGCCGTCAGTATCTTAAAAGCGTATCAGCTGACCCCTTTGCAGATGACACCTGTTGGAGAAGATCTCCTTGAGCCGGTCTCCCTGTTTCAGCACAAGGATTTTGGGGACTGGCTCATGGTTCGCGCCGCAAATATGAAGATCACTGTGGAAAAGGCTTCCGGACGGATCGTCAACGTCTCCGGCGGCGGTTGTCCGGATGTGCCCTACCTGGCAGCACAGTTGATTGGAAAAAATATTTACGAAACAGATTCGGACAGGAAAGACGGTCAGACATTGTGTGGGTATGCGCTTCACCTGGCGGCCCAGGAATTGCGCAGGGTGCAGAAGAGTGCAGGAGGATGACATGACAACGCCTGCTGCTCCCTGGCTTTTTGTCGGAACCATACCTGCTGCCGACTTCCCGCTGACGCTGGCGCCGTTTACCATGAAAGAGACACAACTTTTTTCAGGCGCGCATTCCTGCCCTGTCAACCGTGGCACTCCGGCCCTGCTGGCAACAGCTTTTCTTACCTGTACCCATCTGGGATCTGGTGCAAACACAAGTGAGCTGTATATGCTGGCTGCCGGAGATACCGGAAAGGGGGAGGGATCAAGGCAGGTTTACCAGAGGCTGGTTGAGGTTTTGCGGGAACTGCGCCCGCGTGGAATCACCTTTCACTATCTTCTGCCCGATGTGGACTGGCACAACCGGGTGCTGCTGGAGATCGAAAAACTTCCGGAACGTCCGCTGCTGGTTGCTGATGCGGGTTACATGTATGCGGCCAAAATGTCCGGCTATGCGGCAAGCTATGATCTTTTTACCCCGGATATCGGCGAGTTGGCGTTTCTTGCAGACGAAACAGCACCGCATCCCTTTTACACCCGTCATTTTTTCCTTGCTGATGAAGAACAGGCCGAAGACCTGATCGTCAAAGCATATGTAGGCAGCAATGCCGCGTCGCACATGCTGGTCAAAGGTAAGGTTGATCGCTATGTGCACGACGGCAAAATTGTGGAAACGGTGGATGCACCGGACGTTCCGGTGCTGGAGTGCATCGGCGGTACCGGGGATACGCTGACCGGTATTGTCAGTGGATTGCTGGCTTTGGGTACGGATATGCAGATCGCATGCAGCACTGCCTTCCACATCAATCGCTGCATGGGGTTGTTGGCAAGGCCGACCCCAGCCTCTTCAGTTGTCGATTTATTGGCGGTTTTTCCGCTGGCAGTTCAAAAAGAAATGCTCCGCACCAAGGTATAAAGTGCCGCGCACACACAGGGGCATCCGATTTCCAACAGCCTGTGAGAGTCTGTACTGTTCGCCTCATCTGTGTCCATTCTCGAACAGGGAGAGGGCGGTGGTTTTGTTGAAAAGGACCGCCCGAAAGGCCATTACAGTGCATCTGAACAGCAGGAGAGTTGCTGTTGATCGATTTTTCTTAAAAAAGCAATAGATAACAGTTGTATCTCTGTTGAAACGGATGGCTGAGAGGTGGAGAAAGAGGATGAAGCATCAATCGTAACACTTTGATGTTGCGATTGATGCTTGATTTTTATTGTTTTTGCAAAGTTTCATTGGCCCATGATAAGGCGGCCATTGCCTGGGGAAAGCCGATGGTCGTCATCAGGAGCAGCAGGGTGTGCGTGATCTCCTCAGCAGTGGCACCTGCCTGTAAGGCTCGGCGTACATGCGAATGCACAGATCCTTCTGACTGCGATGCAGCAGCAGCAGCCAGCTGAACCAGGTGTGAAGTTTTTTCGTCTAATGGTCCGGCCGTACGCAGAGTGACGCCAAGCTGCTCCACAGCACTGATGACCTCCGGAAATTTCTCACGGGTCTCTCTGTATAATGATGGCTTGCTGTTTGACATGATAACCTCCTGAAGGAAGAAGAGTATGGGGTGTACGGTTACATACTGGTAAGACGATCGCGCCTGGAGCTGAAGCGGCGAGTAGCCGGCAGCGGCGGCCGGTTTTTTCAACGTCGTTCGTTTTGCTGAACAGGGCTGTTGTTCCTGTCTGTTTTGATGAGTTTACTCCGGCTGCCGAACACGCTTTGCAGCGCCTGTTTTATTGCATGCCGATCGGTCGTGCTCAGGGACACGATTTTTGCGCCGGTCTGCATGAGGGCCATGGTCAGAAGGGCGCACACCAGTACACCGCAACAGTAAACGATGAGAGCTATCATTCGTGCCACCGGCACGACCCGATCTGATAACTGGATATCAAAGGCGGTTCCCCCGAAACTTTCTGCAAGTTGTTGCACAGGTTCGGTCAGGGTGAGTGGTGATTTGAGGATGACAAAGATGAAGCCAAAGATGTCAATGGCGTATTTCAGACCGATGAGTATCACCACAAGACCTATACAGGTGGTTATACACCCGATGACTGTTTTGATTGTTTCTGCTGAGAACGTTGGATGCGTATTGCCGGTCATTTTGTTTTTGATAGTATGGATGATATTTTAAGATGTTACGCCTTAACTCCAAGGTATGGATACAGGACAGAGCAGCAGATACCGTTGGCTGTGCAGTCCATTGACCCACTCCGCAGATGTCGGGCAAACAGTGTGCAACGGCCTGTCCGGACGGGTAGACAGCATGGCTGCACCATTGAAACCGCACAACCAGTCACTCTCCTGCATCCCATATCCTCAGGATTGGAATAAATTGCAATGGCATTTTCTATTTTTTGCCGGATCCCGGTGCTGAGCCCTGCTGTCAGAGGGGAGAATAAAAGACAGGGGACCCGGTCTGCGCAGCCTGTGCTCTTTTTTTGGTTGACGTTGTATTGTGCTAATATTTTTGAACAGTCCATCCGAAGAGAAGGTATCAGGTTTTCTATCCGTGTCTTGAGGGTATATGCACAATCAACTTTTCAGACTGCTCTTTGTCATGCTGCTGTGCACCTTCACCGGGTGCGCAAAGGACCGGTACAGTGGTGGTTCGGCAATGCGGGGCAGTATGGAGTCAACCGAGCAGTGGAATGTGCTTGCCAACCACGTTGCCGATCGGATCAACAACGAGCTGATCCGGCAGCAACGTCTTGATGCCACGGTGTATGTCCGGCACAGTTGCGGACAGGCAGGTATATGCGGCAGCCATGATTCCTTTCCCTTTGATGAGGGATTCAACGATCTGTTGACCACGCAGCTGGTCAACTTCGGTGTGCATACGGTACGCACACCGGAAAAAAAGAGCCTTGTCATCGAGTACAAGGTGCAGACTGTGTATCATCCGTCTGAGTATCGCGCATGGAGCTGGCCGAAACCCGGCGCTCTGATCGCTTTGGCGGCAGGTATCGTTGTTTTTGAGGATGCACCCTGGGAGCTTATTGCCGCGGCCACAGCTATCGATGTTTTTCGGAGCAACTACCAATCCGGCGGCCATTATGAGGTGATCATCACCACCTCGATTCTTGATAAGCACCACTACCTTATGCGGTCGTCCGATATTTATTACATCAAAAACGCTGACTACTGGCACTATCAGGCAGCTCTTCCTGCCACAGAGATTCGACTGACCGGTTCGAAGTCGTCTGTCGCACCACCGCCACCACAAAAGACCGCTTTATAAGCCCATGGTACATCGGACATTTTTTGTGCAAACAGTTCTTCTCCTTCTTGCTTTTGTGCTTGGTGGCTGCAGTCAGCTCAACGGCACCCGGCTGGAACCGTTTTTAGGAAGTGATGTTGATCTGGTTGCTTTGGGCGATGAGGTGGCTGAACAGCTGGTCAGGCAGCCTGTACCGCCGCTTCTCCCGTATCAGCCGGAACAGCCTGTTTTGGTTGCTACCCTGGTGAACAACGATAACCTGAACGATACGTCGAGTTTTGGACGTAGTTTTCAGAACAATCTGATTGCCGGCTTTGTCAGTCGGGGCTATGCCGTCAAGGAGATCAAGCTGCGACAGCAACTGCTTGTTGAAGAACACAGCGGCGAATTCATGTTAAGTCGTGATCTCCGGCAGTTAGCCGCCACCCAGCGTGCCCAGGCCGTGGTTGTCGGAACATACACCCTGGTCAATCGGGTGCTCTATCTCTCTGTGCGCCTTGTTTCTCCGCAGAACCAGACCATCCGGGCCGTGTATGAGGAGAAACTGTACTTAGATGACAACAACCTTCGTTTACTTGGCTTCAGGTTCAAAAACAGCGTTGACAACGATCCTGCGCAGCCGGTTCTCCCCCCCAGCCCTTCAGTACTTGACTCGCTTTTGTATTAACCCGCCGTACACTGATACAGTGTGCATTGTGCCAATCAAATCGGGCAGGACGGTTTTTTGGTTGTAAGTGTGCAGAACTTAAAAGGTAACAACCTCTGCAGATTTCACCAGTTCTTCCAGTTCGTTACGCCAGCTGTCGCCGCCCAGGTTCTCTGCCAGAAGAACAGCCAGATGCTGCGGTGTAACGCCTCTGTCACGGTTACGTCCAAGCCCTGAGAGACAGGAAGGGCAGTTGGTGGCAATAACAGTGGCCGAGTTCTCCCTGCTGATGGCAGAATCAAGTTCATCGCGTTTACGTTTGAGCATGGCACCGGTGATATCCGGTCGTGACAGGGCAAGTGTTCCTGCTTCAGAACAGCATCCCGGCACACTGGTGACCTGCCCGCCGATCTGCCGCAGCATCAACGGACCCTCGCCTTGTAAAGAGTCGTGACAGGGTGCGTGGTAGAAGAACGATCGGGTCGGTGTCTTTGTAAAGTGTTCGGGTGCATGCTCAAGAACAAAAAAGGCGATATCCATCAGGCTGCACTGAAAGATTGTTTCTGCGCCCAGTTCCCGCAATGCTTCTCTGCAGGTGCCGCAACTTACAACAAGGGCCTCAAAGTTGATGTAACCGAACATATCCCGAATCTGGCTGAGGATAATGGTATCTCGGAGGGTGACATCACTGTGCATGCGTTGTTTGGCATTGGCCCGGTGCGGAAAACCGCAGCAGAGATGGGCCGGTGGCAGTACGACCCTGGTCCCGGTCTTGAGCAGGTCGTAGAGAGCGGCCTCGGCAATATCACCGTAGAGTCGCTCAGACCCGCAGCCCGGGAAATAAAAGACCGTGTTTCTGATCGGTCCCCTGGGCGTGAAGAGCAGGGTTTCGTTGAGCGTGGTTTTGGGCAGCAGGTCTCTTAATGGTCGACTGGAAGGGGGCAGCATGGATGATTTGAGTATCTGCACCGTATGCCATGGCAGAGAGCGGACTTTCTCCGGAGCCTTTTGCAGCAGACCGGCGGCATACTGCTGCACGCGCGCCCCCCATTTCACCACAGTGGTTCGAAAAACAGTGTTATAGGTCTGGTTGCGGGTTTTAAGGTAATAAAGAGAGAGTTTTGTCGGCAGGGGAGTGTGCTTATACCCCCGCTCACTGAGAATTTCCCGTTCTAAAATAGAGACCTGGGCTGTATCAATATCCACTGGGCACGGCTTGAGGCACTTGCCGCACAGGGTACAGTGATCGGCAATCTGCTCAAGGTTTTTCAACTGATTGAACCGGGGAAAATGGGAGCGCTGCATGTCGTAGAGCAGGGCTTCAATTAACGAACCAATGGCCAGATTTTTGTTGCGGGGGTGAAAGAAGAGGGAGCTGCCCGGATAAAACACACAGCAGTCTGCCTTGCATTTACCGCAACGAATACACTTGGATATTTTCAGAGACAGGGTCTCAAGAGACCCGTGCTGCAGGATCCGCGCTTCCAGCTCAAGCAGGTTGAAAGAAGGCGTGAAGACCTTGTTGATAATATCCGGATCCACCAGTTTACCCGGGTTCATTACACCGCGTGGATCGATCCGCCGGCGGTATTCACTGAGTTCGTCTATGAGATACTCGTCAAGGAACTTCATCTTGGTGATGCCGATACCATGCTCCCCACTGACCACACCACCCAGGGTCACCGCCTTGCCCATAACCGTATCCGCGGTCTCTGCCGCCCGTTGCATCATGAGCCGGTCATTGGAAAAGACCGGGATGTTCACATGGACGTTGCCGTCACCGGCATGCATGTGGGTGGCGATAATGATCCGGCGTTGACGTGTTTCATCAACAATGCGGCGGATGTTGCTGCTGATGCGTGGATAACCCCGGAAGAGTTCCAGGAGGTTGTTCGTCAGGGTCTGCAGGTGTTTTTCGTTACGAAGCAGCGTGTTTTCCGTGGTTTCCAGGGCGGTCAGTGCTGTGGTGCAGTACTCATCGGCCTTGGGGATCTTGGCCTCCATCCAGTCCGGGTCTTCAAGCGGCTCAGCCACCTGGAGATAGGCCATGATCGCATGCACCACACTCTGTTGATTGTACCGATCTTCCTCGATGTTGGTGGCATCGACAAAACGGGCAAATTCCGCCAGCATGGGCAGGGGAAGAACAATATCCTCATTCAGTTTGAAGGCGTTGGTGCGGGCGGCTATGGCGCCCAGCTTCTTGCGGTCGCGCCAGAATCGATCAGCCTCATCAGCGTCACTGGCCACAAAAATTTCAGTATTTGTGTACTGTGCCAGCAGGTTAAGCAGAGTCTGTTTGCCGCGAAGAACCTGTTCGGTGGTGTGACCAACCATATCGATCAGAAGAACAGCCTTCGGCATCTCGCTCCGGGCGGCCTTTACCTTGTAGTTGATGGCCTTGATATACTCTTCATCAAAGTGTTCCAGCGCCATCAGCGCCTCTTCACCACGGTTGACAAACTGTTCTGATATTTCAACAATAACCCGGCTGGCTTCGTCCATGTCAGGGCCGAAAAATTCAAGGCAGCACGTCAGTTTCTTTTTGTAGGCAGGGTAGAGAATAAACTCGGCGGAAGTGATAATGCCGTCGGTTCCTTCTTTTTGTACCCCGGGCAGGCCGCTCAGGGCCTTGTTGGTAATGTCTTTCCACAGCCCTTTCTTACGGATGGCATCACCGCGCAGTTCGATGCGTTGCAGCAACCGGTCCTGGTCGTCTCTGATTTCATAGATCACCTCGTCGTCAGGCATGATCTTACGCATAGGGTGATTGATGCGTTGAACACGCAGCAGTCCGCTCTCCGGCATGGCAATGGTATATCCCAACAGGTTGTCGATGGCCGTTCCCCAGAGAACAGCTGTCTTGCCACCGGCATTTTCAGCGATATTACCACCAATGGTGGAAGCCCAGGCACTGGTCGGGTCAGTGGCAAAGACTAGATTGTGCTGTTCGGCGTACTGCATGGCATCCTGGGTAATAACACCGGATTCAAGCCGGAGAACCGGCATCTGCCGGACATTGCCATCCTCAGCGGTGAACGCACGATGGCTGATACCGTGAATGCGATTCAGTTTTTCCGTGTTGATCATGACACAGTCCGCGCTGACCGGTACAGCACCACCGGTCAACCCGGTACCCCCGCCGCGCGGGATGATGTACAGCCCCAGGTCAGCTATGGCGGCAAGGAGTGGCGGCATCTGCTCTTCGGTATCAGGACGGACCACAGCCACCGGCAGGTGCAATCGCCAGTCAGTGGCATCAGTGGCATGACTGATGATGCTGAACGGGTCAAAATAAACGTTTTCCTGGCCGATGATGGCACCAAGACGTTTGCGCAGTGTATTTCGGCGTGCGGTGGCGTTGCTGATCTCTTTGTGAAGGTTGTGCATGCGCTCGCGGCAGAGCCGGACTAGGTTGACCACCTTGTCGGTCCGCTCCTGGTCAACAGTTACTTTTTTTGCCGTGTGTTCAATGATATTGAGATCCTTCTTCATGGTTTTGAAGAAGAACCGGCGGCGGCGCGGCGAGTCGATCAGCTCCTGATAGAGAAAAGGATTGCGATGGAGAATAAAGAGATCGCCGATACAGCGCATGACCAGTCTGGCCGACCGGCCGGTTACTCTCTGACTCCGCAGTTCTTCCAGGTCTTCCCAGACAGCGGCGCCGAAAAAATGACGGATGATAAGCTGGTCGTCGGCAGAGGTGAAATTATAAGGAATTTCTCGATAATTTGTCGGATTCATACGTTTTTTATTTCAGAAGATAAAGCGGAGAAACACAGTGTCCCCTGTCGGTCAAACAGGGTGAGCAACAGCTAAGCAGCAGTGTGGCCGCATAAGGGGGCAAACAGTCATATACCATAGACTCTGTTCTGGAAAAAGGCCGGGGAAAATGTGCCATTGTATAGAAAATAAAGTGTGTGTCTTCCGGGATTACCCGGCAGCGATCATCTGGATGTTTGCGCATGTGCAGCACAGACATGAGCCCGATATCACCGACGCTGATGTGTGCACCGTTGTCCAGTGTTCAGTACGGCGGATATTGTCGGAGCCGGAGTCAACACGCTGTTTTCTGCCCCTGATCTTGGTAGTGGAGTGCACCCGGGTAAAAACTCTCTTTCCTGTTCAGACATCGGGCACAGGTTATCGGGCCGGTTTCAGTCGGAATCAGAGTGTGTTGTCAGTCGATAGCAGGGCTGATAGGTCGTGGTCGGGAGTTTCATTCGCTGCTGTTCGACAAAGGTGGTGAGGAGCGTGTCGAGCGGGTTCATGACGGTCGTGTCACCACAGAGTTCAAAAGCCCCTTTTTCCTCGATGAGCCGGATGCCGGCCTCTTTCACATTGCCGCTGACTATGCCGGAAAAGGCACGTCGTAAATTTGAGGCAAGCAGATGCGGCGGCTGGTCGCGGTGCAGGTTGAGGCTGTGCATATTTTCGTGGGTCGGGACAAAGGGCAGTTGCAAACTCAGATCAATGTTGAGCAGCCAGTTAAAATAGTAGGCGTCACCTGTTTTCAGTCGAAACCGGCGTACCTGATCAATCCCCTTCACTACCTGTCTGGCAACAGCCTCAGGGTCGTTGATGATGATACTGTACATCTGACGAGCCGCCGGACCAAGGGTCTCGATGATGAAATGATCGATCATCTCAAAGTAGTCTGCAGCACTGTCCGGACCGGTAAAGATAAGAGGCAGTGGAATTCGTGAGTTGGACGGATCCAGGAGTATGGAGAGGATGTATAAGATCTCCTCGGCAGTGCCGACGCCACCGGGGAAGACGATAATGGCGTGGCCGATACGAACAAAGGCTTCCAGACGTTTTTCAATGTCCGGCATGATCACCAGGTCGTTGACAATCGGATTTGGTGATTCGGAGGCAATGATACCCGGTTCGGTTATCCCCAGGTACTGGCCGGTGTAAATACGCTGTTTGGCATGACCGATGGTGGCGCCCTTCATTGGACCTTTCATGGCTCCGGGACCGCATCCTGTGCAGATATCAAAGCCACGCAGCCCCAGCTCATAACCAACCTCTTTACTGTAGTCGTATTCGTGCGGAGTGATGGAATGCCCTCCCCAGCACACTGCCAGATGAGGCTCGGTTCGGGGTTGCATGATGCCGGCATTGCGGAGAATATGAAAGACTGCATTGGTAATGCCGTCCGAAGTGGTCAGGTCAAACCGGGGATTGTTGTTAATGGTGTCATCAACATAGACAATGTCACGGAGCACGGCAAAGAGGTGTTCGTTGATGCCGCGAATTATTGTGCCGTCAACAAAAGCACTTGCCGGCGCGTTGCGAAGATGCAGCTTAAGCCCGCGTTCTTCCTGGATAACCCGGATATCAAAATCTTTGTACCGTTCCAGCAGTTCGCGACCGTCATCCAGATAATCACCATAGTTGAGTACGGCCAGAGAACTGTTGCGGAAGAGGGGATAGAGAACACCCTGGCTGGTGTCAAGTAATTTCCCCACCTCCAGTCGGGAGAGGAGATCGAGGTTGCCATGGGGACTGATACGGGCATCAAGAACTTGTTGCGGCATGATTATCTGACTGTTTGGATAAGGCGAGTGTGGGTTGATAGTTCGGATGTCGGCTCGTCTGCATCCATGCGGATGGGAAAGCCGGATACAGACGGTCTTTCTTTATAAAAAGGTTGCTGCATTTGCACAAGCACTCTTTATATACGAAGTTTTTATCTTCAATTCAAGATGATACAGATGCACCATCTTCTGCAGGTTGCTGTTTGCAGGCTGACAAGTGGAAAGAGCTGTTTGCAAGACTTTCAACCAATGGTAAGTAAGAAACAGTGCGTTACCTGTCCGCATAACCTGTTCACCACTTTTTCCCGTCTTTCACCTGTTTCTGTTAACTCGGTTGTTGCATGTTCAATCGTATCTTAATCACCGTGGCTCTTTCGGTGTTCATCGCTCTTCTAGGCGTGGGAATCATCATTCCTGTTTTACCGGTGTGGGCAACCGAACTCGGGGCTTCCGGTTTTGCCCTGGGCATGATAACCGCAACCTTCTCTTTAAGCCGGGGGCTGCTGCAACCGGTTGTGGGTAATCTTTCTGACCGGTGGGGACGAAAAGGATTTTTAGTCACAGGGCTGTTTATTTACGGCCTGGTCGGGTTGCTGATTCCACAGGCTCAAGGGGTTGTGCATCTGGTGATTATCCGCACCTTTCAGGGAGTCGGGGCAGCAATGATTGTGCCGGTGGCCATGGCCTATGCCAGTTTTCTCGCTCCTCCCGGACAGGAGGGGCGTTACATGGGTGTGGTCAACATTGCAATTTTCAGTGGTATCGGCTGCGGCCCCATATTGGGAGGACTGTTTTCCGATCTCTGGGGCTTGGGTGCAGTGTTTTATATGATGGCCGGCTTATGTTTTATTGCCTTTATCTTTGTGTGGTTCAACATGCCGGTATTCTGCCCCCTGGAGCGTAAGGGACAGACCGGTCTGTTTGACAGTCTGTACCGGATATTTTTGAGACAGCGTACCGTCGGTATCCTGATTGCCCGCTATGCCACCATGTTGATGATGGTACCGACCATGGCATTCTTACCGGTGATGATGGCGGACTGGTCCGGATCCAGCGGAGTACAAACCGGTATTGTGATTGCCAGTCGGACCCTGATGAATGCGGTTTTGCAGTATCCTTTTGGTAAGCTGGCAGATTACGGCAATAAAAAACTTTTGTTGCTTGCCGGTGCCCTGTGCATGAGTTGTGCTGTTTTTCTGATCCCCTCGGCAACAGACTTTCTGACCATGATCGGTTTGTATCTGTTTTTGGGATTTGGCGAGGCGGTACTGTGGCCGGTGCTCGGTGCCTACGCTGTGGAGGAGGGGCGAAACCATTTCGGCCATGGGACCATGATGGGTGTCTTTAATCTGGCAATGAGCGCCGGTGTCTTTACCGGTGCCATGATGGCCGGTATCAGTATGGATACGCTTGGCGTACGGCACTCCTTTGTTCTGACAAGCGGGGCAATTCTTGGACTTTGTCTGTTTGCCGTCTTGCTCATCCGAGCCGGTGAAAAGAAGGATTCTCTTGATGCGGATCGTTCTCTTTCCTCCTCTGCCGGGTAACCCTTCATCCGGATCGAAAATTTGCGGGTAAAAGCGGTAAGGAGACAGAGTTCTGTTGAACAGAACCGTGGAGCTGACGGATGTCGATCTTACCGGCTTTTACCGCTTCTGTGTAATGCCTTGGATTTCTGGGTAATCCGATTTTTTCAACCGATGGATCACTTGACGTAAACAAGATTCTTGGTTATTTGTACACGGTTAACACATTGCGAGGGTGGTGAAATTGGTAGACGCACTGGACTTAGGATCCAGCGGGCTTGCCCATGGGGGTTCGACTCCCCCCTCTCGCACCAATCCCCAGTTATCAGATACGGCCCTGAGTTGTGAAATGCAGGGCTGGAAAGAATCAACGCCACTGCTAAGTACATCGTGGCAAACCGATATGAGGAAGAGCAGTCCATGGATATCGTTGTCGAACAAATCTCAGAGCTGACAAGAAAACTGACCATCACCCTGCCTAAAGAAACCGTGGAGCCTGCCCTTGCCAAGGCCTATGCCAAGATCAACAAGGAGGTCAAACTGAAAGGCTTTCGCCGCGGTAAAATTCCTCAAAGTGTTCTTGAGAAAAATTTCAAAGAACAGGTACAGGGCGAGACTGGTGAAAAGTTTGTGCAAGAGACGTACTTTGACGCGGTTGAACAAGAAAAACTCGACCCTGTCGTTCATCCCGAAATAACGGAACATCGTTTTCCTGAAGACGGTTCTTTTGTCTATGTGGCCATGGTTGATATCAAACCCCAGTTTGAACTCAAAGAGTACAAAGGACTGGAAGTTGAAAAACCGGTGATCACAGTGAATGACGAAGAGGTCGATAAGGAAATCAAACTGCTGCAGCGGCACCAGGCAATGCTGCAGACCGCTGAAGAGGGGCATACCATTGCTCTGGACGATGTCGCTGTCGTCGATTTTCAGGGGTTTCATAATGGCAAGGCAATGAAAGAGGTGTTCAATGAAAACTTCACTGTTGACATCGGTATGCATCGCCTTGGCAAGGAGTTTGAAGAAAAGTTGATTGGTCTGAAAAGTGGCGATAAGACCCTCTACGAGATCACGTTCCCCGATGACTATCCCAATCCGCTGCTGGCAGGGAAAAATGTTGAGTTCAAGGTGGATGTCAAAGATGTCAAGGTCCGGATTAAACCGGAACTTGATGACGAATTTGCCAAGGATATCAAACCGGAATTAAATACTCTGGCAGAGTTGAAAGAAGATATTCGCAAGCGACTGCAGAAAGAAAAAGATGACGCTCTTCAGGGTGATGTTGATGACCAGCTCATGCACAGGCTGATTGAGCTGAATCCTTTTGAAGTTCCGCAACGTCTTGTCAACTTCGAAATCCAGGAGATGCTGAAACAGACCGAAGAAAATTTAAAGCGAAGCGGTCTGTCCTTTGAGTCAGCGGGTATCGATCTCAACGATCTGGTTGAAAAAAACAGGGAGATTGCCGTCAAACGGGTCAAGGGAGATTTTATCCTGAAGAAGGTTGCTGAAGTTGAAGAGATTAAGATCGCAGATGAAGACATTCAGCGAGGGTATCAACGCATCGCCGACCAGTACCGAATGACAGTGGATGAGGTGAAGAAGTATTTCAAACGGCGAGAAGAAATTCTGCCGTTTATGAACGAACTGCACAACGAAAAGATCCTCAATTTCCTGCGCGAACAGGCAAATATAAAGGAAGTGCCACCTGTACAGGAGACAACCGAACAGGCTGCATCCTGAGTGTGCAAGCAGGAATGGTTATATAGATGAAACAGGCCCTGCCTGCCGTTACAATGATTTTAGCAAAGAGGTCTACATGAATCTGGTACCCATGGTGGTTGAACAGAGTCCACGCGGGGAACGGGCGTATGACATTTACTCACGGCTGCTTAAAGAGCGGATCATTTTTTTGGGAAGCTCTGTTAATGACGATGTTGCCAGCGTAATTGTCGCTCAGCTCCTGTTTCTTGAAGCTGAGGATCCTGATAAGGACATCACCTTTTATATAAATTCTCCGGGAGGTTCCGTCACATCCGGGATGGCTATCTACGATACCATACAATATATTCACTGTGACGTTGCCACCCTTTGTTTAGGACAGGCCGCATCTATGGGCGCTTTACTTCTTGCCAGCGGTGCCGCGGGTAAACGGTTTGCCCTGCCGAATTCGCGAATTATGATTCATCAGCCCATGGGTGGTTTTCAGGGACAGGCCACGGATATCGATATCCATGCCCGGGAAATTTTACGGATGCGGCATGATCTCAATACAATTCTGGCGAAACACACAGGTAAGACCATCAAAAAAGTGCAGGCTGACACCGAGCGTGATCATTTCATGAGCGCTGCTGAGGCCTGCCAATATGGTATTATCGACAAAGTGTTGACCAGCCGTGAGGAGCTGGGTGGGAGGAAGTAAAGTGCACAACGATTTTCAGGACGATCACAATATAACCTGTGCCTGTTCGTTTTGCGGGAAAAGCCAGGAGGAGGTGGGTAAACTGGTTGCTGGGGCAGATGTGTATATCTGCGATGAATGTGTCGCTCTATGCAATGAGATCATGACCGAATCCGATGATGGGCGGAAGGTCGAGTCCAATAATTCTCATGTTCTTAAACCAAAGGAGATCAAAGCCTACCTTGATGAGTATGTGATCGGACAGGAGCAGGCGAAACGGATCCTTTCAGTTGCCGTACACAATCATTACAAGCGAATCAATGCCCCGGTAAACGATCCGGATGATGTTGAACTGCAGAAGTCCAATATTATTCTGATCGGACCGACCGGCAGCGGGAAGACGCTGGTTGCTCAGACTCTGGCCCGTCTGCTTAAGGTGCCGTTCACCATTGCCGATGCCACCACATTAACTGAAGCCGGTTATGTCGGGGAAGATGTGGAAAACATCTTGGTCAGCCTTCTGCAGGCAGCTGACTATGATATGGAAAAGGCACAAAGAGGCATCATCTACATCGATGAGATCGATAAGATTGCCCGCAAGTCTGATTCAGCCTCATTGACCAGGGATGTTTCCGGTGAAGGTGTCCAGCAGGCATTGCTGAAAATCATTGAGGGCACCATGGCCTCGGTGCCGCCTAAAGGCGGACGTAAGCATCCGCAGCAGGAGTTGGTTCGTATGGACACCACGAACATTTTGTTTATTGTTGGTGGTGCTTTTGTCGGGCTTGAGGATGTGGTGAAGCGACGCACCGGTACCCAGGCCATGGGGTTTGGTGCTCAGGTCGTCAGCCAGAAGGAAAGATCCCTTGGCGAGGTTCTTGCCGCGATTCAACCGGAAGACCTGCTGAAGTTTGGACTTATTCCAGAGCTTGTCGGTCGCCTGCCGGTAATAGCCACCATGGATGAACTGTCGGAGGAAGATCTGGTACGTATTCTCAAAGAGTTGAAGAATGCTTTGAGTAAACAGTATCAGAAGTTGTTTTCCTATGAAGGGATCAAGTTAAGTTTTACTGAAGGGGCATTTCGGGCAATCGCCAAAAAGGCGATCGAACGCAAATCCGGGGCCCGGGGCCTGCGATCAGTGATGGAAGAGTGCATGCTTGAGGTGATGTATGAGTTGCCGTCCGAGGAACATGTCACCGAATGCATTATCAACGAACAGGTTGTCACCAAGGGTGACTATCCCGTTGTTCTCTATGAAAACACTGCAACAAAAAATATTGCCTGATGTGTGTCGATGACTGATTTTAGCACCGAAACGTACCCGCTTATGCCGTTACGGGATATTGTTCTGTTCCCTGGAATAGTGGTTCCGCTTGTGGTCGGGAGAAAAAAATCGGTCACAGCTCTGGAAACAGCCATGGAAAATCAATCACTGATTTTCCTGGTCACTCAAAAGGATGCAAGGGTGGATAACCCTGAGCAACGGCATCTCTACTCCTTTGGGGTGCTGGCATCGGTGATGCAACTGTTGCGTTTGCCTGACGGTACGATCAAGGCGTTGGTTGAAGGGAAACACCGGGCTAAAATTGATGGACCTTTTCTGGGGGGAGCCGAGGAAGACGAATTTTACTCAGTCAGATTAACGGCAGCGCCGGACATCGATATTGATCGTGATGACGTGCCTGCCTATCTCCGGGAACTTCGCAAAGCGTTTGACCAGTATGCGGTGAGCAATAAAAAGCTTCCGCGTGAGGTCCTGAAATCGATCACCTCCCTGGACGATCCATCCAGGATGGTTGATTTGATCACCTCACACATTCAGCTGCATACGGAAGAAAAACAACGGATCCTTGAACAGCTCAGTTTACCCGAACGTATAGCCAAGGTGCTGGATATCCTTTATCGGGAGATGGAACTTTCCGAAATGGAAAAGGATATTCACACCAAGGTGAAAAAGAAGATGAACGTTACCCAGCGTAACTACTATCTTTCAGAAAAGATGCGCATCATTCAGGAGGAGATGGGGCAGGGCGAGGGGGGTGATGAGCTGACCGAACTGCAGCAGGCGATTGAAAAAAAGGGATTGCCGAAAGCGGTTAAGGAGAAGGTGCAGAAAGAGTTCAAAAAATTGCGTCAGATGCCGCCAATGTCGGCGGAAAGCACGGTGGTCAGAAATTATATCGATGCAATCATCAGCCTTCCCTGGAAAAAGAGATCGCGTTCTAAAATTGATATTGAACGTGCGGAAACAGTCCTCAATGAAGATCATTACGGCCTTGAAAAACCCAAGGAACGTATTTTAGAGTACTTAGCCGTGCAGGCACAGGTCAAGAAGATCCGTGGTCCGATTCTGTGTCTGGTTGGACCGCCGGGCGTGGGGAAGACCTCGGTGTGCCGTTCTATCGCCCGGGCCATGGGTCGTGAGTTTGTTCGGTTGTCGTTGGGTGGAGTACGTGACGAGGCGGAAATCAGAGGCCATCGTCGTACATATATCGGAGCAATGCCCGGCAAAATCATCTTATCAATGCACAAGGCTGGGGTGATCAATCCTGTCTTTTGTCTGGACGAAGTCGATAAGATGAGTGTGGATTTTCGAGGTGATCCATCAGCAGCGTTGCTTGAAGTCCTTGACCCGGAACAAAATTACGCCTTCAACGATCATTACCTTGATGTTGACTATGATCTTTCAGAAGTTTTCTTTATAACCACGGCGAACCATCTTCACGGTATTCCGGTGCCACTCCAGGATCGCATGGAGATTATCCAGCTCAACGGCTATACCGAAGAGGAAAAACTCAACATCGCCAGTGAGTTTCTCCTGCCAAAGCAACTTGAAGCAAACGGTTTCAAGCCTGGAGAGATCTCGCTCAATGAAAAGGCTCTGCTCGACATCATCCGCTGTTATACCAGAGAGGCAGGGGTCCGCAGTCTGGAGAGAACCATTGCCTCCGTCTGTCGCAAGGTCGCCCGTGAGCGTCTGCAAAGCAGGCAACCTCGTAAAAAATACCGAATAACATCGCAGGCAGTTGAAAAATATCTCGGTGTTCCCAAGTTTCGTTATGGTTTGGCGGAAGAACATGATGAAATCGGCCTGGCCACAGGTATGGCCTGGACCGAGGTCGGTGGTGAGTTACTGCAGATCGAGGCAACCGTTATGCCGGGATCCGGTAAATTAACCATTACCGGAAAGTTGGGCGATGTTATGCAGGAGTCGGCACAGGCTGCACTTTCCTACGTTCGTTCACGCGCCATACGGCTGGGGCTTGAACCGGATTTCTGGCAGAAGATCGATGTCCATGTCCATGTACCGGAAGGCGCAATACCCAAAGATGGCCCATCCGCAGGAATCACCATCGCTACTGCGATTGTCTCTGCCATTCTGAAGCTGCCGGTCGATCGTAGGCTGGCCATGACCGGAGAGATTACCCTGCGTGGTCGGGTACTTCCTATCGGTGGCCTGACGGAGAAGCTGCTTGCTGCAAAGAGGGGAAACATAACCAATGTCCTCATCCCGAGGGAGAATGAACGCAATCTTCGCGATGTGCCGCAAAAGATCCGTTCCAGTCTGACCATTGATGTGGTGGACAGCGTTGACAAGGTACTGCAACGTGCACTGATTCTTAAGCCGGGAGAAACCCTGTTTAAGGATGTACCGTTGGATTCAGTTTATCGTGATTTTACACTCTCTTCCCATAATACACCGGCTCACTGACTGGTGTCGGCAGTTGACGGGAAGAAGAAAAAATATATTAATCACGGACTAAGGTTCTGTTTTTACTTGACGGCAAGAGGTTCTCCTGATAAATAGACCGTCACATTTGAGGGCGAATAGCTCAGCTGGGAGAGCATCGGCCTTACAAGCCGAGGGTCACAGGTTCGATCCCTGTTTCGCCCACCACAATAAGTACTGGAGTCGTAGTTCAGTTGGTTAGAACGCCGGCCTGTCACGCCGGAGGTCGCGAGTTCGAGTCTCGTCGGCTCCGCCAGTACACTAAAGGCGATTGGAGAAATCCAGTCGCCTTTTTTTATTGCCTGGCGCACTGATAGATCCCTGATGGAAATGTCAGCAGAAGCAGAGTTGAGCCCTTAAAGAAATCAGAGGCGGCAACGAAACAGCTTTGGTGGTATCTGGTATGTCTATTGGCAAGAGAAGTCTGCCGGCTGTTGCAGAGAAAGAAGAGACAGGTGAATGTGACAGGACAGATTGGCTTAAAGCGAGGTAATGGGGTTTTTTGCAAGGTCTCTGAAGCACTGTACACTCCGGTCACCATGACCGGAGTGTACAGTAAACAATCTTCTATTAAAATTTAAGTCCACCAAGAACCATCACATACGACCAGGTGTTGTCACCTCCGGTCAGTTCTTTGGCCGCATCATCAGGGGTGGCAATGGCACCGACAACGGACAGTGAGAAGTAATCGGTGACAGCCCAGTCAACAATCAGATCGTACTCATCAGCATACTTGTCACTGCTTACACCGCCTGCAGTGGCATCATGCAGTTTGAACTTATAGTAGATGAGGTTGACGGTTACCGGATCAATCGGTTGCAGTCTCAGTTTAACCATGTGCGAGTTGAGGTTCTCGTTGGCCAGCACATACTCACCCAGGATTTCACCCTGAAACCAGGTACCCCAGTCGGAGGAGTGGTAAAAAAGTGAGTCATAGTTCTCGTCAAAGCTGGCGTACCGGTAAGAAAGTAACGGTTTCCAGGGTACATCTTCAAACGCATAGCTGGCGGTGATGTGCCAGGCCTTTCCATTGGCGAAATCAGGGTTGTCAATATCCACAACCTTACGGCGGCCGGCGTCTTCATGCACAAACTCCGCATCAAACCGCAATGGCCGCAAGGCCGGAATGCCATCTGCCAGGGCAAAGGGGTTGATACCGCCGCGCAGATTGTACACGTTCATGGAATCCCGTCTTTCATCATCGGAATCGAGCATGTAAAAACCGGCGCCTAAGGAAACAACATTTTCAATGGCATAGTTGATGTTGCCGCCACCGAGTTTTGTATCGGTTTTAGCCCGATCATCGGCTTTGAAGTACACAAGGTCACCCGACCAGTTACCGCTTTTCATGCGAGCTACTGCGGCGTAATCCGCGGTTTTACGACTTCCTATCCAATACGCTGCCCGATTGTATCCACCAAAACCTTGCGAGCCGAGGAGAAAACCGTCGCCGTAAAAGTACTGTATCCGGCCAAAGGAGAGATCGAGGAAATCGTCACCCAATGAGCCAAACAGGGTCCCTGAGCGCCAGCCCATATAGGCTCGATCAATGCGGAGATCACCGACATCTTCACTTGTGTCATAAAAGGGTCCATTGGTTCCGGAGGCATCAACACCACCGAAGGTGTTCGCCTGAACCGCATCGATTCGTCCGTAGAAAGATTGAGAATCAGGAAGGACATATTGCATGTCAAGCCCCGGACGAACGAGTGATTCCCACCAGTAATCCGACTTTTTACCAAGATTTTCCCGAGAATTGCCAAACCAGGAATCACCTTGACTAAAAAAGCCGAGATCAACTTCTAAGGTTGCCCTGGCGTAACTACCGTTGGGGCCTGTGTAAAACTGCAGCAGACTGGGAGTTTCTTCGTCAGCGGCAACGACGTTTCCAGCCATGAGTGTCGCGGCGGCCAGCAGTGAGACGCAACCTGCAGCAAGAGGGGAGTTAGCACGTTTCATCGGGGAGACAGCTCCTTTTGTTAAGTGGAATGGAATAGGGTGAGTCCGTTTGTTGTATAATTCGGTACAGACTTCATCCGCTTAAGCCACGGTTTCAGGTGTTTGTGATGCTAGTACTGAAAAATAATGCGCACGTTTACCATACTCAATATGTGTAAACAAGAAGGAAAATAATAAAGTATACTACTTGACTATAAGGAGTTGCGATCAAAATTTTAAAAGTATCGTTTTTGTCGGCACAGTACGCACCTCATTAACCGGCAAATGCGATCTGTGTTGAAGCAGGAGAACGCTGCACCGCTTCAGACAGAGACGTATATATAGAACGACCCGATCATCGGCACTCCGGGACACTTCAGGTGAATGAGGTTCTGCATTTCCTTTTTGCCTATTAAGAGATTATGCTTTAAAGTACTCTCCAATAATCCGGGTGCAATGGGGTTGGTACACAAGGATGGTTGATACACCATCCTTCATCCGTTCCAATCGAACAAACAGTCGATAACAGGAGTGTTTATGAACAAGGTAATCAGATGGACAGCAATAATCGGAATGGCTGCTATGTTGACCGCTTGTGCCGGCGCCAACAGGCAACAGACCGGAACCGGTGTTGGGGCTGCAGCCGGTGCAGGGGTAGGGGCAATCCTTGGTCAGGCTATTGGTCATAACACCACCAGTACGTTAGTTGGTGCTGGTATCGGCGCTCTTTTGGGTGGAATTGCCGGTAATCAGATCGGTGCCTATATGGACAGCCAGGAACAGGATCTGCGGCAGGTCGAGGCTGCCAGTATTCAGCGTGACCACGACGTGCTGACCGCCACCTTCAAAAGTGATATGTTTTTTGATTATGACTCATCCTCACTTAAACCAGGTGCGTACACTGAGCTGGACAGGGTTGCCAATGTACTGAGCAAGTACCCGCAAACAACAATCCGGGTGGAAGGGCATACTGATGCGCGGGGGAGCGATCAGTATAATCAGCAGTTGTCCGAGCGTCGGGCCAATGCAGTTAAAAATGCCCTTACACAGCGTGGGATAGACTCACGGCGTATTGAGGCGGTCGGTTACGGTGAGTCCCAGCTGATCTCTTCCAGTGATGCTATGAACCGACGGGTTAATATCGTTATTACTCCGATTCGGCAGGGCTAAACCGCACAGTATAGATGCATGGATGGCTTTGACCATCTGACCAACATTATCGCCCTGACATTGGGTACTGCCTGGGCCAGCGGCATCAACCTGTATGCCGCTGTGCTCATGTTAGGGGTTCTGGGGGCAAAGAACATCATCCAGTTACCCGCAGGTCTGGAAATGCTGGCTCACCCCTGGGTGATCGGTGCGGCAGGGTGTATATATGTTGTCGAATTTATTGCTGATAAGGTGCCTGGGGTTGATACTGTATGGGATGTTCTCCACACGTTTATTCGTATTCCAGCCGGAGTTATCCTGGCGGTCGCCGCAGTCGGGCATGTTGATACAGGGCTTGCTGTTGCCGCCGGATTGGGAGGCGGCACCTTATCGTTAGGCAGTCATGCACTGAAGTCCGGAACCAGGATTGTTGCTCATCTTTCTCCTGAACCTTTTTCTAACTGGACATTATCCCTGGGAGAAGATGCCCTGGTCGTTGCCGGTATCTGGAGTGCGCTCAACCATCCGTGGATCTTTCTTTTTCTCTTGCTCTTCTTCTTCATGATCGCAATCTGGTCGATTGCTCGTCTCTGGAAAATCCTTGGCCACAAACTGCGCAGTGTGGATACCGTCTTTCGCCGGTTTCTCCTGCGATAAACCACATGGTTGCCATTGGTTCACTGCACTGCAGCATCCATGATCGCCCATCAGTAGTAGATAGTCATCCTTTCATTGAAGTAGTGATTGAACACTGCCCGTAGATCATCTTCGAGTTTCCGGGGTGAACAGTCGACATAGGCGCGATATAACTCCGGAATCAGTGCCTGGAAAGCACTGAGGATCTGGGGATCGAAATGTGTGTTTCTGCCACGCTCCAGAACAGCGGATGCCGCCTGCCAGGAAAGCGGCTCTTTATAGGGTCGTTTTGAAGTTAAAGCATCGAACACGTCGACAACTGCAAAAATCCTTGCCGGCAAAGGGATATCTGCACCTGCCTTGCCCTGGGGATAACCGCTGCCGTCAAATTTTTCATGGTGATTTTCAATGATCTGCGCTGCATCGGCCAACCACCCGGATCCGGTTATAATATCCGTGCCGTGGTGGACATGATCTTGCATCAGACGACTTTCTTCTTTATTGAGTTCGCCTGTCTTAAGAAGTATCTCATCGCGCACCCCGATTTTTCCGATATCGTGCAGAAATGCACCTTTAATCAATGTCTGAATTTCGGTGGCGGCCAGGCCCATCGATTCAGCGAGATGAACGGCATACAGTGTCACCCGGAAATGATGGTCTGCAGTGTTGCTGTCGCGTTTGGCAATAACGTTGGCAAGCAGTGCAAAGGTGTCGAGGTTGGCTTTTAAAAGGTTGTGGGAAAAAATCGTCAGCCTGTTGACCAGGTGTACAATGACCGGATACAGCAGGACACTGGTCGCCAGTACGGTGAGTATGATAAGGATCAGAATACGGCGCAGTTTTTTTTGCATACCCTTAAGAACAGTATCAGAAGGAGCAAAGAGAACACGAACGGAACCGGTTTGTTCCTGTTTCTGATCAAATATCGGCAGAATCACATGAATGTGCAATCTGTCCCCAAGCGTGACAACTTCGGCCAGTTCAACGTTACCAGTTGGGGGCGGATGAACACGGACATACCTCTCTACAGTTTTGGCGTATGTGTAGTCAGTGTTCAGCCGTTCCTCAGTTTGGTGGGGATCATCGGATCGATAAAATCCGCCATACACATAGCTGCCGCTATTTTGTTGTGCCGCCAGGGCAGTGAAACGTTCATCCAGTGCCTGAAGAAATGCAGCCTGACTGTTGACGTGATCTTCTTCGGCAATCAATATCGATCTGGCAAGCAGTTGGTGTAGTCCCTGTTGTGTTGACCTGGTCACTTCAGTTGTGAGGTGCTGCCGTTCCGTGAAGAACACCATGGTGCCGGTGGCTGAACAGATGACAGCCGTCATGAGCAGCAGGCGTACGGTAAGAACACGATAGATAAAACGATGCAGCACAGGAGGGCGAGGTGTTGGCATTGTGCGTAACTGTATTTTGCAAGAACAGGTGCAGGAACGGTGAACAGGTTCAGGCTGCAAACACATGCCTGGAATTGAACCCTGAACTGCTTTTACAGACTACAAAAACACATTGTTGACTGCAGCTGCAATAAATATTGTAGACGATCCGATTGTCTCAGCCGGTGGGTTATGTTCTCTTCTGCGGAGACTGTGGCGTGGTGAATACCATTTGGTGAGGGAATTTTTATAAGCAGGAGGAACGGCTGCCAGAAACGTATGTGAACAGTACGTTGTCTTTTTGTACTGCCACATTCACTAAACAGGCAAAAACCGATAGAGGATGGTGGCGATGAACATGCACACCGGGATGGTCAGCACCCAGGCCAGGACGATGTTGCCGACAATGCCGAGTTTGAGAGCGTTGGCGCCCCTTGTGCTGCCCACGCCCATGATCGAGGTGGAGATGATATGGGTTGTACTCACAGGGATACCGAAATGAGAGGCGGTCAGGATCACAGCTGCAGCTGAGGTTTCAGCAGCAAAACCATGCACAGGTTTGAGTTTGATCATTTTGCTGCCCATGGTACGGATGATCCGCCAACCACCGGCCATGGTGCCCAGACCCATGGTGACAGCACAACTGAGAATAACCCAGGTCGGCACCTTGAACTCGTCTAGGAGACCGTTACTAACCAGGGCCAGGGTAATAATACCCATGGTCTTTTGCGCATCGTTGCTGCCGTGACTGAGCGCCATGATTCCCGCTGAAACCAGCTGCAACTTACGAAACCACTTGTTGACGATGTTCGGGCGTGCCCGTGCGCAGGTCCAGAGAATAATGACCATGAAGACAAAACCGATTCCAAAACCGAACATCGGTGAGGTAACCATCGGCATCAGAATTTTTTTTGTGACGCCGTCAAACAGAATAACTTCCCAACCGGCCTTGGCAATACCGGCTCCCATCAGTCCACCGATCAGGGCATGGGAGGAGCTGGATGGAATGCCATAGTACCAGGTGACCAGGTTCCAGATAATTGCGGATAAAAGAGCGCAAAGGATGACTCCCTGGGTGACAATTTCAGCAGTGATGATCCCCTGTCCAATGGTATTGGCCACATGTGTTCCAAGAAATGCACCAATGACCTCGAAACACCCTGCATAGATAACAGCTACCCGGGCCGTCAGGACCTTTGTCGAAACAACAGTGGCAATGGAGTTGGCTGAATCATGAAATCCATTGATATATTCAAAGACCAATGCCGCAAAAATTACCAGTATAAGCAGAGCTGTAATCATGAAGCCTCACAACCGAATCAATTCTTTAGTCAGCAGCAGCATTGCTCTTCACACAGTTAACTGTGTTTAATGGCAATATTAACAATCAGGTCGGCAATGACCGAGCAGATGTCCAGGGCGTTTTCAATGCCTTTATAGATGTCGCGCATTTTAAGGACATGCAGCGCATCGTATTTGCCGGAGAAGATCTCTTCAGTGGCCATATAAAGAATTTCATCACCTCGCCCTTCAATAGCCTTGATGCGCGAGTCACAGGCAGTTATCTCCTTTAACGGCGCATTTTTTTTGAGCATGGAGATGATCGTTCGCAACTCCTCTGTTGCCTTAACAAGCATCTCTGCCTGGCCTTTAACCGTTTCGTTATAATATTCGATTTTATAGATACGCAGGTTAAGACATGCCTTGAGGATGACTTTGGTACCGTTATAGAGGTTGGTTGAAATCAGCTGGATATCTTCTCGGTCAATCGGCGTGATAAAGGTACTGTTGAGAAGAGCCAGACTGCCTTCCAGGGCTTCAACTGATCGTCGTTTGTAGGTTTTGGCATGGATAAGATAATCTTCCTGCTGTTTCATGTCTGAGTACACGATCTGGTAAAACAGTTGTGCCGTGAGTTCACAGACTTCAGCGCCTTCCTCGAAAAAATTGAAAAACTTTTTTTCTGGTGGAGGCAGGAATTTGGAAATAAACCCTAGACCCATAGATGATACCTCTTTGCATAGAGTGCAGCACAACCCATTAAAGCAGACAGCGGTCCCGGATGATGAAAGGACAGATTACTTGTAAAACCAGGGGCCACAACCATAAACATGTGAAATATGGTGGATTATCAACTGCACTTCAGAGTGAATGCCGTTGAAGCCGTGCTGACTTTACCCTTGTCGTGCGGTTCTGACATCAAAAAAACAGTATACATATCGTTTTAATGGAGATTCGTTTTGTGAACGGGTGTTTTTTAAAAAGAATTTTGTGTGTGGCCAAAGGCGCGGTTGCATCGTATGGCAGGGGATACTGTGATGGAAGGAGTGCCATTCTCATTCTAAGATCAGCAGCTGATTATACGTCAGCTTTTCGCTGATTGATTTTCAGCGATAACTTTTCTTTTTTTCAAAGAAAACAAACTGCTCACGCTCTTTTTTTATAAAACAACTGTGCACAGGCAATCAGCTGGAAACCGGTGCACTCCAGCTCTGATGAAGGGATCAGGAACTGCAGGTGGACAAAGCGGCCCCATCATGCGGGACCGCTTTTTTGTCTCTGTTTACGGCCGGCTGATTTATACCAGCAACTCAAGTCCTGAAAAGAAATAACTGATTTCAAAAGCAGCGGTTTCCGGTGCATCGGAGCCGTGGGTGGCGTTGGCTTCAAGGGAGTCTCCAAATTCACGACGCAGCGTCCCTTCAGCTGCATTGGCAGGGTTTGTCGCTCCCATGAGATCGCGCCATTTTTTGATGGCATCTTTGGCCTCAAGGACCATGACGATACATGGACCGCTGGACATAAAGTCGGTGAGTTCACCGAAAAAGGGTTTGTCTTTATGCACATAATAGAAACCTTCGGCTTCACGTTTACTGAGGTACAATTTTTTCAGACCGATAATGCTGAATCCTTCAGCAGAGATGCGAGCAATAATTTTACCGGCGTTGCCGGCGATAAAGGCGTTGGGTTTAATAATGGCAAAGGTGCGTTCCATGGATAGTGTTCTCCTCATGGTTTTTGTGTTTATAGAGAGTGTGCTCATGCAAAGGTGTTGAGATTGAGCTGAGGGCTTATACCATGCTCATCAGGGCCTGACAATATATCCGACAATATCCCGAGTCGATCCTCAGCAGGAACCGGTCTGTGAATAGGTGGGTGAAAGGATGACAGGGGATGGGTTCCTCTACGTTTTTCCCGTTGTATTGTCAGTGATTTTTTTGCACTGTATCGGGTACCGGATGATTTCTGTCGAATTTTCCGGCATCTGTCACCGGAAAAAGAGCGTGACTAAAACGCCCTGGCCGAAGTCTGCACTCTGGTCAGGGGCTGCCGGTTCAACGAAGAGTAGCTGTTATGACTGCACAACAAGTTCATCGAAATGTGGCTGACTGCCTGGATGACCTCAGGACGAAAGACAGGCTGTTAAGCTCAATCCATAAGATTTCCAGCCTGCTGACCCGCTCTATTTCGTTGGATACCATACTGATGCTGATCGTGAAGGAGACCACCCAGGTCTTCGGTTTCAGCAGACTGGCTGTTTTTTTAACGGATACAGATCGGGGGTTGCTCGAATGTCGGTACATCCACGGTTTCAGCCCCGATGATTCAGAACGGGCACTCTTGCTGCCGTATCGATTGCAAGACCATGACTGCGTTGAAACACGGGTTGCGCTGTACGGTAAAACCATTTACGTCAGAGATTACAGCAATGATCCGACCTTAACCCCGATTGACCGTAAAGTCAGCCGGATCATGCGCAGGGTCTCCACCATCGCTGTTCCTCTTAAAATCAAGAGCAGGATTATCGGTCTGATCACTGCTGACAAGGACGATGTCAGGCTGACGCTCACCAAGCGGGATATCAATATCCTGACCACCTTTGCCAACCAGGCCAGTATCTTTATTGAAAATGCCCGACTGCAAGAGCAGAATAAACGAAAGATAAAACAGTTGTTAACCTTGCAGGAGATCAGCAAAAAGACCAGTTCAGCTTTGAATCTCGATAAATTATGTCAGGTCATCTGCACGAGTGCGCGTCAGATCAGCAAGGCAATCGGCAGTGTGCTCTATCTGTTTGACGAAGAAGGGAAGTCTTTGACCATTGCTGCAGCCCGGGGATTCGACACTGCGGCAACGCGAACTGTCCATCTGAAAAAAGGGGTGGGGCTCGTTGGTTGGGTGGCAAAGTCCGGTAAGCCGATCCTGGTGGATGATGTGGGCGTTGATCCGCAGTATCACCCGATCCTGGACAACATTACTTCCCTGCTGGCGGTTCCTTTAAACAGTGACAAGCGGACCATAGGTGTGCTGCAGGTCACCAGTGATGAACGGGCGGCGTTTACCGAAGATGATCTGAAGCTCCTTCTTATCTATGCAGGTCATGCGGCAAGCCTGATCAGAAACGCACGGCTGTATGGTCAGGTGATGACGGAACGAAACTTTCGGGAAAACATCTTAGAAAGCTCGCCCAACAGCATGATCACCATCAATTTGAAAAAAGAGGTGACCTCTGTTAACCGGCGGACTGAAGAGCTGTTTCGTCTGCGCAGAAAGGATGTGCTTGGTGTGCATGTCGGTGAGATGTTCCCGGCAGAGATCGTCAGGATCGTTGCGCTTGCGCTAGATGATCATGCGGTGGTGAACCGGAAGGAGATTCAGCAGAACAATAGAGACAACAGCCCTGTTATCCTGGGGGTGACCTCTTCACTGTTACGAACCCATCAGGGCAGTCTGATCGGGGCCATGCTCATTGTCCGCGATTTGACCGAGGAAAAGAAAACCGAAGAGCTGATCAGACGTCTTGATCGCTTGACCTCTTTGGGGCAGGTATCGGCAGGTATTGCCCATGAGATCAGAAACCCGCTGACCAGCATCAACTTTAATGTGCAGCTGCTTGCCAAAAAAGGAGTTGCATCAGACACTGCCCAGCGGTTACTTGCCGATACCCAGGAAGGCATTGATCGGATCCGGATACTGGTCAAGGGTATGCTCGGTTTTGCCAAGCCATCGTTGCCCAGTTTACAAAGTGATTCGTTGCCCCGTGTCATTGAGGGGGCAATCGGTCTCATGGATTCGCAGCTTAAAAAAAAGAAGATTGACGTGGTTCTGGATCTGCAGAGCAGTTTGCCACAGGCAGTTTTTGATGCCCACCAGATTCAACAGGTCCTGGTGAACCTGCTGCTCAACAGCATGGAAGCCATGCCCAATGGTGGTATTATCTCCATTACCGGCAGATATGAGGGGAGAGCCGCCAAACACGCGGCCCAGATTGTGCTGCGGATTTCCGATAAGGGGTCCGGTATTCCCCGGGACCATCTCTCACGGATTTTCAACCCTTTTTTCACAACAAAACCTGAAGGAACCGGTTTGGGGCTCTCCATTGTCCACAAGATCATGGAGCAGCACGGGGCATCGGTGGATGTGGTCAGCGAGCAGAACCAGGGCACAACCTTTATCCTGCGTTTCCCGATCCAGCTGCGTAAGGAGCGTGGTAATGTATCGATATAAGATATTGATTGTTGATGACGACAGACTCCTGCAAAACTCCTTATGTGCCATTCTCTCGGAAAAGTACGAGCCGCTGGTTGCCGGAAGCGGTGAAGAGGCCCTTCGTTTACTGACCCGGCAATCTGTTGATCTGGTCCTGCTTGATATTCGTCTTCCCGGAATGGATGGCATCGAGACCCTGGATCGACTCAAATCCATGCGCCCTGAGCTGCTGGTCATCATGATGACGGCTTTTGAGGACATTAAAACCGTTATCACCTCCATGAAAAAAGGGAGCTATGACTATCTGGTAAAGCCTCTGGAGATCGAGATGTTTGAGCTGGTGATTGAAAAGGCTCTGGAAACTCTGCGTTTAAAGAAAGAAGTTGAGGAGTTGCGGCGCGTATATCGCAAGAGATTCAATATTGAAAACATCGTAGGAGAAAGCGAGGGGTTCAAAAGGGTGCTGGAGTTTGCCGACAAAGTGGCCAAAGGGTACGACACCACAGTGCTGATTGAGGGGGAAAGCGGGGTGGGCAAGGAGGTGGTGGCCCGGATGATTCATCATCGCAGCAGTCGTTTTGATAAACCCTTTGTCGGCATCAACTGCGGTGCAATCAGCAAAGAATTGCTGGAGAGCGAGTTGTTCGGCTATGAAAAAGGGACCTTTACCGGTGGGCTGCAAGAAGGAAAACAGGGTAAAATTGAAATGGCTGACAGCGGTACTCTGCTGCTTGATGAGGTGAGTGAACTGCATCCTGCCGCGCAGGTGAAGCTGTTGCGATTTTTAGAAGAACGGGAGTTTTACTCTGTTGGCGGCACCCACAAGAAAAAAGTTGATGTCCGGGTCATTGCGGCGACGAATAAAAGTCTGGCTGAACAGGTACAGGCGGGTATCTTTCGTGAGGACCTTTTTTATCGACTCAATGTTGCCCGAATAATCGTTCCCTCTCTTGGTGAACGCAGGGCTGATATTATCCCGCTGACGTTGTTTTTCATGCACAAGTTCAATGAAAAGTTCGGCAAGAATTTCTGTGGTATTACACCTGAAGCCCGCAAGATGCTGGTCCAGTACCCATGGCGGGGCAATATCCGGGAGTTGAAAAATGCCGTGGAACGGGTGGTGTTGATGGAGGAGGGGAGGCATATCGATGCTGCTCATCTGGTCTTTCTGGCCTTTCCATACCACTCTGCCCAGCACACGGCTGATTTTTCCATCACCCTCCCGCCCGATGGGCTGGATCTCGAACAGCTGACCAAGCAGCTTATTATTCAGGCTCTGGAAATAACAGGCAACAACAAAACCAGGGCTGCCAGACTGCTGGGGCTTTCCCGGCCGACCCTTCTGTATCGCATTGAAAAACACGGTATTGGCAGATAGGAAAACCGTGTTCCACTGCCTGTTGTCACTCCCCTCTTTTGCTGCATGGTGGAGCACGTTTGGTGCAGCATATCCTGCACTGTTTTCATCCTACTGTTTTTCCATTCTTTATACACGATCAATTAAAGCGGATACGTGATTTTCCTATCATGGACTGTAGCATTTGCTACAGTAATTTTTTGCTCCCTGATGGATTATTAATTTTTTATTGTTATTCCAGTAAATTATATTGATATGGTTTTATGGCATGACATGTGCTTAGCAAGATTGCACCAAAGGGGATCCAGCTGAAAAGACACTGTGTTTTGAGTATGCGCCCAGCGCGCAGACCAACATCTGCGCAGACGGACACGACAAGAGGGCAAAAAGACGTGGAAGTGAAGGATGAGCACAAGATTTCGAACCGTTCTTGTTCGTAAGGAAAACGGACTGGCAACCATCACTCTGAATCGCCCGGAGACCTTGAACATCCTTGATAGTCTCCTACTCAGTGAGCTGATCACCGTGTTGACCGATATCGGGCAGGATGAAGAGGTGCGGGTTGTGATCATTACCGGCGGTCAGCACTGTTTCAGCGCTGGTCTGGATCTCCGGGATATTGAGACCATTGAGACCCCGGCTGCGGCCCGCCGCTACCTGCAACAGGTGCAGGTTCTTTTTGCCCGTTTAGATACTCTGGAACAACCTGTTCTGGCCGCTATATCCGGTTTTGCCCTGGGCGCCGGGTTTGAACTGGCACTGACCTGTGATCTTCGGATCGCAGCTGCCAATGCCACCTTTGGTCATCCTGAAGTTAAAATCGGTATGATACCCGGTTGCGGTGGCACACAGCGGTTGCCACGTCTTATCGGAATGACCAAAGCCAAGGAACTCCTGTACACTGGTAATCACATTGATGCTGAAGAAGCCTACCGTCTCGGCCTGGTGAACAGGGTTGTCTCTGCTGATCTTGTTCTGGAGGAGACGGGGATTCTGGCGGAAAAGATTGCCGGTCATCCGGTTCTTGCCCTTAAGGCCACCAAGTTGGCAGTCAATGGAGGCTATGACCTGCCGTTGAATGCTGCGGTTGAATATGCATCCCGCTGTCTGGAAACCCTCTTCACCTCTGAAGATCAGAAGGAAGGGGTGCGGGCGTATATGGAAAAGAGAAAGCCGTTGTATAAAAACCGTTGAACAGGGTGTCGGGCTGTGAAAGAACATCGCAGATGCGGACGTTGAATATCTGTGCTCTTGAGAACAAAATAAAAAACATCAACATAGAATCCGATTTTTCGGAAGGAAGGAAAACAGTATGCGTGAAGCGGTGATTGTCAGTGCGGTTCGAACACCCCTTGGTACCTTTAATGGTTCATTGGCCTCTGTCGGTGCCACTCAACTGGGGGCATTGGTGATAGCAGAGGCGGTGCAACGGGCCGGCATCGGCAAAGAAGAGGTTGATGAGGCCATCATGGGTATGGTGCTGCCCTGTGGCTATGGTCAGAACCCGGCTAAACAGGCGGCGGTTCAGGCTGGAATGCCCTGGGAAATTGAGGCTGTTACCATCAATAAAGTCTGCGGTTCCGGATTAAAGGCAGTGATGCTGGCAGCCCAGGCCATTCAGGTGGGAGATGCCGAGGTGGTGGTTGCCGGTGGTATGGAAAATATGAGCATGGCCCCGTATTTTCTCAAAAAAGCCCGTTTCGGGTATCGCATGGGCGATGCCACCATGCATGACCATATGGTGCATGACGGTCTGTGGGATATTGTCAACGACTTTCACATGGGTATTTCCAATGAACTCTGTTCCGAACGCTACAAGATCAGCCGGGAAGACCAGGATCGTTACGCCGCTGAATCGTATCGCCGTACCCTGGCAGCCCAGGCTGCCGGTACGTTTGAGGATGAGATTATGGCTGTGGAGGTTCCGCAGCGCCGGGGAGAACCCAAGGTGTTCCAACAGGACGAATGTCCGCAGGCGACCAGCTACGAACAGCTCGGCAAGATGAAACCGGCATTCAAGCAGGGCGGGGTGACCACTGCCGGGAACGCCTCCATCATCAGCGACGGTGCAGCTGCCGTGGTGGTGATGAGCCGGGAAAAGGCTGAATCGTTAGGCTGCACCATCCTTGCCACCATCGGTGCGCAGGCATCGTACGGTATTGATATGAAGTACGTTCTGGTGGCTCCCATCTGGGCAATCCCCAAGTGTCTGAAAAAGGAAGGACTCTCCAGCGAAGATATTGACCTGTATGAGATCAATGAGGCCTTCAGCGGGTCCACAGTGGCGGTTTTAAACACCCTGGAGCTTGATGCATCTAAAGTCAATGTCAACGGCGGCAGTGTTGCCCTCGGACACCCCATCGGTGCCAGCGGCTGTCGCCTGCTGGTGACCCTGCTGCATGAGATGGTCCGCCGGGACAAGAAACGAGGTCTGGTTTCCCTGTGTCTCGGTGGCGGTGAGGCTGTGGCTATGATTGTTAAACGATGAACTTGTCTGACGTTTTACCAGGGTGTCGCGAAGAGTCTTGAACCGCAAATCAAATGGATTTGGGAGATAACGAAAGGCTGTGCCGTTACTTCTGCAGACTGTTTACCGAAGGACTGTGCACTGTAACGCTTAGAAAGGGAGGATAATAGAACAGGAGAGTCTGATAACGGGCAGTTTATCTGCTGATTCGGCAGGAGAGAAGAAAAAGGCAGTTGACCATTTTACAGACAAAAGGAGAAGAGTATGGCGGGAGAAACATTGAAACCGCGTTGGGGCCAGCCTCTGACCGGTATTCTTTCGTTTTGCTGTTTTTTGACTCTAGCGTTGGTCACTTGGTACTTGTTGAGTGATCCGCGGGGGCCGGTTGGTTGGTTTCCGTATCCGTTCGTTATGTTTCTGGCCATGATGATTTTAGTCGGGTTATGGCAGCATATGTTTCTCGCTGACTGGCCGTTTCAAAATCTCAGACAGCCGATGCGCGGCATTGTCATGACTGTTACCAATATAGTGCTGGTCTGGTTTGTCATTGATGTGCTTTTTTACCGGGTGCTGGGCATTGGGTTTAATTTCCTGAGCTATTACGGCCTGGAGGCGGCCAATGCCGCCGGTGTACTGCCGAACACGGCGGCAGCCGGAGCCACCGGCCAGTTGGCCAGAGTGGCTGTCGTCTGTTTTGTGCTCATTGGTTTTTATTCGTATCCGGTGTTCACTATTTTTTTCGGTAAATGGCCGATCATGCCCTCTGATCTGCAACAACCTGCAAAAGGGTTGGCGGAAATCGGCTGGGCAACAGCAGTCACGCTTTTTTTCTATGCTGTTCTGATTGTACCGTTTTTTGGAACAGTGTATCCCGGAGCGGTGCTTAACCCCTCCTGGTGGACATCTCTTGGCGGCACCGGCCATGTGCACTGGGTCTTTGGCTGGTGGGAATGGGCAATTATCATTTTGTTTATGACTCCCAACGTCTGGCGGATGAAGCCCTGGACACTCATTACCCTGCCGCAGCCCTGGAAGGGGCTGATCTGCATGCTGCTCTCTTTTGTCGGAGCCTATGGCATAGCGCTGCTCTGCATCAAGTTGACCCCGATGTGGGTACCAGCCGCAACGTTTCAGAGCCTTGAAGCAGCCAGGGGTGTTGCGGAGGTGCAGCGGTTTCTCTGGTTGCACGCGGCTGAAATTGCAGGATTCACGCTCATTCCCTTTCTGATTTGGCATCATTATTTCGATGATATGGCCCCGGGAACTCATGTTGACGGCTGGGGCGCTTTTTTCTTTCGCACCATCGGCGTCTGTGTGTTTGCCGCGATCAGCTACTGGATCTACTACTATGGTAATTTCGGCCACTGGGCTCTGGGAAACCATCATATGACCGATCTGGCGGAACGCTTCCCCCATGGAGAATCTCTGGTCTGGAATTTCTGGTGGATCATTCCATTGTTGTGGAACGAATGGTTTTTCCACAAGTGGCCGTTTTACGTCCGGAGTACGGAGTAACGATGTTGAACGGATGAGCTGTGAGGCAGGTATTGGTCTGGGAATTGCACTGTTGCAACCCGTTTTACACTGTGAACAAGAGGAGTTGGTATGAATTTTGACTTAACCGAGGAACAAAAACTGATCCAGGAAACGGCGCGTGATTTTGCCAGGGAGGAACTGGAACCAGTGGCAGCCAGACTGGATCAGGAAAAGGATCGATCCACCCTGCTTGCCGGCCTGAACAAACTGGCTGAGCTGGGATTTATGGGTCTGAACATCAAGGAGACTTACGGTGGTGCCGAGGCCGGTGTTGTCGCCTTCAGTGTTGCCATGACCGAAATCGCGCGAGCCTGCGCTTCGACGGCGGTTACCGTCTCAGTGAACAACATGGTCTGTGAAGTTATCCAGGCCATTGGTTCTGAAGAGCAGAAAATACACTATATCCCCAAGATCTGTTCAGGAGAGTACGCAGCCGGCAGTTTTGGTTTGACGGAAACCTCCGCCGGCTCCGATCCTTCGGGCATGAGCACCACTGCAGTTAAAGATGGTGATTCCTATGTTCTCAACGGTTCGAAGATCTTTATCACCAGCGCTCCTTATGCCGGAGTGTTTGTGGTCTGGGCGGTGACTGACAAAGAGGCGCCCAAAGGGAAAGGCATCAGCTGTTTCCTGATTGAAGCGGGTACACCGGGACTGACCATCGGCAAAGAAGAACACAAGATGGGGCAGCATGCCTCTGCAACCAACGAACTGATTTTTGATAACTGCAGAGTACCGGCCTCAGCAATGATGGGTAAGCCGAACGACGGCTTTCGGATAGCTGTTGCAGAACTGGCCGGAGGCCGGATCGGTATCGGTTCGCTTGGTCTGGGTATCGGCCTGGCAGCCATGGATCAGGCGGCCCGCTATGCCACTGAGCGCGTTCAGTTTAATCAGAAGATCAGTAACTTTCAGGCGATACAGTGGATGATCGCAGATTCGTATACTGAACTGGAGGCAGCCCGGTTGTTGCTGCTGAACGCTGCTTTTCGCAAGGAACAGGGACGGACCTTTGCTAAAGAGGCCTCCATGGCCAAACTCTATGCCACGGAGAGTGCCAATCGGGCCTGTTATAATGCCATGCAGATACTCGGCGGCTATGGCTACACCCAGGATTTTCCGATTGAACGGTACACTCGCGATGTGCGTATCACCACAATCTACGAAGGAACCAGTGAAATTCAGCGTCTGATTATCGCCCGCGAAATTCTTCGTGGACTATCGGTCTGAACAACAAGGAGGAGAGTATGAGCACGGATAAACGTATCAACCTGCAGCAGGCCGCTGAGATCGTCAAAAACGGCTCAAGCCTGACTTTTTCAGGTTTTACCATCTGGCGACGGCCAACGGCTATTGTCTATGAACTGATTCGTCAGCACAGACGCGGACTTCACCTGATAGAGGTGAACGGCGGGCCGCAGACCGAATTTCTGGTCGGTGCCGGTTGTGTGGATATCTGGGAATCCTGCTGGGTCGGTCATGAACTCTACGGTAAGTATGGAGCAAACCTGTCGCGCAAGGTGGCTGAGAAAAAGATCCTGGTGGAAGATTACTCTCACGCCGAGATGCTGTTTCGATTCACAGCGGCTGCCATGGGAGCTCCCTATGCGGTCACGCAGACGTCGCTTGGGACGGATATTCACAATCCGGAGTACGATGTTTTAGGCCGTGCCGGTAAACGTGACGGCAAGCGAATCGGCAAACACAAGTATATCTTTACCGATGATCCTTTTTTTGATGCCGGACCCCAGGTCCTGATCCCGGCTGCCAAGGTTGATGTTGCTATTCTCTGTGTCCAGCAGGTCGGCGACGAGGGGACTGTACGGGCCAGCGGCCAGTTGTACTCGGATACTGAAGTCGCCCGGGCCGCGGACATCACGATTGTTATGGCAGAGGAGATTGTTCCGGAGGCATACCTTCGCCGCGATGCCGACCATAACACCATCTCCAGTTTTGAGGTTGACTATATTGTGGAATGTCCTTTTGGGGCGCATCCCACCGGGATGTTCGGCAAATACGATGTTGACGGCGCCTTTCTTAAGCATTTCTTTACGACCACCCGCACTCAGGAAGGTTTTGATGCGTTTGCAAAAGAATGGATTTTCGGCCTGGATCACATCGGCTATCTGGAGAAACTCGGCTGGCCGCGCATGCTGAATCTTCGGGCCAATACCGCCCTGAACTACAAACCCCGCAAATAAAAGGGAGGAAAAATGATGAGTAACTACGCATCGCCTGAAGAGTATGGTCTGGCTGATCTGCTCTGTTGTGCCGCATCACAGCAAGTGCAGGATAATGAGATCGTTTTTGCCGGCACCGGACTGCCGATGGTGGCCATCATGCTGGCCCAGAAAACCCATGCTCCCAATCTGAAATTGATCTTTGAAGCCGGAACCCTGGACGGCCGACCGCCGGAGCTGCCGACTTCGGTCGGGGATGCCCGGTGTGAAACCGGGGCCTCCCGATCCACGGGGCTGTTTGACACCTTTTCCATTGCCCAGCGCGGCTATGTGGATCTCGGTTACCTTGGCGGTGCTGAAATTGACCAGTACGGCAATGTCAACACCACCTGCATCGGCAACTACCTGGACCCGGACCTCCGCCTGACCGGTAGTGGAGGTAACCCGGACATCAACTCCTTTGCCCGCCGGACAGTGTTCATCATGGTCCATGAAAAGCGACGTTTTGTCGAGCGGGTCAGTTATATCACCAGTCCCGGCTGGCGGGTTAAAAAATGGCCGGGCGGCGAATGGGTTCATCGTCGTGAACTCTATGGCGCCGCCTTCCGGGGAGGGCCATCGGCTGTCATCAGTACTGCCGGAGTTTTCGGCTTTGATGAAGAGGATGGCCACATGTATCTGGAAACGTATCATCCCGGTAAAACTGTTGATGAAATCAAAGAGTTGTGTCAGTTCGACCTGGATGTCTCGCGGGTAAAGGGCGAGACGGCGCCGCCGACCAAAGAGGAGCTGTATTTCATCCACGATGTGCTTGATCCGGATGAGATCTTTATCCCCAGGGTGAAGAAAGCCTGAAACCTTGCCGGGTCTAGATAAGGCCGGTTGTTCCCTGCGGTGGAACAGCCGGCCTTTTTCTTTTACGCCTTGGCATACCGATGCTTATCCGTTCTTGACAAGTTACAGGCATAAGGATATTGAGAAACCCATTGACCGTTTTAAGCTCACGTGCTGTGCATGACTTCAGATGTTATCCAGGAGTATCCCCTATGTCCACACACCAGGATCTCGCACCTATCCTTGCCGAGTACGAGAGGACTCGCGAAAATCTCATTCCTCTGCTGCAGGAGGTGCAGGATCATTTCCACTATCTTTCGGTTGAGGCGGTTCAGGCTGTGGCAGACCATCTGCAGCTGTCTGCAAACGATGTCTATGGAGTGGCCACCTTTTATGCCCAGTTTCGTTTTGTGCCCCCCGGCCGCCATCATATCAAGGTCTGTGAGGGAACAGCCTGCCACGTACGCGGTTCGGATCGCATTCTGGAAAACATCAGTCGGTTAACCGGTCTTGTGCCTGGTCAAACCAGTGCCGACGGCCGTTTCAGCCTGGAACGGGTCGCCTGTTTCGGTTCCTGTGCCCTGGCACCGGTGATGGTGATAGACGAAAAGGTGTACGGCCGTATGACTGCTTCCAAAACGACTAAGCTCATTGAGGACAAGAAATGAGTTTCGCAGCGCAACAGCAACAGGCCCGGACATCCTGGCAGACTTTTGAACATCCTGATCGGCAACGTATCCTCATCGGGTCTGCAACCTGTGGCCGGGCAGCCGGTGCCCTTGAAGTGCTGCACGCTTTTCGCAGCGAACTGCACAAACAGGGTCTGGCCGACACCGTTGATATCTACGAGGTCGGCTGTCTGGGGATGTGTTATGCCGAGGTGCTGGTTGAGATACGCGGACGTGACGGTCGGCGGATACTGTACCAGAGCGTTGAACCCAGGCATGTGGCCGATCTGGTGTCAACGCATCTTGCCGGCAACGAGGTGTACACGCCCAAGGTGCTGGCACTGATGCAAGGCGTTGACGAAGATATCCCCACGTTTACCGATCTCCCCATGATCCGTCCGCAAGAACGTATTGTCCTGCGCAACTGCGGCTACATCGACCCCACCAGAATTGATCACTACCTTGCCCGGGGCGGATACAGCGGTCTGGCCCGAGCCCTTGCCATGGGGCCGGAACAGGTCATTGAAGAGATCAAAAGATCCGGTCTGCGTGGTCGTGGCGGCGCCGGTTTTCCCACTGGTGTTAAATGGGGTTTTGCCCGCAGTACACCAGCTGATCAGAAGTATGTTATCTGCAATGCCGACGAAGGTGATCCCGGGGCATTTATGGACCGTTCCGTGCTTGAAGGAGATCCGCACGCTGTGCTCGAAGGGTTGCTGATTGCCGGTTACGCTGTCGGCGCCACCCGTGGCTATGTGTATTGCCGGGCCGAGTATCCCCTGGCCATTGAGCGCTTGCAGGGGGCTATAGCCCAGATGCGCGAACAGGGATTTCTGGGGGATAACATCCTTGGTTGCGGATTTGATTTTGACATTAAAATTAAAAAGGGTGCCGGTGCCTTTGTCTGTGGTGAAGAGACCTCATTGATGCAGAGTATCGAAGGAAAAAGGGGAATGCCTCTTTCCAAACCGCCGTTTCCAGCGGTCTCCGGACTGTTCGGCAAACCGACCAATATCAATAATGTTGAAACACTGGCAGCCGTGTCGGCGATTATGGAAAAGGGGGCACCATGGTACACCTCTTTCGGCACAGAGAAAAGTCCAGGTACCAAGACCTTTGCTCTTGCCGGTAAGATTACGCGTACCGGGCTCATTGAAGTACCCATGGGTATCAGTCTCCGGACGATTATCGATGAAATCGGCGGTGGTGTTCTTGACGGTAAAGGGTTCAAGGCCGTACAAACCGGTGGGCCTTCCGGAGGCTGCATTCCTGCACAGTTCATCGACCTTGCCGTTGATTACGAACGATTGGCCGAAGTCGGCTCAATCATGGGTTCCGGCGGTATGATCGTCATTGACGACGAATCATGCATGGTTGATATGGCGCGCTACTTCCTCACCTTCACAGAAAATGAATCCTGTGGAAAATGTGTGCCGTGCCGGATGGGAACACAGCATCTTCTCCGTATCCTGACCGCCATAACAGAAGGCAGGGGAGAGCCTGAGCAGCTGAAGGTTTTAGAGCGGATCGGCGATACCATGAAAAATGCCTCACTCTGCGGATTGGGGCAAACAGCAGCCAACCCTGTTCTGACCACCCTGCACTACTTTGCCGATGAATATCGGGCCCATATTGAAGACCACAGATGTCCGGCCGGTGCCTGCCGGGCCCTTATTCGGTTTGATATTGATCAGACGCGCTGTACCGGCTGCGGTGCCTGTGTACGGGCCTGTCCGGTACAGGCAATCAGCGGTAATAAGAAAGAACCGCACGTGCTCGATCAGGAGCTGTGCATCCGTTGCGGATCCTGCCGTCTGGTCTGCAAGTTTGAAGCTGTTCAGGTCAGCTGAGCTCTGAAAGGGCGGGCTGTAGCATACTTTTTGAGGAAATATCATGGGGATTGTCAGTTTAACCATTAATGACCGTCCGGTTGAAGTGGAATCCGGAGCAACGGTGTTGGAAGCTGCTCGTGCGGCCGGTATCAGCATTCCCACCATCTGTGCCCATAAAGATCTGAACCCGCACGGGTCCTGCCGCATGTGCATTGTTGAGATAGAGGGTGTACGCGGTTATCCCACCTCCTGCACCACCCCGGTGGCACCCGGCATGCGCGTGACCACCGAATCAGAGCGTCTTACCACCCTGCGCAATCGCACTCTGGAACTGATGTTCTCCGGTCATCCGAACAGCTGTCTGGTCTGTCTGCACCGGGAGGCCTGTGAGCAGTACCGGCCGCAGGCCGTCAAGGCGGCACGATCAACGCGCTGTGGTTTCTGTGCCAACCGTGACGAGTGTGATCTGCGCGAGATGGCGTTGCGAGCCGGAAGCAGGGAGCTTCACCTGCCGACCCTGTACGGTTCGTATCCGCTGGAACGGGATGATCCGTTCATGGATCGTGACTATAACCTCTGTATTCTCTGCGGCAGATGCTGGCGTATCTGTGAAAAGATTCATGGTCAACCGGCCATATCCATTATCAACCGGGGCAAATGGGCTCGCATTGGTACCGCCTTTTCCCAGAGTCACCTCTATTCCGGTTGTACTTTCTGTGGTGCCTGCATTGATATCTGTCCCACCGGCACCCTGACGGACAGGTTTGCCCGCTGGCACGGGAAACCCGACAAAGAAACGGCATCGACCTGTCTTCTGTGCAGCGAGGGCTGTTCGATACTCTCTCAGAGTAAGCGGGGGCAGTTGGTGGCCAACACCATGATCGGATTTGACAGTACCGACAGTCTCTGTGCTGTGGGGCGTTTTGCCTATGCCCAGATCGTCAACTCCAGCGGTCGGTTGATTCGTCCCATGGTACGGGAAGGTGAAGACCTCATTCCCACGGATTGGGAGGCAGCGCTGCAAACAGCTGCAACTGGTCTGCTTGCTGCACAAGAGAAGGTTGCAACGGTGATTTCTGAAACCATCACCCGCGAAGAGCGATTTCTCTATCAGCAGTTAACTCGCTGTCTCGGCGACGAACTGTTTGTGCTGTCCGCCTCGAAGAGTAAAGATAATGAGGCGGCAGCCGCACTGACCGCCGCTGTTCAGAAGGGGACTGTTCAGGCACTCATTGTAAACGGGCCGTTGGTACCTGCCGAAGTTGTAGAACAGGTACCCTTTGTCCTGGCCATTGATTGTCTGCCCTCGGAACTCGCACGTCTGGCCACCGTGGTCCTGCCTGCAGCGATTCTCAGTGAAACAGAAGGCAGTTTTCGCACCAGTGCCGGTGTGATTAAAAACATCGTTGCCGTAAGCAAGGCGCCTGGTTTTGCCCGGCCGGAATGGTCGATTCTTTGTGATCTCGGTCGGACCTTGGGGTTTGACGGGTTTACGCATCCCACGGCTATGGCAGTTGGCGATCTCATTGATGATGATCCTGCTCCCGGGATATTTGCCGGTAATCCCCGTCATAATGTCCGTGAAGTACCGTTTCGTTACCGGGGGCACGATCTTGCTACCCTTGTGCCCGCCCTGGCGGCATTCAAGCCGGCGCACAGTGTGAAACCACTGCCGGCTGAAGAGGCAGCGGATGAGGGGTTCGCAATCCTTGAAAAACAGGAGATTGTCCCCAATATGCACTTTTTCAAAGTTGACGCGCCCCAGGTGGCCAAATTTGCCCAGCCCGGCCAGTTTGTTATCCTTATGGCCCGGGAAACCTCGGAACGCTCTCCCTTTACCCTGGTGGATTGGAATGCCGAGGAAGGGTGGATCTCCCTGGTTATTGAAGAGGTCGGACGTTCCAGCCGCGAGTTGGCCTCACTGCAGAGCGGTGGACGCATTGCCCATGTCAGCGGTCCGCTGGGCATGCCTATGGCCATTGAAAAGAAAGGGACGGTTCTGCTCGGTGGCGGCTGCTACGGAATCGGAGCGATCTATCCGCTGGCCCGGGCCCTTCGCCAGGCCGGTAATCGGGTGATCTGCACTATTGAGGCATCCTCCTCCTATCTCCTCTATCAACAGGCAGAACTGCAACAGGTGTGCGATGAGCTGATTGTCGCCACCAAAGACGGCAGTGCCGGTGTCCGGGGCGGTGTCCAGGAGGTGTTGTCGCTGGTTGCCGCCCGGGAACCCATTCACCAGTTTATTGCCATTGGCTGTACTTTTATGATGCGCATGGTGACGGAGCTGAGCCGCACACTCAATATTCCAACCCTGGTGGCGTTGAATCCGATCATGGTCGATGGCACCGGTATGTGTGGCGCCTGCCGGGTTTCCATTGACAAGACAACCCGCTTTGCCTGCATAGACGGGCCGATTTTTGATGGGCATGGAGTTGATTGGGATGAGTTGGCCTCGCGGCGCAGCGCCTATGCCCGCCAGGAAGTGGAGGCATTGTCACAACAGGTTGATCTGAATGCGCTGGTGTTCCGACCTGCCGGAGAAAGCTGCGGCTGTGGCGGCCATTAACAAGGAAACAGAAAGAATGTCATGAAAACATCCAACGATGTTCAACAGGAAAAGAACGCTTCTCCTAAAAAAACACGGCTGAAGGTTCCCCGTCAGCCCATGCCGGAGCAGGATCCGCGCCGCCGACGGTACAACTTTGAAGAGGTACCCCGTGGCTACAGTGAAGAGACAGCCATACTGGAGGCCACACGCTGTATTCAGTGTAAAAAACCGGGTTGTGTTGCCGGTTGTCCGGTCAACATCCATATCCCTGCATTTATCAAGCTGATAGCAGAAGGCCGGTTTGTCGACGCGTTGCTCAAATTAAAGGAACAGACCGCACTGCCGGCGGTCTGCGGCCGCGTCTGTCCTCAGGAAACCCAGTGCGAGGCACAGTGTATTCTCGGGAAAAAGGGCGAACCTGTTGCCATCGGCAGGCTGGAACGTTTTGCCGCTGACTATGCCCGCAAACACGGGGAGGTACCGGATCCGGTGAAGGCGGCAGCCACCGGCAAACGGGTGGCGGTCATCGGTTCCGGCCCGGCAGGGATCACCGTAGCCGGTGAGCTGGCTCGCTGGGGCCATGCGGTGGTGGTGTTCGAGGCCTTGCATCTTGCCGGTGGTGTCCTCATGTATGGCATCCCGCAGTTTCGTTTACCCAAGGAAATCGTCCAGTATGAGATCAATGCTCTGCAGCGGCTTGGTGTACAGATCCGCACGGATTACGTGATCGGCAGATCCGAGACTGTGCCGCAGCTTCTCACCCAGGGTTTTGACGCGGTATTCATTGCCACTGGTGCAGGGCTTCCTGTTTTTCTCGGCATACCAGGTGAAAACGCCATTGGTGTGTTTTCCGCCAACGAATTTCTTACCCGTGCCAATCTGATGCGGGCCATTGATTTTCCGCATTTTGCCACTTCTCCCATCCGTCCGCAACGGGCTGTGACCGTTGGCGGCGGCAATGTGGCCATGGATTCGGCGCGGACAGCGCTTCGGCTCGGCAGCGAATCAACCATTGTTTATCGACGCAGTAAGGCCGAAATGCCGGCCAGGGCCGAAGAGGTGCACCATGCTGAGGAAGAGGGCGTGGCCTTTCATCTGCTGACCAATCCTGTGCAAATACTTTTTGATGCCCAAAATCGGGTGACAGGCGTTGAATGTCTGCGCATGGAGCTGGGTGAACCTGATGCATCCGGACGACGGCGGCCGGTGGCTGTTGAGGGCAGCGAATTTGTCGTACCCGCTGATACGGTTATTGTGGCCATCGGCAATCAACCCAACCCGCTGGTCCCGCAGACGTCACCGGAAATTACGACCAGTAAATGGGGGACGATCATAGCTGATTCTGAAACAATGATGACCTCCATGCCGGGTGTCTTTGCCGGCGGTGATATAGTTTCCGGTGCGGCAACAGTGATCAGTGCCATGGGCCAGGGGAAGAAGGCGGCTTCTGCCATGCATCGCTATCTGACCGGCCAGGAACCACCCCAGCTCTGATCAGGCTTGTTGCGCATTTTTTTGCACTGCCTGTCTCCTCATCCGAAAAACGGATGATGGGGTATAAGCCTGTGCAGCTGTTATTTTCAAGGTGTTCGCTACTGCTCACTCTACTCTGACCATCTCTCTGTAAACCGGTTTTTCGGTACAAAAAACATGAAACGTCACACACTTATTTTCCTTTTGTTACTGCCCCTGCTCACGCCGATACTGGCCCATGGACGTGCTCCGGTACAACCGCTTTCCCAGGATCCGTATGCCTCGGCACTGCTGATTGACGCGGAGAGCGGTAAGGTCCTGTTTGAGGCAAATGCCGATTCCACGATTTATCCGGCCAGTGTGCTTAAGCTGATGACCCTTTATGTTATTCTCGATCGGGTTGAACAGGGGGCGCTCCGCCTGGATGAAGTGGTTCCGGTTACCGTGGAGGCGGCTAAAATAGGTGGATCACAGGTCTATCTGGATCCACGAGAGCAGTTTCCGGTTGATGAGTTGCTGTACGCTTTAATGGTGCAGTCGGCCAACGATGCTGCTGTGGCACTTGCCACACATGTTGCCGGGTCCAAAGAAGGATTTGTTGCCCTGATGAATCAAAAAGCCCAGGAATTGGGCATGAAAAACAGCCGTTTTTATTCAGTACACGGTCTGCCTCCCAGTAAAGGACAACTGCCGGATGTAACCACTGCCCGTGATCTGGCCATTCTGTGCAGAGAGCTTGTCAAACGCCCTCAGGCGTTAACGTACACCAGCACCCAGACCAGAGATTTCCGCGACGGGAAATTTATTATGCGTAACCACAATAAACTGCTTGGGCAGGTAGCCGGTGCTGACGGGTTGAAAACCGGGTACTATCAGGCCGCAGGCTTTTCCATCGCAGCAACTGCACAGCGCAGCGGGGTACGCATCATTGCTCTGGTCATGGGGAGTAAGGATCGAAAGGTTCGGGATGCCAAAGCAGTTGAACTGATCAACAGGGGCTTTACCCTTATCCCGCCAAAGATGGAAACTGTTGCGACAGCAGGCGCAGTAGCAACTCAACAGGGTGCATCCGTTACTGCTGACACCGGCATAACCTTTGCCACTCCGCAGGCATCAGAGACTGACATACTTTCCGGTGCAGAGGAACAGCCGGATAAGCCGGACAGTGCCGGTACAAAACGCGGGAGCAGCCTGGGACTGTTGTTTATCGGAATTGGTGTCGGCTTTTTATTTTTCCTGCTCGCCCTGGGAGTGGTCATTTTGGTTATGAAACGGCGAGCAGGTAATGTCCGTTCCCGCTACCGGGGGAGAGGGTAAACCTGTGACGGTCAGCTTCCGGACGCACAAACTCCTTGACAACAGCATGTTGCAAGGAGTTTTTTATTGGCATGTCAGGAAAAAGCACTGATACGGCTGGTGAGATCCCAAGGTGGTCTTATTGTATGGGTTTATACAAAAAAAAGACCCCAATGGAGAAGACGACTATGATCCCATTACGCAATATCACTTACTGGCTGTTATGGATTGCTGCTGGTACAACTTTTGTCGTTGATAATCAGGTTTTCGGTGGACCTGAACAGCCATCCTCCCCGGATCTGACCGACGATCACCAGAAGGTGGCGATATTTGCCGGTGGTTGTTTCTGGTGCATGGAGTCTCCTTTTGCACAATTAAAAGGAGTCGTCACGGTCGAGTCCGGTTATACTGGGGGAACGACAACAGACCCCACGTATGAAAACTATATGGCAGGCGGTCATGTGGAGGCCGTTCGCATTGTGTACGACTCCGGACAGATCACCTATAAAGCGTTGCTCGATACGTTCTGGCGTCAGATAGATCCAACCGACACCGGCGGACAGTTTGTTGATCGCGGATCCGGTTATATGCCCGCCATCTTTTATCAGGACGAGGACCAACGAATTCAGGCCGAACAGTCAAAGAACGAGTTGGCCGCAAGCGGTCTTTTTGCAAAGCCGCCGGCTATTCCGATTCTGCCGGCAACACCTTTTTATCGCGCCGAAGAGTACCATCAGGGTTTTTATAAGAGAAATCCGCTGCATTATGCCAACTATCGCCAGGGTTCCGGCAGAGATGCTTTTCTCCGGAAAATCTGGCCGCAGCAAACGGCAGCATCACAGGAAAGCGATCAAGAGCTCCGGAAACGTCTGACCCCGTTACAGTATGAAGTCACCCGGAAAAACGGCACTGAACCGCCATTTGACAATGCCTACTGGAACAACCATCAGGAAGGTATCTATGTTGATATTGTTTCCGGGGAACCGTTGTTTGCCTCAACCGACAAGTTTGATTCCGGAACCGGCTGGCCGAGTTTCACCAGGCCTCTGGTGCCTGAAAACATAGTGGAGAAGGCGGATCGGACTCTGCTCACTCACCGCACTGAGGTGCGCAGCAAGATGGGCAACACTCACCTGGGTCATGTGTTTAGCGATGGACCTCCGCCGACCGGGCTGCGATACTGTATCAACTCTGCTGCCCTGCGATTTGTCCCTAAAGAGCAGTTAGCCCGGGAGGGACTGGAACACTTCAAAACTTTATTTGGAACGAAACGATGATTCGACGACAAAAAAAAGATATGCTGCGTTGTGTTGCTGTACTGATGGTCACTGCAGTTGTGTTTTGGGCTGCAGATGTGCGTGCTGGGGAGCTCCAGCAGAAACTGGCCGCGGAAAGCGCCATTGAGCAGGTCATGCAAAGAGGTGTGCTTCGGGTTGGGCTGGATGTCTTTGTTCCCTGGGCCATGAAGGATAAAAAGGGGGAGCTGATCGGTTTTGAGATCGATATTGCCAGACAGCTTGCCAAAGACATGGGGGTTAAGATAGAATTTGTACCCACCAAATGGTCCGGCATTATTCCTTCGCTCATTGCCGGTAAATTCGATCTCATCATCGGCGGCATGACCATTACTGCAGAGCGTAACCTTAAAATTAACTTCACAGACCCCTATTATTTCACAGGGCAGGGGGTGCTGGCGCATAAAAAGATGACATCAGGCTGGCAACTGGACGATTTTAATAAACCTGAGGTCACCATAGCAGCCCGTCTGGGCGCAACCGCTGCCTTAGCTGCCAAAGAGCGGTTTCCCAAGGCAACGCTTCGGCTGTTTGATGATGAGCCGGCCGCTGTCCAGGAGGTGAAAAACGGCCGGGCACATGCCATGGTCGCCGGTCAGCCGCTACCGGTTCACAGTGCGGCCGCCAATCCTGAAATACTGGCGGCATATCCTGATCAGTTGCTGGAGGAACCCATTTGCATGGGAGTGCGGAAGGGCGACATCGACACCCTTAACTTTTTAAACAACTGGATAGCCGCGGAAAGGAATAAAAGCTGGATAGACAAACGCCGCCATTACTGGTTTGAAACAACGGAATGGCAGCAACTTGTCCAATAAAACCCCGGGTATTTTTTTGACCTTGTTCGGATCCATCAAAGCCCGACGTTTTACGCGACTTGATGGTCTGCTCCTGCTTGTTTTCAGTGCGCTTATCGGTATCTTTGCTTACCGGATCGCAGCGCACCTGCAGTATGACTGGCAGTGGGAAAAAATCCCCCAATTTCTGTTTCGCTACGATACAGAGGCTGGACAGTGGGTGCCCAACTACCTGATCCACGGCCTGCTGACCACGGTCCGGCTCGGTGTATGGAGCGGTCTTTTAGCCATTGTCCTGGGTCAGGTTGTAGCTCTGGCCCGGGTAAGTCGCTGGCTGTACTGGCGACTTATGGCCCGTTCGTACATCGAACTGATGCGCAACCTGCCACCCCTGGTCATCATCTTTATACTGTACTTCTTTCTGGCTGATCAGCTGGTCCCGATTCTCGATCTGCAGACTCTGGCGAGGCAGGCGTCGCCGCAGATGCAGCAGCTGATCACCCTGCTTTTTGCGGCACCGGATCAGTTTTCCGCCTTCTTTTCCGCCGTCATTACCCTGGCACTCTTTGAAAGTGCCTATGTTGCTGAAATCCTTCGGGCCGGCATCGAATCTGTCGAGCGGGGACAGTGGGATGCCAGTCATGCCCTCGGCCTGACCAGGCTGCAGACGCTCCAGCACATCATTTTACCCCAGGCGGTTCGACGGGTGCTGCCGCCGCTTGCCGGACAGATGATCTCACTGATTAAAGATTCGGCCATTGTTTCGGTGATTTCAATACAGGAACTCACCTACCAGGGGACCCAGCTCATGGCATCAACCTACCTGACCATTGAGGTCTGGCTGACCATTGCTGTGCTTTACTTTCTGCTCACCTTTCCCTGCTCACTCATCGTCGGTCGTATGGATCGTACGTTGAACCGTCAGTAGCAAACTTTTTTGGCCGAAGAGTTGCGACGAGTTACGGAACGCGTTACCTATATATCTGTTGTCGTTTGTCTCAGTATGAAAAACAGCAGGCGGAATAACTTTATTGTGTAGTTGTATGATTCGAGATTCTTTATTTTTTCGATGGGTTGCCCTTGTTACCCTTGTTGCCTGTCTGACCTGGCCTGCACAGGTAAGAGCCTTGAGTATCGGTGAAGAGCGGAAAATTGGTGAATACCTGCTCTACTCCATGCGTAAGGAGCTGGCCACCCTGGACGATCCGGATATCAGTCAGTATATCAACAGGTTAGGAAAGACTGTTCTTGAAAATATCGGGCCGCAACATTTTGATTATCATTTTTTTGTGGTGAAAAGCGATCAGTTCAATGCCTTTGCCGCTCCGGCCGGCCTGGTATTTTTTTATACTGGTCTGATTGAAACCATGAAAACGGAAGATCAGCTGCTCAGTGTTTTAGCTCATGAAATCGGTCACGTTGTCAGCCGTCATATTGCGCAACGGCTGGATAAGAGCAGTAAAATCAGTGCTCTATCTCTTATTCTTGGGGCCGCCGGCCTGGCCCTGGGTGTTCCCGGTCTTTCGCAGGGACTGCTGACCGGTTCTCTGGCTGCAGGTCAGACCCTGAACCTCAAGTACAGCCGTGAAGACGAAGAACAGGCTGATCGCCTGGCCTTTACCTGGATGCAGCGGATGCAGCGGGATCCGGAGTCCATGCGGGAGATGCTGCAGACCATGCGGCGCATTACCCGCTATCAGTTCGGTCCCGGTACACCGCAATATCTGCTCACTCACCCCGACCCTGAGGCACGTTTGGGGTATGTTGAATCGCTTATTGAACGGGAACAGCAGAAACAAAAACCTTCAGCTTATGTACCAACGGATAACTTTGCGTTCTTACGTTTTAAGTATCGTGTTCTTATCCAATCCACAGACCTGGACAAGCTCCGCATCTCGTGTGTAACTTTGGTGAATTCGGCCAAGGAGGCTGAACAGCGGCATATGGGCAGATATGGTTTAGCGCTGTTGGATGCCCAGGACCACAAGTATGAACAGGCGTTGCACCACTTGGACAGGGTTCGTGAACAGTATCCCCGGGAAACTATCCTTGACGTTGACCGTGCCGTCATCCTTCTGCAAAGCGGTCGTCACAGTGAGGCTCGTCCTGTTCTCGAACAGGCGATACAACGCGATGCAAACGACATGTACGGTGTGTATCAGCTGGGGAAGCTGGAATCAATGACCGGTAACTACCCAAAAGCACGACAGCTACTGCTGCGGGTGGCAGCGGTGATGCCTGAATACGCACAACTCTACTTTGACCTGGGACAGCTTGAGGCCAACAGCGGCAGGGAAGGGGCCAGTGTTTTTTATCTGGCAAAGTACAACCTGTACCGAGGGAACATTAAAACGGCAAAACAGTACTTCATGCGGTCGGCAAAGGATGCAACACTACCGGAAAGCATGCGATCTGAGGCCAAACTTGCTGTTGAAAGACTCGATGAACTGGAAAAAGAGATGTGACAGCCATGCTTATACGGTTTTCTGTATCAATGGATGAAAAGCTGCTTGCCCGACTCGATGAGTACCTTCAACGTCGCGGGTACTCCAATCGGTCTGAAGCGATTCGGGACTTTATCAGAAACGTTTTAGTCAATGAAGAGTGGGAACAGGACAGTGAAGTCGTCGGCGTGATCACCCTGGTGTACAATCATCATCAGCCGCAGCTGCAGGAGAAGATAACTGAGATTCAGCACGAGTATCATCATCAGATCACCTCAACAACGCATGTACACATGGATCATGACAACTGTCTTGAGGTGACCATTGTCAAGGGAAGGGCTTCTCAGGTGCGGGATCTGGCGGAACAGCTGATTGCATTGCGGGGTGTTAAAAACGGTAACCTGACCATGTCGAGTACCGGTGATCAGCTGTATTGAACGTACCATTATTTTTTTTTGTTTTTACGCCAGTTCTGGTGACTGATTCCAAATTTCTTAATCTTGTAGTTAAGCACCCGCGGGCTGATGCCTAAACAGCGGGCCGTGGTTTTCTGTACCCACAGGTTTTCAGCCAGTGTCTTTAAGATGAGCTCACGTTCGTGGGTCTCCAGAGATTCGGTGCCTTCGGTGACAGGAGCAGGGGGGCGTCGCAGTTCGGGAATGTGTATGGCCTGCAGGCCGATCAGATTTTCCTCTTCCAGGATTACCGCCCGTTCTATGGTGTTACCGAGCTGGCGGATATTGCCCGGCCAGTCGTACCCTTGAATCATGGCCATGGCCTCTGGTGTAAAGCCGGTGATGTTCCCTTTGTTGAGGGAGGTTGTTGATTTTTCGAGAAGCCGCATCGCCATGGCCGGAAGACAGCGGGTACGGTCTTTGAGGTCAGGGAGATGCACCGGTAAAACACTGATGCGGTAATAGAGGTCTTCACGGAACCTGCCCTGGTCGATCAGGGTGGGAAGATCTTTGTTGGTGGCGGCAATGAGTCGGATATCGACTTTAATGGTTTTGTTGCCGCCAACGCGTTCAAAGGATTTATCTTCAAGCACCCGCAACAGTTTCGCCTGAATTTCCAAAGAGATCTCACCGATTTCATCAAGAAAGATTGTGCCGCCGTCAGCCTGTTCAAAACGGCCGATACGTTGTTTGTCCGCACCGGTGAACGAACCTTTTTCGTGACCGAACAGTTCGGATTCCAGCAAGGTTTCCGGGATGTTGACACAGTTGATTTTAATGAACGGCTGGTTTCGGCGTGGTGAGTTATAGTGAACCGTGGCGGAAAGGAAACTTTTCCCGGTTCCGGTGCTGCCGGTGATGAGAATGGTGGCGTCGGTTGAGGCAAACTTCCGCAGATTTTTTATGACATTTTTAAAGCTCTCACTTTCCGCAACGATATGGCTGAAACTGTAGACAATATCCTGCGTGCGCCGCAGATAGGCCAGTTCATTTTCCTGCTGTCGGCGTTGCAGAGCCTGACGGACGGATCGTCGTATCCGTACCGGCGAAAGAGGAACGTTCAGGATGTCATAGATGATCGCCTCTGCTTTTTTATCAAAGCGGATCTCATCTTCTGAGGCACAGGCAACGATAATCGGGGTGGATGGCGTCTGTTCGTAAATTCGTTCAAGTAAAGTAAATATTTCATCATCGTTATCAGGCTGAAAGTTCAAAAAGATCGTATCGTACATCTTCTTGTTGATCTCGCTCTGAAACGATTTCAGATCATGTTGAAAGTTCAGTTCAAATTTTCCGGCTAAAGCGGTTTCAATATTCCGCTGGCTGTTCAGTGAAAATTCGTACGCGAGTATAGCAGGTCTTTTTTTTGTCATGGTCCTGTTACTCCCGTTTGGTTGCAGTTTTGTGTTCTCAATGCCGTTTTTGTAATTATAGGATTCGTGCTCCCAAATGTAAACAGAAGTTACGCAGGGTATTGTTGAGATGGTGCAGTTAAAAAAGACCGATGCACAGCAGGAACAATTTGATATCAGGATGATGCAGCGTGCGTTGGCACAGGCACAGGCAGCTGCGTTTCAAGGTGAAGTGCCGGTAGGTGCGGTGGTGGTTGCCGAAAAGCAGGTAATCCTTGCCGAGGCAGGCAACTGCTGCATTCGTGCCTCTGATCCTGCAGGTCATGCAGAGATGCGGGCCGTCCGGCTGGCTGGTCAGCGGCTCGGCAACTATCGACTGCCCGGAACAACGGTGTATGTCACCCTGGAACCTTGCCCGATGTGCGCCGCACTCCTTGTGCATGCACGGATAGCACGGCTGGTCTTTGGGACGGCAGACCCCAAAGGCGGCGGCGTGGTTTCAAGGTATCAGATCGGTGCTGATGGTTTACTCAACCATGGTTTTGCGGTGAGCAGCGGGGTCTGTGCCGAGGAGTGCAGGCAGATCCTACAGGACTTTTTTCGGCAACGGCGCTAGTTTTCCGTTGCAAAAACGCGACGTTCAGGATAGAAGAGGCTCCAAGCTGAGCAGGGTATACTGCCTGGCTGATGTTTTTCAGTCATCTACGGAGAGGTGACCGAGTGGTTTAAGGTGCACGCCTGGAACGCGTGTGTACGAGAGTACCGAGAGTTCGAATCTCTCCTTCTCCGCCATTTTAAAGGGTCCCTTGCCAGGCAAGGGGCCCTTTTTTTATTGGTCTCACCCCCCTGAAGTCCTTTCCTTTATTTCATCGAATAATCTGCTGATTCAGGTATCATCTGTCCGGTGATGTGGAACTCCGTGATGAAAAATTCTTTTTTTTGTTATAAAAGCTGTTTACACACTTGGATTTTCATTATCATTTTAAAGCTGGTGTGTAGACGTGCTGCACCAGATGATAAACGAGAAAAAGCTCTTGGACTACCGTGTTTTCACAAACTAACGGTCGTTCATCTTTGATCGTCAATTGCCGCGAAGAGCATCTCTTTGTTCCGGTCATATTCGTTTTTAGACAATAGGGGCAGAAAGACTCTCTGCTTCTGCAGACAATCTGGAGAGAAAGACTGTTGTAGATATCTACTTGAATTTATTCATGTAGATTAATCAGAAAGCATAGTACAGACATATGCTGAAGAATGGTAGAAGAGAAAAATGATGAACAACCCAGTACTTGATAGAATAAGAGAATCTCTCCAGGCAGCCGAAGAACTGTACTCTCGTTTGGTGCTGCTGGTCGTCGGTAACTACGGCACGGGTAGTAAATCGCACCTGATGTCGGTGGTCTCCAGCATCGCTGAAGATGCCTCGCTGCTGAAAGGACTGAAGAACGCCTGTGTCCGCGATGCAGCCGCTCAGATAGCCGGTCGCTTCAAGGTCATCTGTACCGAGATTGGAGCCACCACCATGTCGTTGCGCGACTATCTGCTTACCTCACACCCCGCATTTTTCCGCGAAGCGGAAAACCGTTGGTACGACGTACCTGACCCCAACAAAGCCGCTAAAAAGAAACTCAAAATTCTCCACTTGGAAGCTGTCCGCGCTGGATTTAAAAAAACTTGGCAGGAGCGTGATTACGCTACTATCGTCGCCGTGGCCGAAAAGATCCGCGACAATTTCCTGGAAAAAGACCCCAAACTGGTCATGTGGTACGACCAGGCAGCAACACGGATGGGGGACGAATAATGGCAAGAGCGGATTTACTCATTCGCCTTGTCCAATCCGGTATACGGGGTGACAAGGCCAGCTTTAGAAAGGTCGTCGAGGCGATCATCGCCGAAGAGCGGAGCAAGCAACACAAGGTGCTGGCCGAGAAACTCGAGGAGTTACTTAACGCCGCGCCAGTTGAACGCCCCGCTATCAATGGCGGTGCTCCTATGCTGGATCACCGTATGAACAACCTGTTCCATGAGGTTATGCCCCAACGAAAGCTATCCGATCTCATCCTTCCGGATGAGGTCCAGCAAATTTGCCAGAGCTTGATTCAGGAGCAGCACCGGACCGACCTGCTCAGGTCCTACAATTTGGAGCCCCGCAACCGCGTGCTTCTCATCGGGCCTCCTGGTAATGGCAAGACATCCCTGGCCGAAGCCATTGCAGAAGCACTGGTGGTTCCACTGCTTGTGGTTCGCTATGAGAGCGTCGTCGGCACCTATCTGGGCGAGACTGCTGTTCGTTTGAAAAAACTGTTCGAGTACGCTTCCACTCGTAAGTGTGTCCTCTTTTTTGATGAATTTGAAACCCTTGGCAAGGAGCGCGGTGACCTGCACGAGACCGGTGAAATCAAGCGCGTGGTGAGTTCGCTGCTCATGCAGATCGACAACCTGCCGAGCCATGTCATGGTCATTGGGGCAACCAATCATGCCGAACTACTGGACCGTGCGGTATGGCGGCGCTTCCAGGTCCGCATGACGCTACCCGGTCCAACTCGGGCTCGCCTGACAGAGTGGTTCGAAAAGTTCGAACGCCGGATCAAGATTCCCTTGGGATATGCTCCTGGCACTTTGGCCAAACGTCTCCAAGGATCGAATTTCGCTGAAGTTGAAGAGTTTGGTACGTCCCTATTTCGTCAGTACGTGCTTGAACAACCGAACGCCAACATGAAGGACATCGTATCAAGAACTCTTCGGAACTGGTCTGCCAGATCGGTTACCATGGAGCAACAGAACAAACCGGAGGTGAAGGATGCCTGAACGCCCACTACTCCTTTTCCCGACACCTGAAACGGCTTCTCGTTCAACGCTTGGAGGTGGTGGAGGTCGAGTAAGAAGGCCAACACCACAACGACAATGGGATCGCCTTTCTCCAGTCTTCAGTCAACTCCAGGCCACATTTGATGCCAGACGAATAGAAATACAGCAGAGTGCTGCTGGCATAATTCCAGAGCAGGTTCTCGTGATAGAGACTGTCGGAAGTATCGAAAACTTTGCCAATGCAGTGAAACGCATCGTGGGGCTCGAGTGGATGGGTGAAATTGAAATTGATGAAATTACCCCAGATGAAGAGTTTTATGATGAAACCAAACCCGACAAAGAGCTGAGTGGGCGACTATATCTCGTCATGACCAACCAGCAAGCACTTGAGCAGATGCTGTCGTTGTGGCGACGTTACCAAGAAGATCCCACTATGCAATTCGAGCACGGACTTACAAAGTTTCGCGACGTGTTCCTGCACCTGAAAAGCATCCGCCAGTGGGATGTCCAGGATAGGCTTCTCGAAACCGGAATCATTGATGTCTGGAGAGAGAATCTTGAGTACGACGGGGATAGGGTAATTACGTTTGAGACTGAACTTTGGTTTCGTGGTAGCAACGAGCTTCGCGCAGTTAGCGAGAGTCAAGTTACGTACCTCGTCCAGCAAGCAGGCGGCCGAATACTAAACCAGTCAGTAATTGAAGGCATCGCCTACCATGGGCTCCTGGCCGAGCTTTCGGCTCATGCTATTCGATCTATTGTGGAGAACCCAACAACTGAACTGGTTAAATGTGAGAACGTCATGTTCTTCAGACCTGTTGGACAAATGGTGGTCGGAGACAAATCTCCAGAGGGGGATGTTGAAAACGCCCAAATTGAAGAAATGCCACTGCCTACTGGTGATCCTGTCGTAGCTCTTTTTGATGGGGTTCCGCTGGCCAATCATCGTTTGTTGGCTGGCCGTTTGATTATTGACGATCCAGACAACTGGGACGCTGATTACGCGGCCTCCGAACGTGTCCACGGAACATCGATGGCATCATTGATTGTTCATGGTGATCTCAATCAGCCTTCTACTCCATTACCTCGGCCGATCTATGTGCGGTCTATTATGAAGCCACTGAACTGGCTAAATACACCACGCCCCGAGGGCATTCCGGAAAACTGCCTAGCAGTCGATCTTATCCACAGAGCGGTTAAACGGTTATTTGAAGGGGGGCAGGGAGAAGGACCAACAGCACCTCAAGTTAGGGTCATTAATCTGTCGATCGGAGACCGAACTCGTCAATTCACACAATCCATGAGCCCTATTGCCAGATTGCTGGACTGGTTGAGTGTGAAGTATGGCGTGCTTTTTGTTGTCAGTGCAGGAAATCATCCGACATCTATATCATTGGGGGTATCTCAGGAAGAATTTGATTCATTTCGAGCTGACGAGTTCGAGGCTGCAACGATCAGAGCTTTGTATCGGGATGCCCGTCATAGGAAGCTGCTTTCACCTGCAGAAACAATCAATGGGTTGACGGTTGGCTCCACACATCAAGATGAATCTCAGCTCACCTATCAAGGAAACCGGATAGATCCGTTCGAGCATCCATTACCCAGCCCAGTTTCTGCATTTGGCAGCGGTTATCGACGTGCAATAAAACCCGACGTTATCTTCTACGGCGGGAGACAGTGGTACCGGTTGCCATTACAGCCAACCAATCCCGTAACCATTGAGCCAGCAATTTTTCGGGTTCCTCCCGGAAACAAAACAGCTTCTCCCGGAAGTCTTGCTGGTGAATTAGATGCCACTTCATACAGTTGTGGAACGAGCAACGCAACAGCGTTGATCAGTAGGGCGGCGTGTATTTGTTACGACTCCCTGCAGCAAATCTTTAGTGAACAAGCGGCTGAAGTTGATCCGAGAAGTTATGAAGTCCCACTACTGAAGGCGATGCTGGTGCATGGCTGTTCGTGGGGCGATATCGGTGATCACCTAAAGTCTCGAATCGAAAATTCGGATCTTGGAAGGGAAATTAGAGAACGTGCTGAGTCTTTGTATTCGAGGCCAGCAGACATCTCTAGTGAAATTGGTAGGCAGTATAAATCTCTTCTGGCTCGCTGGTTGGGCTATGGCCTTCCACAAATAGACCGGGTTCTTGACTGTACAGATCAGAGAGCCACCTTGCTTGGCTATGGTGAACTCTCTGATGGTGAAGCTCACGTTTTTCGATTGCCGTTACCTCCATCTCTCAGCGCCCGCCAAGAGCGAAGACGCTTAACAGTGACTCTTGCTTGGCTTTCACCTGTTTCGGCCAGCACTCAAAGATACCGGACAGCAAGCCTATGGTTTGAAGCTATTAATAACGGTTTGGCTCCATCTCGTCAGAACGCAGATTGGCAAACTGTGAAGAGAGGAACAGTCCAACACGAAGTGTTCGAAGGCCAGAGAGCGGAGCCGTTCATCGATGGGGAAGTTATCGAAATCAAAGTGAACTGCCGTAAGGATGCTGGAAAAATCCAAAATCCTGTCGCGTATGGGTTGGCCGTGTCGCTGGAGGTAGCCGAGGGCGTCGACATCGCTGTTTACAACGAAATTCGAACTCGCATTGCACCTGCGATCCAGATTCAACAGGTAACAGATCAAGGTAGAGGATAATTAGAGGATCGAGTCTTTCTAGCAATACAGCACGGTTCATAACAATGCCTGCCAAGTGATCGAGGAACAGATCTTGTGTGGGCAGACGGTGTGCTGCTGTGTCTCGGCGGTCATACGCTCTGCCAAAGTCCAGCCAACTACCATCCGTGAAAACAGATCGATAATCACAGCAAGGTAAGGCCATCTTTCAGCTGTCCAGAGATAGGTTATATTGCTTGCCCACTTCTGGTTCGGAGCATCGGCGCTGAAATTCTGCTGGAGCATATTTAGCGTGACCGGAAGATTGTGCTTCGAGTTTGTCGTCGTCAGCGGTAGAATCCGCTACGAGAGACACCCAACACACGGCTCATGGAAGTACTCTTGAATTCGTCTGCATGGTTCTGCATAAAGGCGTACCTCACTGTAGGCTCTTGGCAAAGTACGCTGCGGCCTTTTTACCCTAGTCAACTCTTCGGCCTGTTCGGCCGGCGCTTGAGCCGAGTGTTTTCTACAAGAAGTCGTTCTTCCACACCGCTGCGATTTTGGACAAGACGAGCCTTGCTTCGCCAGGAATACAGCTGGCTTTCATGAAGCCCTCATTGCCTGGCTGCTGTCGGAACACCAACCTTTTCGGCACAGGCCAGTGATTCTGTCTTGTACTGCTGTGGATGCCGCTATCTACTCTTTCCTGACTTTGTTTTCGTTGTCATCGAACACCTCCGTTAAAAAATATACTCGCTTAACGAAATATCCTTCAAAAACGGGGCAGGATCCATTGAGTTTTGAATGTTTTTGGGTGCAGATCTTTTTGTATTTTTTGGATGTAAAACCAGTGTGAATGGCTGCTCTTTTTCAACCTGTGGGACTGGGAGTCATAAAAACGGCATGAAACCTGGCCCGTGCCTCATCAGAGCCAATGACAGCGACCATATCTTTTTCGTGAAAACGGTACTGCGGCCCGGGGTTGGGTTCCAGCTGGTTTTCTCGAAGCACGCCGACAACAGATACCCCCGTCTTTTTACGGATCTCCGCCTCGCCGATTGACCTGTTGATCAGGCTGCTGTGCACGTTGACCGCAATCCATTCCAGGTCGAACTGCTGCTCTGCGGAACGAAACTGGGCAAGCGTTTTATAGGGTCTGCTCTGGCTGAGTCGACTGGTGAAAAATTCGCGGCGCAGGGCTTCAGTCTGTCGCTGTATCTCTGTTATCGGAACCTGCAATACCAAAAGCACCTGCCGAATCATCTCTACACCGGCTTCCAGTTCCGGATAGACCAGATCATACACATTCAGCTCACTGAAGGTTTCTGCAAAGTCCGGGTCGGAAATTCGTGCGATAATCTCAAGCGAGGGGTTTTGCAGTTGTGCATGCGTGATGATGGCCTCGTTATCCACCACTGAAGGAACAGTGATAACCAGTAAGGCCGCTTTTGCCACCCCGGCTGCTTCCAGAACAATTTCATGGCTGGCATCACCAAAGACAACAGCATACCCCAGGTTTTGTGCCTGTTCGATTCGTCGCTGGTCCAGTTCAATCAGAACAAAGGGGAGGGCAAGACGATGCAGGACCGCTGCGATCTGCAGACCGACCCGCCCACTGCCGGCCACGATGACGTGGTTGGAAAAACCGGTTTTAGGGAAGTTGATGGACTCCAGCTGTTCTTTTTTAAACCACTGTTTCTGCAGGGTGTACAACCGTGCAGTCTGTGCCGACACAATCGGCGTAAGGATCATGGTCAGGACAGCGGTTGTGAGGATAAGGTTGTAAAAGTCAATGCTGATCGATTGGGTGGACAGACCTATTCTGGCAAGGACAAAGGAAAACTCACCAATCTGAAACAGGCCGAACCCAATGGCAATGGGGATGACATTGCGATACGAAAACAGCCAGGCAAGAGAGGCAAAGATAACGCCTTTACCAGTACTGACCAGTAAGACCAGCATCAGAATGGTGCCCAGGTTATTCATGAGGAATCGGGGGTCAAGGAGCATGCCCACCGAGGCAAAGAAGAGCAGGCCAAAGACATCGCGCAGGGGAATGATATCACTGAGCGCCTGATGACCATAGTCGGATTCATTCAAGACCATGCCCGCGATAAAGGCGCCAAAGGCAAAGGACAGGCCGACCAGGTAGGTCAGATACCCTATCCCGAGCCCAATGGTGATGATGGCCAGAAGAAACAGTTCCCGTGAACCGAGTTTAGCGATATGCCGCATAAGCCAGGGCAGCATTCTGGCGCCCAGCAGAAACATGCTGCCGAGAAAAAGAGAGGCTTTGACAGCTGCATACCCCAATGAGATCAGCCCGGCGGCCGGGTCGTTCATCAGGGGGAGAATAATGAGCATCGGCACAACCGCCAGGTCCTGCACAATCAGCATGCCGATCATCACCTTGCTTGACAGGGTTCCCAGCCACCCCTGATTCATCAGTGTTTTCAGCAGAACCATGGTGCTTGACAGGGAGATCAGCGCTCCAAACCAGATGGAGGATTTTGGATCCCATCCCATCATTGTGCCGATACCGTAGCCAAGGAGCATGGTCAGACCGATCTGCACAGGGGTGCCGATCAGCGCAATCAGTTTGACCGGTTTAAGATCCTTGTGCGAGAACTCAAGCCCCAGGGCGAACAGGAGCAGGGCAACGCCGATTTCGGCAAGCAGTTCGATATCGTGCACTTCTGTAATGGTCAGCCCGCCGGTGTGCGGACCAAGAAGAATGCCGGCAAGGATGTAGCCGAGAATAAGGGGCTGGCGCAGACGCTGCATCAGCAGCCCGCATAAGAATGCCGTAAGAACAAGCAGGATAATGTCTGTTGCAATGCCCATAGGAAAAACCGGCTGAAGAAAAAAGAATGCGAAAATATACCAGGCGTCAGAAAAATGGCGAGTCCATTAACACGGCGGCCCGGGGAAAAAGACGAAAAGGTTTTTAGTCAGAGCAACGGTCTTTTTTTGGTATCAGGAAAAGTCCGGGAAGTTACCTGTGTATCCCCGGGTCACGTCAGTATAACCGGTGCCGGAACAGCCATGTGGCAACCGCCAGGGAGACCAGCGCAATGAGTGACATGGGCCAGAGTTCGTTCCAGAAGTATTCGATGCCGGCACCTTCCAGAAAGACCCGTCGGATGATGACCAGGATATAGCGCATCGGATCGAGGTAGGTGAGCTTTTGCATAAAATCCGGCATGTTGGCAATTGGTGTGGAAAAGCCGGACAGGGTGACCGCAGGAACAAGAAAGAGGAATGCTCCGAGCAGGGCCTGTTGCAGGGTGGTGGAAAAAGAGGAGATCATCAGGCCAACACCGATGATCGACAACACGTAGATGACCAGGCCCGGGAGCAGTGTCAGCACATCACCGACAAACGGTACCTTAAACCAGTAGACGGCCACCGCCACAATCAGAAGCGATTCCCCCACACCGACGATCAGTCCTGGCATGGCTTTGGCAATAAGGATCTCCCACGGTCGAAGCGGCGTTACCAGCAACTGGTCAAAGGTGCCGTCTTCACGTTCACGAGCCACTGACAGAGCGGTGACGACCAGTGTGACGACCATGGCAAGCAGAGGGATGATCCCGGGGACAATGAACCACCGGCTCTCCAGGTTCGGGTTGAACCATGCCCGCATGTCCAGTCTGGCCGGCGATCCTGTGCCATGCATCTTGATAGCATACTCTTCGTTGAAGTCGGCAACAATGGAGCGGACATAGTTGAGCGCCAGCATGGCGGTGTTGGAGTTGCGTCCATCGATCATCACCTGGAGCGGGCAGCTTTCTCCTTGGGCCACATTGGCTGAGCACTGTTCACCGATATGCAGTGTTAAAAGCGCAGCCTGACGATCAATGACCGGCTTTATTTCATCCTGAGAGTGCAGGTAACCAACCACGTCAAATGCTTCTGTCTGTTCAAAGCGGTTGACGAGATCGCGGGAAAAGGCACCGGTGTCCTCGTTGAGAATGGTCAGGCCGGCCTGTTCAAGGTCAAAGGTGGCCGCATAGCCAAACACCAGCAACTGCAGGATAGGTGGCATAATAACAGCCATGCGGCTCTTTTTGTCACGGAACAGTGCCAGGAACTCTTTGATGATAAGGGCGAGGATGCGCTGGTTCACGATGTGCACAACCTATTGGAGATTTTTTTTTGTTTTGTGATAGACCACGCCGTGGAAAAAAAATCCCATCAGCGCGAGCGTTGCTGCATTGGGCCAGACAACACTCCACACATCACCCACTAAAAACAGGGTCTGGAGGATGGTAACGTAATACCGTGCGGCAATCAGGTAGGTGAGCCCCTGGATGATGACCGGCATGCTGCGGATATCAAAAATAAAGCCTGAGAGGATGAACGCCGGTAAAAAGGTACTGACCATGGCCACCAGGGCGGCAACAAACTGGGAACGGAACACCGTGGAAATAAAAAATCCCATTCCCAGTGCCACCCAGAGAAAGAGTGCTGAACTGGCCAGCAACAACCACAGCGAACCACGCATCGGCACATGAAACAGGAATTGTGCCATCACCAGCGAGAGGCCTAATCCACCCATGCCGAGGAAAAAATAAGGGATCAGTTTACCAAGAAGAATCTCCGGGGCTGAGATGCGGGTAACAAGAAGGGCCTCCATGGTGCCGCGTTCCCATTCGCGGGCAATGACCAGAGCTGTCAGCAGGGCGCCGATCAGGGTCATGATGACGGCCAGTATGCCGGGTATGAGAAAATCGGTGGACCGCACTGCCGGGTTGTACCAGATGCGTTGTTCAAGCTGCACCGGAGAGGTCATCTTTTTTCCGGCCAGTTCCATCTGTTGCTCCAGCCAGGTGAACCAGATACCCTGAACATATCCTTCGACCAGGCGGGCCGTGTTGGCATCCACACCGTTGACAATCAACCCGATGGGCGGTGACGTGTTCTGAAGATATCCACTGCCGAAGTCGGAGCGCAGCCAGACAATACCGTCCACCTCAGCACGCCGCAGGGCGGTTTCCGCCTCCTGGATGGAGGAAAAAGATCTTGGTGCAAAGTAGGGCGACTGATCAAAGCTGCCGGCAAAGTTGCGGGCAATGTTGTCCGGCTGTTCAATCACCAGGGCTATGCGGATATTTGTGGCGTCCAGACTTACCCCGTAGCCGAAGATGAGCAGAAGTACCACCGGGAGAACAAAGGCGATGGCTATACTGGACGGGTCGCGCAGCACCTGCAGATATTCTTTGCGCATCAGGCCGGCAAGGCGCATGTTTCGTCCTGGTTTCATCTTAGATGACCTCTTAACCGTGGTGGTGCGTTTGCAGCAGACCGATGAAGACATCTTCCATGGTTGTCTCCTGTCCGTCCTGCTCGTCAAATTGCTCTTTAAGAGACTCCGGAGAACCTTCAGCCAATACCCGGCCTTCAGCCATGATCACCAACCGGTCACAGTATTCCGCCTCTTCCATAAAGTGGGTGGTGACAAGAACCGTGACGCCCTGATCAGCAAGGCTGTTGATCTGTGCCCAGAATTCCCGCCGGGCAAGGGGGTCCACCCCTGAGGTCGGCTCATCAAGAAAGAGCACCTCAGGTTCATGCATCAGTGCTACGGCTAACGCCAGGCGCTGTTTAAAACCAAGTGGCAACGATTGCCCTTCACTGCCGGAATAAGGGGTCAGGGCAAAGGTGTCTAAGGCCCAGTTGATCCGGTCGAGTCGCTCCTGACCTCGCAGACCATAGGCACTGGCAAAAAAACCAAGGTTCTGCAGAACGGTCAGGTTACCGTACAGGGAGAATTTCTGGGCCATGTACCCGATACGGCTGCGGGCTGCAGAGGCAGCGGTGCGCAGGTTCATGCCGGCAACAGAACATGACCCGCTGGAGATGGGCAAGAGACCGCAGAGCATACGGAAGGTGGTGGTTTTGCCGGCCCCGTTGGCACCAAGCAAGCCGAATATCTCACCGCGCCGGACACTGAAGCTGACGCGGTCAACCGCATAGAAGCTGCCGAAACGACGGACAAGGTTGTCGGCTACAATGACGTCTTCATCAACAATGCGATGGTTGTTCTGTCCCAAGGTGATCCGGGCAGGGGAGTCAGCAGGGCGATGGTTCTTTTTCAGGGTGGCGACAAAATAATCTTCAAAACGCGGTTCAGCGGGTTCAATGCTGTACGGTTCGGGGGGGGGATCAGCAAGATGTAATGTCTCCGGCGTATGACTGACAACCCGGATGCTTTTTCCTAAAATTAACGCATCAAGGACTGCCGGATCATTGCTCAAACGCAGTTGTAAAGAACGTTTGGCAACATGTGGCGCCCGTATCGACCATATTCGGCCGGTTACCCGGCGGCTGAAGACCTCCGGCCGGTCATGGCCAAGAATCTGTCCCTGATGAATCAGCACGACCTCAGTGCAGCGTTCAGCCTCATCAAGATAGGCGGTACTTAAGAGCACACTCATGCCCTCGGTTTCCACAAGCTGGTAGACAATTTCCCACAACTCACGCCGTGATATCGGATCAACGCCCACAGTGGGTTCGTCAAGCAGCAGTAAACGCGGTGGTCGCACCAGGGTGCACACCAGCCCCAGCTTCTGTTTCATGCCGCCGGAAAGTCGCCCGGCCAGGCGATGGCGAAAATCCTCAAGCCCAGCCATGGCCAACAGACGGGCATAACGTTCATTCCGCGTCTGCTGCGGTACACCTTGCAGGTTGGCATACAGGTCCAGGTTTTCCTGCACACTGAGATCTTCGTACAGACCGAAACGCTGCGGCATATAGCCGATCTGTGCCTGCACCTCGAGCGGGTCGCGGATCACATCAATGCCCAGGGCCTGGAGAGTACCGTGGTCGGGCTGTAAAAGTCCGGTGCTCAGCCGCATGAACGTAGTCTTCCCCGCGCCATCAGGGCCGATGAGACCGGTAACTCTCTGTGGCTGAATTGCACAGCTGATACCGTCAAGAGCGGTGATTGTTGTCTTGTCGGCTGTGAATGTTTTTTTCACCTGATCAAAAACGAGAACAGCTGCTGAAGTGGAGCTGTCGGCGGGATTTTTATCCTTGATCGATGAAGGCAGGGGCATGGTGATGTCTGGCTGAGGTGCGGCCTGTGCAAGAGGTAATGGTTGTGGGTGACGGTTTTATTGTGAATAGTTCTTATACCATACTATTTTTTACTTTAAATAATTTTTACCGGCAGCCCATGCAGACAGGTTCATAGCCGGTCATGCAGGTTTAAAGTGTATCTGCATGAAAGATCGGTGGTCGTTTTTTAAAGACGATCTTACACCCGGCTGTGTATCCTGTCAGGGATGGCGGCGTCTGTTTTTTGAATTGTAAAGACAGCAGTATGTTTTTTTTTAAGAATACGTTAAACTCCCGAGCTGATACAGAAGAAGCAGCCATTGCTGCAGTTGACCGGATTGAGGTTGTTTGATTGTGCAATGAAACATGAACCGATAATTACCATAGTCACCGCCCCGGCTTTTCTTCGTCATGATACCGGTGGTGGAGATCATCCGGAAGCCCGGGAACGCCTGACCGTTATCACGGATCGGCTGGTCGAAGGGCCTCTTGTCAATCAAATTCGACATGTCCTGCCACGACCGGTGCAACGGAGCGAGTTGTTGACCTTTCATACGGAAGGATGGTTGTTTCGTTTTGAAGAAGCTGTGTTGTCCGGGCGTACGTATATCGATCATCAGGACAATCAGGTCTGTTATGATTCCTATGAAGTTGCCACCCTGTCAGCCGGTTCCGGTTTAGTGGGGGTTGATGTTGCTGAACAAGAGCCGGGTTCAATCGTCTTTTGTCAGACTCGCCCGCCCGGTCATCACGCTGAACCCAATCAGCCGTATGGTTTCTGCTTCTTCAACAACTGTGTGATCGCCGCTCGCTACTGGCAGCACGCATATAACCGTCGGCGCGTCTGCATTTTTGACTTTGATGCTCACCATGGTAATGGCATCCAGACAGCCTTTGAGGAAGAGGCTGAAACCGCCTACATTTCCATACATGAACATCCCAGTTTCAGTTATCCGGGAACCGGATGGGCGGAAGAACGGGGAATAGGGCCGGGCAAAGGCACCATCCTCAACCTGCCTCTGGCCCCTGGTGCCGGAGAGGAGCAGGTTGTACGATTGTTGCCGAAGATCCGTCTTTTTCTGGAAAATTTCCAGCCCGATGCTCTGATTATCGGGGCCGGGTTTGATGCGCATCGGGATGATGATATGTCCGGACTTGCTTTCACCAATCACCTGTACCGACTGTTGGGGAATTTTGTTAAGGAACTGGCCGTTGATTTAACGGATGGCAGACTCGTCTCTATCCTGGAAGGGGGATACAACCTGCACGTACTCGGCACCAGTGTCGAGGCGTATCTTCTTGGGCTCACCGACTAACTTTAAATAAAAATCCAGATACACTGTTGCTCGTTGGAGAAATGCGATGTTCATACGTTCTTACATGACCCCGTCACCCATTACCATCACTCCGGAGAAGACCGTCGCCGAGGCGATCGGCATCCTGGAGCAACATAATATCCGTCACCTTCTGGTTGTGAATGAACTGGGCCAGCTGGCTGGTATTCTGTCGGATCGCGATCTGCGCTCAGCCCGGCCATCGAGTGTCGCCCGCAGTAAGGAACGGCAGAATATTGAAATAAAAGTGAACAACACGCCGGTTGACGTGCTCATGACCAGGGAGTGTCTGACCGTTAACCCCAGCTCTACTCTGGATGATGCCCTGCTGCTGTTTCAGTCAAAAAAGATCGGCGCATTACCCGTGGTTGGTGATGAAGACAAGGTTGTGGGTATTTTCACCACAGCTGATCTGATAAATGCCTACCGTGCTCTGTTCGGCCTGGGTGAAAAGGGTTCGGTGCTGATCTCCATAGAAGATCAGGGAGATCCGCAGGCGATGTCCAGACTTGTTCAGCTGATGGAAGAAAACCGGGTAACCTTCACCCGGCTGGTGCGAAGTGGTGGCGGAGATCAGGGACAACCGATGATTTTTCTTCGCATTAACACGTACAACATCCGTTCCATGTACAAAGCCCTTGAGGCCGCCGGTTTCATCATCCATGTTCCGGAAGAATTAAAAAGGTAGAGACAATATGCTGGAAAGACTTTTTTCGCCCAAGTCGATTGCTGTTATCGGTGCCTCTCGAACCGAGGGTAAAGTCGGTTACGCTACCATGAGCAACCTGCTGGAAAGCGGGTTTGCAGGACCGATTATCCCGGTTAATCCGGCAGGAGGGGAGCTCTTCAACCTTCCGGTTTATACGAAACTTGCCGACTATCCCGATCCCATTGATCTGGTTGTCGTGGCTGTTCCGGCGGAGCAGGTTCCGGCCGCGGCTGAAGAGGCGGTCCGGAAGAAGGCCGGTGCAATCATTGTTGTTGCTGCAGGTTTCAGGGAGGCCGGTCGACAGGGTCGGCTCATTGAAGACGAGCTGATTGAGATCTGCCGCAAGGGAGGCGTACGCTTACTTGGGCCCAACTGCCTTGGTGTCATCAACACCGCTATTAACCTGAACGCCTCTTTTTCCAAACGTATTCCCCAGGCCGGTCAACTCGGCATTTTCTCACAATCGGGTGCTCTGTGTACCGCAATGATGGATATCGCCGATGAACGGGAGCTTGGGGTTTCCAAGGCGGTCTCCATTGGTAATAAGGCGGATATCACTGAGGTCGATATTCTGGAAGCGCTGGCCCATGACGAAGAAACCCGGGTGATTGTCGGCTATCTGGAGGATATCAGTGATGGTGACAAGTTTGTCAAGGCAGCTGAAAAGGCAAGTACAAGAAAACCGGTGGTTATCCTGAAGGCGGGCATCACTGTTGCCGGGAACAGGGCTGCTGCAAGTCACACCGGTGTGCAGGCCGGAAAAGATACCGCCTACGGGGCTGCCTTCAAACGGGCCGGAATCTGTCGTGCCGACTCCTTTGAAGCGCTGTTTGATTATGCCACCGCACTGGCCCTGCAACCGACTCCCAAAGGTGATCGGGTACTGATTATTACCAATGCCGGCGGTTCGGCGACGATGTCGGCGGATGCGGTTGAAAAGGCAGGCATGAGTGTTCCTCTGCTCACTCCCGACCTGGAGGAACAGTTACGGCAGCACCTGCCGCCATCTGCATTTATTGACAACCCTGTCGATATCTCTGCGGCAGCTGAACCCCGTCACTACGCTGCGGCCATCGACATTGCCGTTGCCCACCCGGACATCGATTCAATTCTCATTGTCCTTGCACCGCAGTACATGACCGAGCCGGCTGCTACAGTGCGTGCCATTGTTGCCCATCTTGACGAAACAATCCCGGTGATCGCCTCTTTCCTCGGCGGCAGTGATATCATGCCTTCACGCAAAGAGCTGGCTGCCGCGGGACTGCCGTTTTACGACTCACCGGAGCGGGCCGTTGGGGCGCTGAAAGCCATGCATGAATACGGTGTCTGGAAGCATCGGCCTGCCCGGCATGTTGTCCGTTTTCCGGTGAACCGAAGACGTGTGGAACGGATTATCACCCGGCGGCAGCACACCAATCGACTTCGTTTGGGTGAGGTTAAATCAAAAGATATCCTCAAGGCATACGGTTTTCAGATTTTACCGGGCCGGGTGACGACAAGTGCGGAGGAGGCGGTTGAAATTGCCCGTTTCATCGGCTTCCCCGTGGCCCTCAAAGTTATCTCTCCCTCCATTGTGCACAAATCAGACCTGGGCGGGGTCCGACTCAATCTCGGTTCAGCTCAGGAGGTTGTGGATGCCTTTGATCTGATGATGCTCCGCATTAACAAACATGCGCCTAACGCCATCATCGGTGGTATCTATGTTGAAAAGATGGCGGAAAAAGGGCTGGAGGTCATTATTGGTATGACCCGTGATCCGCAGTTCGGGCCCATGCTGATGTTTGGTCTGGGCGGTATCTTTGTTGAGGTGATGAAAGATGTCACCTTTCACCTGGCACCGATCACAGAAGACGAAGCCATCCAGATGCTCAAATCAACCCGATCGTATGAACTGCTCCAGGGAAAACGCGGTGTCAAAGAAGTTGATCTCCATGCCATTGCCGTGGCATTACAACGTATCAGTCAGCTGACCACTGATTTTCCCCAGATTCTCGATCTGGATATCAATCCGCTGATTGTCGGTGAGATCGGCAATGAGCCGGTGGTGGTTGATGCCCGTATGACCTTTGCGGCGCTGCCTGAAGAGCAGTAATCCACGAGCAGACCGGCAACTTGAAAAAAGGTATGATTATGAAATATGTTAAGCACTGGCAGGATACGTACAGCAACATGATTGCCACTCCGGCAGAGGCACTTGGCCATCTCAAGTCCGGTCAGCGTGTGTTCATCGGTACCGGTTGCGGTGCTCCGCAGGAACTCATCGCTGCCATGATCGGCCGGGCACGGCGGGTGACGAATGTTGAGGTTATCCAGCTGATCACCAAGGGAGATGCCCCCTATGCGGATAAAAAGATGTCTGACAGCTTTGCCATCAATGCTTTTTTCATCAGCTCCAACGTTCGTGATGTTATCCAGGAAGGGTTTGGCGACTATACACCGATCCTGCTCTCCGATGTGCCGGGACTCTTTAACTCCGGCAGTCTGCCTATAGATATCGCCCTGGTGCAGGTAACACCGCCTAACCTGTATGGGCGGGTCAGCCTTGGTATTTCGGTGGACATTACCCGCAGTGCTATTGAAAATGCCTCGCTGGTCATTGCCGAGGTTAACCCGAATATGCCGTGGACCCACGGTGACACCGAAATCGATATCATTGATCTTGATCTCCTCGTTCCTGTTGATCGGCCGATTCTCGAACGTGAATTACAGATCCCCAATGAAATAAGTTGTAAAATTGCCCAGACCGCGGCGGCGCTCATCCCCAATGGGTCGACCATTGAACTTGGACTGGGGCGGGTGCCCGGATATGGTCGTATCCCGCAGGCAGTGATGGAATTTCTCAAAGATCGCAAGGATATCGGATTTCATACTGAGATGATCTCTGATTCGATCATCCCGTTGATCGAATCAGGTGCAGTCACCGGGGCAATGAAATCAATCGATAAGGGGAAGATCACGGCCAGTTTCTGCATGGGCACCAAAAAACTGTACGACTATATTGACAACAATCCGCTGTTTAGCTTCCGGCCGACTGAGTACATCAATGATGCTGCGGTGATCGGTAAGCACAAGAGGATGGTGGCGGTTAACATGGCTTTGGAAATCGATCTCACCGGCCAGGTGTGCTCGGATTCCGTGGGCGGCAGATTTTATTCCGGCATCGGTGGTCAGATTGATTTCAATCGTGGCGCCGGCAGGTCGGAATCCGGTCGCGCGATTATCACGTTACCGTCGCTTAACCGGGAAGGCACCGAATCGAGGATTGTCTGTACTCTGCAGCCCGGTTCCGGAGTCACCATTAACCGGGCCAGTGTGCATTACGTGGTGACCGAATACGGTGTTGCTTATCTCCACGGCAAGTCGATCCAGGAGCGTGTTATGGCACTGATTTCCATTGCACACCCTGATTTCAGAGAAAAACTGTTCCGTGAAGCAGTGGAGGCCAAGTATCTGCGGCCGAATCTGGCCCGTTTTGCCAATCGATTCCTGGCGCCGGTGGAAGAGGCGGTTCGGACAACGCACCTCATGCCGGACGGCAATGCCGTGAGTTTTCGCTCCATTAAACCCACTGATGAACCGCATATGCGGGATTTGATCTATAATCTGAGCCAGGAGACCATTTACTACCGGTTTATGAGTCACCAGCAGCGATTTACGCCCCGGCAGATTCAGGACTTTGTCTATATCGACCATCGTCGGGATGTGGCTCTGGTCGGCACTATTCCCGAAGCACATGGTGAGCAGATCATTGCGGTCGGGACCTACTACCTCAACGAAAAGACCAATATGGCCGAGGTGGCGTTTGTGGTTCGTGACGGCTGGCAGAACAGAGGCTTGGGTACTTTTGTCTTTCAACATCTGATCAAGATTGCCAAACGTAACGGTATTGCCGGTTTTACGGCCGAGGTGTTACGTGAAAATGAGCGGATGCAGGCGGTCTTCAACCACTCCGGCCTTAAGGTAACCAGTCGTCTTGAGGAAGGGGTGTACAGTTTTGTGATGGAATTTTAAAATCTTAAGGATGTAAAAAGACAGGAAATTCCGGTTCTGTGAAGAAAAAAAGAGAACCGGCTCCCTGTGGTTCGGCATGTTACTGACCGGATTGAAAGCCGATTGTCCGCTCATCACGTTACAGCTCCTGTAACCGTCACATCTTTCCATGCAAACAGAAAAACCTCTGTCTGTACGGCCTCTTTACAAGGTTGGTGCAACAGGTACCGACTTCTTTCCGGTTGTGCTGCAGGTAGAAAATCCGGGCTATCTGCTGAACGCTTTTATCCGGCAAACCTCGGGCAATGAACATGCGTACATGCAAGCGATACGTGTGCCCCTGCATGATTTTCGACGGCCGTACGTCGCGGCTTACGAGCCGATGGCGTGCAGCGTGACCGTATAGGCGATAACCTGTCCGGCGAGGGGATGATTGTAATCAACAACAACTGTTTCAGCGTCAGCCGTGAGGATAGTGGCCGGGACTTTTTGAGAAACCCCTTCCTTCTCAACAGAAAGAGAGAGAACCATGCCCGGTTTAGGGTCGATGCGTCCCTTGAAAACAGACCGGGAAATTTCATGGACCAGAACTTTATGGTAGGAACCATAGGCGTCTTCCGGCTGAATATGCACTGTTTTTGTCTGGCCAGGTTCCATTCCCAGCAAAGACGCTTCCACAGCTTTAAGAATTTGCCCGGAACCAATGGTCAACATGATGGGTTTGTCGGCAGGGATGGTTTCAATCGTTTCCCCGGAGGTCAAAGTGGCTGTGTAACTGACAGAAACTGTGTCAAAGAGTTGAACAGAACGCATGGCGGATCCTCGCTAAACTGATAGTACGATAATGGGGCGGCAGTATACACGGTGGTGTTTTTTTTGACAAGGGATGGTGCCGTCGACTGAGGACTTGACAAAGTTGTGATCCCGGCATAAATGTGCAAACCCTGTAGATCCCAACAAAAATGAATGCTTGCGGGGCAAGAACGGCAGCTTGTGGAAAAACTCTCAGGGGCCGCGAGGACCGGTCGAATGGTTGTAGAGACTTTGCCGGATTTGCTCAAGCAGACTGTTTTGACCTCTTTGTTGCAGAGGAAATAAGATGATCAAACTTGATTTTGCCAAAGATGAGCATGGGCTTTTACCGGCCATTGTGCAGGATTACCAGACCGGCGAAGTGCTGATGCTTGCCTATATTAACAGGCAGGCCTGGGACAAAACCCTGGAAACCGGCAAGGCACATTATTGGAGCCGATCACGTGCATGTCTGTGGCTTAAAGGAGAAACATCCGGTCATGTGCAGATTATTAAAGAAATTTTAGTCGACTGTGATCAGGACACTGTTGTCTACAAGGTGGAACAGCTTGGGGGTGCGGCCTGCCATACCGGCTATCGCAGCTGTTTTTACCGGAAGGTCGACGGTAACCGGCTTGTCGTTGATGCACAGGAACGTCTTTTTGATCCGGAAACGGTTTATGGTTTGAAATGAACGGTGTAGCAGCCATTGAATAAAGGAATAATCATGAAAGTATTAAAACTCGGCATACCGAAAGGCAGCCTTGAAGATGCAACCATTGCTCTTTTTGCCAAATCCGGCTGGAGGATCAAGCTGGCTTCCCGTAATTATTTTCCCGAGGTGGATGACCCGGAGCTCTCGTGTTCGATCTGTCGGCCTCAGGAGATGTCGTGTTATGTGGAATCAGGTATGCTCGATGCGGGTATTACCGGAAAAGACTGGACACTGGAAAATGAATCGGACGTGGAGGTTATTGCTGATCTGGTGTATTCCAAAGTCAGCAAAAAACCGACCCGCTGGGTTATCGCTGTGCCGGGGGACTCCAGTATAACCCGGGTAGAGGAGTTGGACGGTAAAAAAATATCCACTGAACTGGTGAACGTTACACGGAATTTTTTTGCCCAGCGCGGGCTTCAGGCCGACATCGCGTTTTCCTGGGGTGCCACAGAGGCCAAGGCTGTCTCAGGTCTGGCGGATGCAATTGTTGAAGTCACTGAGACGGAAGCAACGATTCGCGCCCACGGCCTGCGGGTTATTCATGAACTGATGGAGTCAAACACGCAGTTGATCGCCAACAAAGCCGCCCTGGCAGACCCCTGGAAACGGGAGAAGGTCGAAAATATTGCCATGTTGCTTCAGGGAGCTCTCCGGGCAGACCGCATTGTTGGTTTGAAGATGAACGTGCCCAAAGAGCAGCTCGATATTGTCATCAGTATGTTACCCAGTCTGAATGCCCCCACAGTTGCAAAACTGTACAAGCAAGAATGGTTTTCAGTTGAAACCGTTATTTCAGAACATCAGGTCCGCGACCTGGTCCCCATGTTGAAGAAACAGGGCGCTGAGGGCATTATTGAATACTCGTTAAACAAGGTGATCTGATCAAACCGGTCATCTGTTCGTCTGTATAAAGGGAGACACACTGTCGGATGGATTTCAGAAAGGTACAGTTTTGTCTGTCCGCTCACACTGTTGGTCAACTGCCGCCTCCTGAGTACCCGGAGGTGGCCTTTGCCGGTCGATCCAATGTCGGCAAATCGAGTCTGATCAATCGGCTGGTGGAGCGAGTGAACCTGGTCAAAACGAGCGGCAAACCCGGAAAGACACAGAGCCTGAATTATTTTACTGTAGAGAATACTTTATATCTCGTTGATCTGCCGGGGTATGGTTTTGCCCGGGTCTCTCATCAGACCAGACAGAAGTGGGAGGAGTTGATCGGTGGTTATATTGAATCACGATCAACCCTTGTCTGTGTAGTGGTTGTGATCGATTTACGCCATGAACTCAAAGAGCTGGATCGTGAACTGATACAGTGGCTACGGTATTTGGATGTGCCGTGTCTGCCGGTGTATACAAAAGCAGATAAACTGTCGTTCGGTCGGCAGCAGAAACATGCTGCACTGCTTGACGCCGGTCTGACCCTTTATGCTGACCAGCGAATCATCTTTTCTGCCCGAACCGGCCAGGGTGTTGCCGCTTTGCGTCAACACCTGACCACCTATGCAGCGTCATTGCAACGTGCATCCATGCCTCCAGTTAATGATCCGACTTGAGGACGGCTAAAAAGGCGCGTTGTGGAATCTCAACATTACCAACGGTCTTCATTCTTTTTTTACCTTCCTTCTGCTTTTCTAATAATTTCCTTTTTCTGCTGATATCGCCGCCGTAACATTTGGCAGTTACATCTTTACGCAGGGCGGATATGGTTTCCCGGGCAATAACTGTTCCACCGATCGCGGCCTGGATGGCAATTTTAAACAGCTGCCTGGGGATCTCTTCCTTCAGCCGTTCGCACGCTTTCAGGCCACGTTCACGAGCTTTGCTTCGATGCGTCAGCTGGGAAAGGGCGTCAACCTGTTCTCCGTTTACTAAAATATCCAGTTTGATCAAGTCACTGGGCCGATAATCGGTGAGTTCGTAATCAAAGGAACCATACCCCTGTGTCACTGACTTTAACCGATCATAAAAGTCGTAAATCACCTCAGCCAGCGGCAGTTCACAGGTAAACTCTATTCGGCCGGGCATCGGGTAGTGATACTTGGTGTTTTCGCCCCGGCGTTCCATGCACAGCGTCATCACAGCACCCATATATCGTTCCGGGATATGAATAGTGGCTTTGATATAGGGCTCTTCAACGCGCGCAATGGAACCGGGGTCCGGGAAGAAAGAAGGGTTATCCACTTCCACCATGGTCTGGTCCTGCAGATAGAATTTATACTTGACCGAAGGTACGGTGAGGATCAGCGAAATATCAAACTCCCGTTCGAGTCGTTCCTGAACGACCTCCAGGTGAAGAAGGCCCAGAAATCCGCAGCGGAATCCAAAGCCGAGCGCTGCTGAAGAGTCCTTTTGAAAGGTGAGTGCAGCATCGTTTAACTTCAACTTTTCCAGGGCATTGGCCAGGTCTTCGTACTCATCGGTAGCTATCGGATACAGTGAGGAGAACACCACTTGCTGCACTTCCCGAAAACCCGGCAACGGGGCGGCACAGGGGCGATCTTTATGGGTAATGGTGTCACCCGGTCGTGTATCGGACACAGTCTTGACACCGGCTACAAGATACCCGACTTCACCGGCTGACAGTTGTTGGCACGGTTCCCGACGCAGACGAAAAATGCCGAGCTCTTCTATGCGGTATTCAGCTCCATTGGACATGAAAAGAATATGATCTCCGGTGCGGACCGTCCCGTTCATGATGCGCACAGAGATGATCGTGCCTCTGTACGGGTCATAGTTGGCATCAAAAATAAGGGCTTCAAGGGGGTTGTCCGGATCTCCCTGCGGTGGTGGTAACAACCGGATTATCGCGTTCAGCAGTTCCGGGACACCCTGGCCGGTTTTGGCGGAACACTTCTGTATTGTTTCGCCTGCCAATCCCAGATCTTCTTCAATTTGGCCGGCTATCTTTTCAGGTTCAGCTGCAGGCAGGTCGATTTTGTTGATGACAGGGATGATTTCGAGGTCGTTCTCCATGGCGAGAAACAGGTTTGCCAGTGTTTGTGCTTCAATTCCCTGGGAGGCATCTATTAAGAGCAGGGCGCCTTCGCAGGAGGCAAGGGCACGAGAAACTTCATAACTGAAATCAACATGACCAGGGGTGTCAACGAGATTGAGCGTGTAGGTGTTGCCGTCGTCGGCCTGGAAAGGCAGACAGATGGTTTGGGATTTAATGGTGATACCCCTTTCCCGTTCAATATCCATGTTGTCAAGCATCTGATTTTTGAATTCACGGTCCGTGACGATCTTACACGTTTGAATCATACGGTCGGCAAGGGTTGACTTGCCATGGTCGATGTGAGCGATTATGCTGAAATTTCTAATGTTTTTCATACTGTATATAAAAGGGATAGAGAAAAGGGAAAACTCGACAGGAAGAGGGTAGCTTACCACGAAATGGTGAAAAAAAACCACATCAGACAAATGCTGATATATTCAAGTGTTTTTTTTTTTATAATCGAGTAGTGTTCCTGTGAAAACCCTGCCTGTGAGATGACCCTCCTCGCAGGGTTGTGTTTTCCAACGATATACCAGAATTTCATGACAAAACAGAGAGAAATCGACAAACTGGAGCAGAGCAGACAACCACAGCGCGCCTTGATGTTGACCAGTCAGGACGACAATCTTCCTGCGGTCAGTAATCCCGCTTTGCACCGTTATCTTCAGGAGATCAGCCAGTATGAGCTGCTGAGCCGTGAAGAGACTGAAGAACTCGCCATCCGTTTTCAGGATACCGGCGACCCGGACGCGGCATACCGTTTGGTGTCCTCCAATCTTCGTTTAGTAGTGAAGGTTGCCATGGATTTCCAGAAGTACTGGATGCAAAATTTTATGGATCTGGTTCAGGAAGGTAATGTCGGGTTAGTCCAGGCAACCAAAAAATTTGATCCGTACCGTGGTGTTAAATTTTCTTACTATGCAGCGTATTGGATTCGTGCCTATATCCTCAAATTCATTATGGACAACTGGAGACTGGTCAAAATAGGCACGACCCAGGCCCAGCGTAAGTTGTTTTTCAGTCTGAACAAAGAAAAAAAACTTCTTGAATCCCAGGGGTTCAAACCTGAAGTCAAATTACTGGCAGAACGTTTGAACGTCAAGGAAAGTGAAGTCATTGAAATGAGTCAACGCCTGGAAAACTGGGATGTTTCTCTGGAAGCGCCGGTGCGTAGCGACTCTGAGGATGAGCAGAAAAGCTTTTTACCCCATGACGGGCCTGGTGTGGAAGAGGTTGTGGCAAGTCAGCAAATCCGTGACCGACTGACATCAATCCTTGCTCAGCTGAGCACCCGGCTCAATGACAAGGAACAGATGATTCTGAACACCAGACTGTTGAGCGATGATCCCAAAACTCTGCAAACCATTGCCGACGAATTTAATATTTCACGCGAACGAGTTCGTCAGATTGAAGCGAATCTGCTGAAAAAACTGCGCAAACAACTTGAAAAAGAAATGCCCGATATTCAGGACTTCCTAGACGGAGACGGTGTGATACTCGCCGCTGGTCCTGATACCTCATCATCCTGACCACTTTAGTTTTTCTACCCTTTTCCTCCTATTCCATGAGTGCTTAACGAATGAATGTACCTTTGCTTGATTTGAAACCGCAACTGGCGGCCTTGCGCCCTCAGATCATGGAAGCTGTGACCCGGATCATTGATTCCACTGGTTACATACTCGGTCCGGAAGTTGTCGAATTTGAACAGAAGATTGCACGTTACTGCGGAACGGATGAGGCGATCGGTGTCAGTTCCGGTACGGATGCTCTGCTGGCGGCCCTGATGTCACTCGATATAGGGCCGGGCGACCTTGTTCTCACCACCCCTTATACGTTCTTTGCGACCATGGGCACGGTTCTTCGGGTGGGAGCAAAACCATTATTTGTCGATATTGAGCCGAGGAGCTTCAACATCGACCCTGAGGCCATTGAGCAGGCACTTGCTGCAGATCGCAGCTCCGGTTGTCATGTTAAAGCGATCATGCCTGTCCATCTCTACGGTCAGTGTGCCGACATGCAGCGCATCGGCGCTCTTGCAGAAAAATATGAGATACCGGTTATTGAAGACGCTGCACAGGCAATAGGTGCCGAGTATCCATTTGCAGACAGTGGAAAAACTGTCTGGAAACGTGCCGGATCTCTTGGACTTTGTGGTTGTTTCTCCTTTTTTCCGAGTAAAAACCTCGGCGGTATAGGCGATGGTGGCATGATTACCACCTCAGACTCCGTGTTTGCCGATACTGTTCGCTCCAATCGTAACCATGGTGCTGAGCCAAAGTACTATCATTCCCGGGTCGGTGGCAACTTTCGTCTCGATCCAATTCAGGCTGCTGTTCTCAGCGTTAAGCTGGAGTATCTTGAATCGTGGCATGCATGCCGCAGACGAAATGCAGCACTGTATCGTCAGTACTTTCAGCAGGCCGGGCTTATTGATAATCCGGTTACCTTGCCGGAGGCTGTTTATGCAGCATTTGCTGGAGCGGAACAACACAATCATCATGTGTACAACCAGTTTGTCATTCTTGTTCCTGAAAGGGACAGTTTACGTGAATACCTGCAGCGCCATTCAATCGGAAGTGAAATTTATTATCCTTTAAGCCTGCATCAACAAGAATGTCTTCGTGCAAAGGAGTATCAACAGGCCTCCTATCCGATTGCAGAACATGCTGCAGCCCATTCTTTAGCTCTGCCGATTTTCCCTGAGCTCACCCCTGAACAACTTGCGTACGTTGTTGAAATTATAGAGCAGTTTTACCGAACTCGATAGATGTTGATTTGTTGAGGCCTTCAGTACATTGAATCGGCCTGGATGCAATCGCCGCCTGAAGGCTGATATGGCCATGGGCGGTTTTTTATGGAATATTTTAAGTTGAATAATGTTTGCAGGAGGAAAGAGCATGGTGGAACGTGTCCCGATGTCTGTAACGGGAAATCTACAGCTTCGTGACGAGCTGGAGCGCCTTGAACGTGTTGAGCGACCCGAAATTGTTAAAGCGATTGAGGTGGCACGGGCACATGGTGATCTCAGTGAGAACGCCGAATATCATGCGGCAAAAGAACGCCAAAGTCTGGTCGAGGGAAGAATTCTCGAACTGAAGGACAAGCTGGGGCGAGCAGAAGTTATTGACTGTTCAAAAGTCTCCATTCATCGTGCCGTGTTTGGCACCGTGGTTGTTCTGATGGATCTGACGACTGAAGTTGAGGTAACGTATCAGCTTTTAGGGCCGGAAGAATCAGATGTAAAAAAAGGATCTATTTCAGTCTTTTCACCCCTGGGGCAGGCCTTGTTGGGTAAGGAAGTCGGTGATGAAGTGATAACCAAGGCACCAAAGGGAAGCAGAGCGTATGAAATTATAACTATAACTGCTTCGTCAATACGGTAGAAGCTTGCGGCTTTTGTTCAGGATGCAGCAGCGGGTAGGGATAAGCAGAAAGGGGAGGTGTCTGAAGGGAGCAATTGTGCAAAGAGAAACACAGTACACGGTGCTCAGGCAAGTAATCCTGTCTGCATTATATTGGAAATCTGCGAACTGATCTCTTCAATGCTGTACTGAGAAGAGACTTCTGTGTAAAAAATGGATATCTCATCCAGTGCGCCGAAAATAAGTTGCCGGGCTATTTCCGGTCTGATATCACTGCGGAAAACCCCGGTCTCCTGACCAAGTGTAATAATAGAGCTGATGATGTTGAGATATTCATTGAATTTATTCTTGCGATATTCTTTGACCAGTTTGCTGGTCTGTCGCAGTTCAACATGGATAACTTCAGCAAGATAGCGATTTTTTTTCATCTCCTCGAGATGAAGCATAACAAAGAGTGTTAACTTCTTCTGAGGATCGCTTTCCTTTTCAAGGAGCTGACCGATATGTTCTATCAGTTTGCCGACCTCTTGCTCGAAAACGGAAAGAAGAATGTCAAACTTATTGTTAAAATAGAGATAAATAGTGCCGTCCGCCACCTTGGCTTCCTTGGCAACGTCAGAGATTCTGGCGTTAAAAAAACCTTTTTTCGCAAAAACCTTTGTGGCAGCTCGTATTATCTTGCGATGTTTATCTGCAGATTTCATTTTATATGTCAAAACACACGGTTACTGTGAAAAATGAATGAATCCTCATTCTGAACGTACCAGCTTGAACGATGAATTGTCAAGAAAAATGCCCCTGTACATTGCATGATATACTTGGAAAAATGTGCAAAATTGAGCATTATTCGCGTCGTTGATATGACGACTCGATCTTAAGGGGCAGGATGTCGCGGATGTTTAACAAAGGAGGAGGGGGGTGAGATGAAAGTTTTGGTGATTGGTGGCGGTGGCCGTGAACATACACTTGTCTGGAAACTGCGGCAGTCCTCACAGGTCGATGCCATCTACTGTGCGCCGGGAAATGCAGGGATCAAAACCATGGCGCAGTGTATAGATATCTCTGCAGGCGATATTGAAGCATTGCTTGCCTTTGCTCTTCAGGAGAAAATTGATCTTACTGTTGTCGGGCCGGAGGAGCCGTTGACAAAGGGGGTTGTTGATCTTTTTGAAAAGAATGGCTTACGCATTTTTGGACCTGACAGTAAAGGTGCTCTACTTGAAGGCAGCAAGGTTTTTTCCAAGAATTTTCTCAAAAAATATACTATTCCCAGTGCTCGTTTTGCATCTTTTACAAAACGAGGGGCTGCAAAAAAATATATCGCCTCGATCGGTGCCCCCTGTGTTGTCAAAGCAGACGGCCTTGCTGCAGGAAAAGGGGTTATTGTTGCGCAGACAGTTGCAGAAGCTGAGCAGGCTGTTGACTTGATCATGAAGGACAAGGCCTTTGGTGCTGCCGGAAATGAGGTGGTGATCGAAGAGTTTCTCACCGGTGAAGAGGCATCGTTCATTGCTTTCACAGACGGCAAAACTGTGCTCCCTCTCCCGACCTCGCAAGATCACAAGGCCATATATGATGGAGATCAGGGGCCCAATACCGGTGGAATGGGAGCATATTCACCAGCACCGGTCATGACCGATACGTTAATTAATCGTGTCATGGAAGAGGTGATGCTGCCTACTGTGCGCGGTATGGCAGCTGAAGGTCGACCGTATAAAGGTATGCTTTATGCCGGTCTGATGATCAAAGGTGATCAGTTCAGTGTACTTGAGTTTAACTGTCGTTTTGGAGACCCTGAGTGTCAGCCTCTGTTAATGCGTCTGCATACAGATCTTGTTGATATCCTGAATGCGTGCATTGATGGGACTCTTGATAAGGTGGAACTTGTTATCGATCCTCGTCCTACGGTTTGTGTGGTTATGGCCTCTGGCGGATACCCCGGCAAATATACGGTTGGTCGTGTGATTACAGGCTTACAAAAGGCTGCAAAAATTGACGGAGTTGAAATTTTTCATGCCGGAACTGCAGAGAAAGCGCGGAAAATTGTGACGAACGGCGGTCGGGTTTTAGGTGTAACCGCAATAGGGGAGACGATCCAAGAAGCCATAGATCGGGCCTATCTGGCTGTGAAAGAGATCGATTGGCAGGGATGCTATTATCGGCACGATATAGGGTACCGGGCTTTAATGCGATCGGATAAATCGCTGCAACCGGTTGTCGGCATTGTTATGGGCAGTGACTCTGATTTACCGATTATGCGGGCTGCTGCAGACTTTTTAACATCTGTTGGAGTGGAGTTTGAGATGCGTATCACCTCAGCTCATCGCACACCGGACGAGGCCTGCACCTATGCCCGAACAGCAAAACAACGTGGTCTGCAACTCATTATCGCCGGTGCCGGTATGGCAGCCCACCTTGCCGGGGTACTTGCGGCGCATACCATCTTGCCGGTTATTGGTGTTCCCCTGGAAGCCTCTTCTTTAAATGGCCTTGACGCCCTGCTCTCAACAGTGCAAATGCCACCTGGAGTTCCTGTCGCCACGATGGGAATCGGTAAAGCCGGTGCCAAAAACGCTGCAGTTTTGGCAGTTCGTATCCTGGCCCTGCAAGATGAAGAGCTGCAAAGACAGTTGGAAAAATATGCACTGGACATGGCTGAAGAAGTAGCTGAGAAAAATAGAGCTCTATCCATGTGATCCGGCCTGTTACTGCAGATAATATAAGTGTGAGCCATGCTGCCCGTATTTTGCGGGCCGGAGGCGTGGTCGCTTTTCCAACGGAGACTTATTACGGTCTTGCTGCTGATCCGTTTAATCCCTCTGCTCTGGCGCGGTTGTTTCAAGTAAAGCAACGACCGCGCCAGTTGCCGATACTTGTTTTGGTGGAAAACAGCTCTCAACTGAAACTGTTCACCAGCACGGTACCTGTGATGTATCATCTTTTAATTGATACCTTCTGGCCTGGTCCTTTAACCCTCATTTTCCAGGCACTACCAACACTTCCAGATCAACTGACAGGGAAAACAGGGACTGTCGGTATACGTTATTCTCCCAATCCGACAGCTAATGCTTTAATTCAGGCGTTCAACAGCCCCATCACGGCGACGAGTGCAAACATCAGCGGTTTACCCGCTGCAACCTCGGCGGAAGAGATCTCGCAGATGTTTGTTGATGGCATTGATCTTATTTTGGACGGTGGTCCCACCCCCGGCGGGAGCGGGTCGACACTTGTTGGTCTTGACAAGGGCCGGCTAGTCTGCATTCGCAAGGGGCAAATTGATTTTGCTCGAATTAAGAGATGTGCTGACCGACTCTTTGAGTCATTGAGGGAATATTCTGGAGACGATTATGAGTAATAATCTGCAGTGGAATAAAACTTTTGCCTTAGAGCAAACAGCAGGTAATGAAGAGTTGCTGGAAGAGCTGCTGGTGCTGTTTAAGAACTCCGCAGCCGCCGACTATATACTGTTACAAGAAGGGGTAAAGAAGAATAACCCCGAGGTCGTGATGCATGCGGCCCACAGTATAAAAGGAGCCGCCTCCAGTCTGGGGATAGAGGGTATCCGACAGCTAGCTCATGCTATGGAGATCGATAGCCGGAACAACTCCGTTGTTGTGGCACGGGATACATTACCTGCAATGGCGGAACTTATGACACAACTGCAGGTTCTTTAATCAATTCAGGCACAAAAAACGGGCTAAGATTGCTGCTTTGAGCGGTCTCAGCCCGGAGGCTTATGTGACAGTGAACATGTAAGTTCAAGGTTATGGCCTGATTATTTCACAATCACATTCAGCATCTTTAATGTTGAGAAGGAGAAACTTGGCATCAAAACCGTTTTTTATCAGCTCTTCATAGGCCATGTCAGCCCTGGCACCGGTGGAGCAGTGAACATAAATCTTTTTATCTTTTGGCAGTTCATTGAGACGGTTGGGAATCTCATCCAAAGGAATATTGATAGTATTTTTGAAAATACCTAATTCCGCCACCTCCTCTTTGGTGCGAGCATCCACAATGATGGCATTTTTGTCTTCACCTGAGGCTACCTTGCGGAAATCCGCTACCGATACCTCTCCCTTACCTAATATTCGTACCCATTTGATTTCAGTGTTATAAATAGGGCCTTTTTCGGTTTTACCTTTGGCCTTTACCCAGCCTTCATACCCACCATCAACCAGGGAGACAAAGTTAAAGCCTTCTTCTCGAACATCGGCGAGTGCATCCATGATCACATCTTCATCGCCGTACAGGACAATGGGGGCATTGCGGGGAACATCATCGAGTTTGTCTTCCAGCATATGATAGGGAACACTGTAGGCACCCATGATTCGCCCGGCAATAGCGTTGGCAGTTGAACGGGTGTCAATAAGAACAACGTTACCGTTTACAATAAAGTCTGTTGTTGAATAGGTGGGCAGGTTAGCCTTGGCCCACTCGGGTTCTCCGTCCAGATAAACACGAACATCATTGTATCCTAATTTTTTCGCCAGACCGGCGGAAGCGGTAGACATACCTCATGTGGGCCCTCCACAATAAAAAACAAGGGGTATGTCTCTGTTTTCAGGAAGAACACCAGCCTGTTTTTCTTCTAAAAGCGGAACAGGAATGGAGTGTGCTCCAGGTAAGTGGGACTGACCGTAGCGAGCAGTCGGGCGTGAATCAACGAGAAAGAGCGGACTTTGAGTGGTAATTAATTTTTCCAGTTCAGGTGTTTTGATCTCAGTCGTCCCGGCAGGGAGTTTGGCAAGTTTTAATTGGACGTCTGTAGCAAAGGCGTCATTGCCACGCATCTCATAAGCTATGCTCACAGCTTTACCCTTGGCTACCTGACTAAGACCGGTGGTGGTGGTGTCGAACTTGACCATCATCACCTTGGCTTGCTCACCTTTGCCGATCGCAATGGAAATGCTCTGGGCTCGTTCTGAAAAACCAGTGACTTCACCTTCGTATATGAGGGGTTCTTGTTTTTGTACAGTCTCTGTTGCGGCTAGAGATTGTGTTTTCTCCACTGTTTTCGTTCCCGCACATCCACCGGCAAGCAAGGCCAGCATGAGGCAAACGGGAATCAGTCGTAACGGCTTCATTTTCACGGCAGTTCCTCCTTGGCAAAATGGTTAAGGATAAGAAAACCTTTGACAGAGCACGGGAGCTCTCAGTTGCGTCAATACATTACCTTACAACGGTAAGGACTTGCAAATAAGAAAATTTGTTAAACATGAGTTTTTTGTAGAATAACGAACTGTATTCCTTGCAGCCAACCTGTTTTTTGTTTTCATCTGTCTATTTTGATGGAGCCATATAAAGCAGCTGAAAAATCATATGCCGGCTCTTTCCGGACAATCTGCTGTAAAGTAAATGTTGTCTGTGCTTTAATCTGTGGCAGGAATTTCCGGTGTGAACAGGAACAAGAGGGTGATCTGTAATTTATTGCAGATGGCAGGCTATAATGAGGTACTCTTGTCAGACCTGTTGTGTGTACGTGTTACCATGTAAAATGGGTATAGAGGGCAAAGGTTCAAGCGGATACCCTTGACAGTCAATCCAGAGTCTGTCATGTAGAGAACAGCGCAGTGGAATGCTGGCATGCTAAGCGTGGTGATACGCTGTAATTATATATATTTATTAAGAAACTGAAATTTGAGAGCAACGTGGAATGTATAAGATAACACACGAACAAAATGAGCTGATCATCCGTTTTGAAAAAGAGCTGGTGGATGGCGAAACGCTGTCACGATTTCTTAATCACATCAACTTGCAGTCCATGTTGAAAAAAACGGCAAGAAGTGATGCCGGTGATCGACTGCGAGCCAGCAGTCGTCTTGCCGCTTTGCCCACCGGTATCTCTTTGCTGCGTGAACCAACCTTGAATAAAGGGTCAGCCTTCACCCTGGAGGAGCGTGAAGCTCTCGGTTTATCAGGATTATTGCCTCCTCGTGTCCATACTCTTGACGAACAGGTACAACGAATTCTAAAAAATCTGCGCACACAGTCCACTGATATCGAACGCTACGTCTATCTGATCGCACTGCAAGATCGAAATAAAACGCTGTTTTATCGTGTTCTTCTCGATAATATAGAAGAACTGATGCCCATTGTGTACACACCGACCGTTGGCCAGGCTTGTCTGCAATTCGGTCAGATTTTTCGACGGCCCCGAGGTATATACATTACGGCTCGTGACAAGGGGCGAGTGGCAGAGCTGCTTGGCAACTGGCCGTATAACGATATCCGTATAATCGTTGTCACCGACGGAGAACGTATTCTGGGTCTTGGGGATCTTGGAGCCGATGGTATGGGAATACCAGTGGGTAAATTGGCTCTTTATTCTGTTTGTGCCGGTATTCATCCCAGCTTAAGCTTACCTGTCACCCTCGATATGGGTACGGATAATGCCAGGTTGCTCAACGACCCTCTGTATACAGGGCTGCAGCATCCTCGAATTCGCGGTGAGCTGTATGACGAGATGATTGAAGAGTTTATCCTGGCTGTTCAGCAGGTATACCCAGGGGCGCTTATTCAATTTGAAGATTTTGCCAACCGCAATGCCTTTCGCCTGCTGAAACAGTATCGTGACCAGGTCTGCTGCTTTAATGACGATATTCAGGGGACAGCGTCGGTTACCGTTGCCGGTGTCTTTTCTGCGCTTCGTATTACCGGAGGAACTCTCAAGAATCAGCGCTTTCTTTTTCTGGGGGCAGGAGAGGCAGGGCTGGGGACCGGTGAACTCCTGGTTTCGGCAATGATCGGAGAAGGGTTGTCACTGGAAGAGGCGAGGCAGCGTTGCTGGTATTTTGACAGCAAGGGGTTGATCGTCAAAGATCGTACCGACCTGAGCGGACATAAACTTCACTATGCCCATGATCATCCGCAGGTGGCCGGCTTTCTGGAAGCCATAGAGCTGTTGAAACCCCAGGCCATCATCGGTGTTTCAGGACAGCCGAAGCGATTCACCCCTGAGATTCTGGAAGCCATGGCCCGGATCAATGAACGACCTATTGTTTTTTCGCTTTCCAATCCAACCTCTAAATCAGAATGCACTGCTGAGGAAGCATACACATGGACCGATGGCCGAGCTATTTTTGCCAGTGGCAGTCCTTTTGATCCGGTGGTTACCCATGGTCGTAAACTGTATCCATCGCAGGGAAACAATGTGTATATTTTTCCTGGTGTCGGTATGGGGGTTATGGCCAGCGGAGCTGTGCGGGTAACTGATGAAATGTTCCTGACAGCAGCCCGCATTGTTGCTGGCGAGGTTGCTGAAAATGATCTCCATTACGGGAGAATCTTCCCTCCACTACCAAGGATCCGGGAAGTCTCTCAGGCTGTTGCCACTGCTGTGGCTGAATTGGCATATAAACAGGGTCTGGCTACTCGTCCCAGACCGGATGATCTGCAGGCATACATACAGTCATTAATGTTTGAGCCGCTTTATCAGGATTATATCGAATAGAGTTCAGATACAGTTTAAGATAATCGATAAGCAGATCCGTCAGAGGGGGCACCTGACTGTTTTTCCGTCATGATGCCCTGCTGTTTTTCATTTCCCAAGGTGCATTAAGCCGTTCAGGTGAGGAGTTTCCCTCTTATTCAGAGGCAACAGTTTTCATCCAACCGAATATCTCTTCCACCTGTTTGCGTTCCTTCCGGCTCACAGCATAGCCTGCATGACGGGTGGTCCGACCATTGATGGCGAACCCTCTGGGTTTTTGCGCCACCTGCGAAGTGACGGTCAGGCTGCGCAGGTCATCGACGAACTCCAATTTTGGATTGCGGTTGTCACCAGGAGAGACCGGAGACTCATCATTCTTGGGCGAAAGCTCTTCAGCGATGCCCACGTAAAAGGTTGCTCCGTTTGAAATCGGTTGAGCGCATACAGTCGGAGTGTACGGTCCAGTTTTACTTATTGAATAAAAGGTGATTTTATACTGTTCGTGTATACCATTTAGCCTTGAGAGTTATGTTGTCGTTATGTTATTCAGTATAGATCGCTAATTTTCAGTAACCCTTATTGTGATGTATAAAGTGTGACATATAAAACCTTGGTAATGTTCAATATTATTTAAGTCCAGAAAAGGTGGTATGTAAAATATCACGGAGGCGTTTATGACTTATTCTGAAATGCAAAAACTTCTCATGGAAGAACTTCGGCTCTATCATTATCCTATTGCTGTGAAGTTTTTTTATGACCCTGAAAAAGTAGCACTTTTTAAAGAAAAGGCGGACGAATACCATTTGCCTCTTAAGGCGATGACATTTTGCCAGTGGGAACTCGCGGCACGAATGAAGGGCCAGGTTGTGTATAGCGAAGTGGATGGCCTGGGGTGCGGAAACGCTAAATACTGTTTTGGTTGGAAAGAGTTGGATGAAGGGGAAATAAAAGGACATGCAAAATATGTGAAAGATTTGGAACAGGCGGAACGTTTTGTGTTGTCCAAGTCGCGGTTGCCACCCGGATTACTCGGCATTGCTGTTGCTCCCCTGACCAAGGCAGATATTTTTGAAGGGCCGGATACAGTTCACTTCTATTGTGACAATATGCAAGCCTACCACTTGGCTGTTGATTATATGGCAGCAACAGACACACATCCGCTACAAACAAACATCACCATGAATTCTTCCGCATGTGGTGGTAATGTCTGGAGTTTTGTGAACCAGAAGTTCAATATGCTGCCCGCATGTTCTGGCAGCTATAATGCCGGGAAGACAGAGCGTGGTGAAATAAATGTTATCATTCCAGGCAGTCAGATTGAGGCTGTTGTGAACAGGCTGAAAGAACGGATCGATACTCTTGGAAGCAGTGCGATCACTCGCCCCGGGGATGGATTTCCAGGGGCTGATATCTGTAAAAACTGTCCGCTAATTGTGTTCAAAAAAACAAAATGATGCGTCATGGCGCTGTGTAGTTTATCATTGACATACGCCTGACAAATCGGCAACCTGCACTTTTATACGATCTTCTTGGCCATCTCCGTTTATGGGGATGGTCTTGTTTTTTCCCACCAGCACTTCCTGTAACGCACCATGGAGAAGTTGATCACCGTAGACATCCGTTTTAAATGGGTTGTACATCTTCAGCTCTGTTGTTCTGATCATTAACGATTTGCTCATATTCCGAACGTTACAAAACAATATATTGACCCACTTGAAAAACTGTTTGATTTTTCAGCGTTTTTTGTAAAGGCCGGCAATATTCTTGGCTTTACGATAATGCGTAGTGGTGACAAACTGATACTTGGCACCGGTTTTTATTGTCAAACCGAAGCAGTCTGGAGTCGCTTGGCTCAGAACAGAAAAAAACCATGAAAACGCTGTTAAATCTCATTTCAAGTCAAGCCTCAATGATGATGCAGAAGTCTTCAAAATTCTGAAAGATATGGACTTTTCTCCTGACAGGAAGAGCAATGACTAAAAATTTTGATGTTATTCAGCAGGCCACGCAGTGGCATCGCAGAATCCAGGAGAGACAGGAATTCGGCGATCAGGTGCAGGATGACTTTTAAGGAGTAGCCGGCAGACCTGAAGAAGAGGGTTTTCCCGGTAACTCGGTTCGCATTGTGGATGAGTTGTAAGACAGGAAAAAGTACTGGTGGAGAGGTTGTTGAAAACGATCTTCATTATAGTTGGATCTTCCCACCATTACCAAAAATCCATGAAGTCTCCCCGGCCGTTGGCTACTGCTGCGGCTGAACCAGCCTATAAAGAGAGGCTTGCCATTCGCCCCAAGCCAGACGATCTGCAGGCATACATGCAATCATTGATGTTTGATCCGGTATATCAAGAATCTATTGAATAGAGTTCAACAAAAAAATAAAAGCCGCAAGCTGACAGATCGCACACCTTAAACAGCCTGTTGTTGTAAGGCAGATGTAATTTTACAAGTATGAAATTAAACACATTGTTCGTTATGTCTGTGCGACAGATCCTGGCAAACGGCTTATGAGCTCTGGTAAAAGAGAGCTCACTCCAGCTTTGCTTTTAACGCCACAGATTACCGGTTATCGGATCTACTGCAAGTTTGATTTTTTGTCTGTGCTTGCGCAGTTTGACTTCCCACACTCCGTTGTCAAACTCTACTTCTGTGATAGTTCCCAACCCCTGTGCTTCCACTGAGCGAACGATAGCAGAAAGAGGAATGGACCCCTGCGGCGGTATCTCATCAGAACGGGTCCATTTTCGGCGCACCTCGTCAGCACTGTACGGTGAGAGATAGAGTTTTTGACAGTCTCTTCTGCCGCACACCTTTACTTCCCACATCCGGTCATCAAATTCAGCTTCAGTAATAGTTCCCTGTTGTCGTGCTTCCACGGACTGCAGGATGGAGGAAAGCGGCCGGCTGTCTGGTGGCGGAATATCATCGGCATGAACAGTAGGTATCAGCGGGAACAGGGCAGAGAGAAACAGTGTTAAAATACCGACGGCTGTTTGTTTACGCATGAGCTCCTCCAGTCTGAGGTGAGGGTATGCTCCTGTGTTTAGCAAAGATGTGTGTAAAAAGCCATCTCTGCAAGAATATGACAGGTACAGGAAGTCGAGAAACAGGGTAGAACAGACATTGCCTGTTCATTAGAGATGCCTAAAGAGAGAAACGATCCGTCTGCCCTGCCAAAGGGGCAGGCAGTACACCGCAGGTAACAGCCACAGTAAGGCGCGGCTGGATTGTAGACAGATGGAAGACTTACCCGTAATCTTACCTGTGTAGAGCACAGGGTTAGAGATCACCTGCTGGTTGCTCTTCATTTGGGCAGTCATTCGGCGGATGTTCAAGGAGCAGTTTGGCAAGTTTTTCAACCTTTGGCAGGTTGTCCATTATGGTTTCATAGGCATCCAGTGCTCCCGGTGAGAGAGGACCACGTTTTGCACGTGGATGAACACACCGATTTCTGATCTCTCTGATGTTTTTGATGACATCTTCTGTGTATTCCGGATTAAACGCACCTGCATGTCTGGCTACACGTTCATCAAAAGGGCTCGGATGCTGCTGGAGTGATTGTTGTTTGTCAAAAAAATATTCAATAACTTTATAAAACTGTTCGTACTGTAAAAAAAGATTGTCAGTTTTTTTAGCTGCTGCATAGTAGTTTACAGCCACAGGGTTGGCAAAATACTCCTTGATCTTCTCCGACTCTATCGATCCGCCAACACTCCATTCGGTTACCACAGATGAACTCCTCATTGGCGGATATCTGGCGAGTATCTCTTCTTCCTCAGGTGTTTCAGGAAACACTTCTGGATATTCAAGATCAATCTTATTGTGATCAAAAACTTCAATCGATGTCTGTATAAAAATAACACTGGCCAGGTAAACCGTCAGTTCATGGGTGATAAACTCAAGTTTCCTGGAGCTGCTCTTGTCTACCAGATCTTTCAAATAGGGGGCAACCGCCTCCATCTCAAGGTTAGAAATTTTAAGAAGTATACGTTGCAAGTAGCCTGTATTTTGATCGTTATACAGTTTTATGTCTATGTTGGGAGTAAGGGAGATCGTTTGTTTTTCCGGCAGTTTAATCTCTAGTTTTTCGTTAATGGGAATGGTGTACACTGCGCGCATAAGCTTTCTTTCAACCAGTTCAGGTGCTTGAGAGGATAGGTCGGCAATATAACCGACATCCTCGGGGGAAAAGCACTCTGGATAACGTGCTTAAAAAGGCAACTGCTGGTGCAGGATGAACATATAACTGCCCACTATAGAGGATTTCCCGGTATATGGCAATTATGTGCAGATCTGTGTCCTGTGTCTCATATACATACTTCACAGCGTTTTTTCATAAAGCTACAATGAATCTTCTCTTATGGTTAACCATATATATTATCGTTTTTATATCATTTACTTTGACAAATAATCATTTATCAGGTAATGGTTAACCAATTTTAAATGGTATGGCCCTGTTATGGTATGAGGAAAAGAGCGAAGAAACACAACTATACTGTCATCATTGAACGTATCCGGGAGATGGTTCGTGAAAATGGTTTGCAGCCGGGTGACCGCTTACCCCCGGAGCGCGTTCTGGCTGCGGCTTTTCATGTATCTCGCGGCAGCCTGCGGCAGGCATTGCAAGCCCTTGCTGAGCGCCATATTGTAGAAAGTCGGCAGGGACAGGGGACCTATCTGTTGGCAGATTTTGACTCTGTGCTTCCCGGGGACGCTATTTTGGAAAAAGTGAGTGAACACGACAATGTTCTTCACGATATCTTTGAATTCAGACGTATTATTGAACCTGAAATAGCCGCTCTTGCCGCTCAACGAGCCAATGTTGCGACACTGAATCAGCTGAAGGTGCTAGTCTACGATCAACAGCGTGCCTTGTTCAACAATAACGAGGTCGACCAATTTGACACACAATTTCATCAGCTTCTGGTTGCCATGACCGGTAACAGTGTCATTGCCCAGGTTATGCAGGCCATTCAGGCAATCGTTGATACGAGTCGTGCTCCCTGGTTGCAAAGTCGTAAACGTCGGCAAATGTCAATCGAAGGCCACTTGCGTATTATTGATGCGTTGGAGAAAAAAGAAAGTGATGGTGCCCGTCGGGCCATGCAACAGCATCTGGCTGCTGTAGAGCAGTTTATTTTTGATAACCAGTAAAACAGCAGGGGATACGAGACGGTATCTCTGTATAAGAAGCTGCAACTATAGATCAATAAACGACAAAAAAAGGAGAGCGGCATGTCGTTGGAACTTATTGTGATGTACATAGTGGTGGGATTGATCGCCGGTGTGCTTGCCGGACTGCTCGGCGTGGGCGGTGGGGTGGTCATTGTGCCGATGCTGGTGTTTTGTTTTGTTAAACAGGGCATTCAGCCCGATCAGATCATGCACCTGGCTCTCGGTACTTCGTTGGCCTCGATTATTTTTACCTCCATATCCAGTTTCATGTCCCATCATCGCCGTGGCGCGGTGGAGTGGCGTATTGTAAAACAGATTGTTCCGGGTATTTTGATCGGTACCTTTGCAGGAACTTTTATTGCCGCACAGTTGTCCACAAACTTTCTCAAAGCCTTTTTCTGCGTCTTTCTCTATGCAGTTGCCACGCAGATGCTTCTGAACAAAAAACCAACGTCAACCCGGGAACTCCCCGGATCAACGGGCATGTTTGGTGTGGGATCAACAATCGGTGTGGTTTCTGCACTTGTGGGCATCGGCGGTGGTTCGTTGTCGGTTCCCTTCATGATCTGGTGCAATGTGCCGGCCCATAGGGCCATTGGGACCTCAGCGGCCATTGGTTTTCCAATAGCCGTTGCCGGCGCAGCGGGGTACATCATCAATAACCTGCAGGCAAGTGGCCTTCCTGCATACAGTTTTGGGTATGTTTACCTGCCTGCTCTGGTGGCTATTGTTTGCTTCAGTGTATTGACCGCCCCTCTGGGAGCCAGGCTCGCCCATGCGCTACCGGTTGATAAGTTGAAAAAGATTTTCGCGATATTCCTCTACGCTGTTGCCACCCGGATGGTCTGGAGTCTGATAGCCTGATGTGTTCGTTGTTGCTGTGCATACTCCTCATTTCCATGTACACAGCCAGAAACACATCGGTTAACATCTGACAGGGAATTTTTGCATCAACAGTAAATGTCCAACAGAAAGCATTGATGGCAGATTCCTGTCTTAGAGCTTAAATCTAAGGTAACCCATGCATCTTGCCGGAAACCACAAAAAAGAAAACAGACTGGCAATGGCGAAGCACTTTAAACATTTGGTGTATCCGCCGGCTTGGGTTTGTTTGCAGGTATACGTCCAAAGACAGTGGTGATATCCAGCAGCCATGATGCCACCGCGTCATTGATAAATCTTTGTGCACAACGCCATTGCCAGTTATTCTCTACTGTACCGGGGGTGTTGAGGCGGCAGTCATTGCCAAATCCGAGTACATCCTGCATCGGCAGGATAACCAGGTTTGCCGGAGATCCCATGGCCAGGTGGATCATGTCCTGGTGAAAAGAGCCGGCATGATCGTCAAATCGATTAGCAAAACGTTTAGCCCTTTGTTTGCTGCTTTCAGGAACTTCAGGGTTGAGATACCAGCCGACGGCAGTGTCATTATCATGGGTACCAGTATAGACAACACTGTTTTTTTCTATGTTATAGGGAAGATAACTGTTTTCCGGATCACCATCAAAGGCAAAGAGTAAAATTTTCATTCCCGGATAACTGAGGTTGTCACGAAGCTCGATCACATCTGGAGTAATGCTTCCCAGGTCTTCAGCTATAACCGACATCCCGTCAATCCGCTGTTGCATGGCTTCAAAAAATGCCTGGCCCGGACCTGGTTGCCAACTCCCGTTTAATGCTGTGGGCTCGTGTGCAGGTACAGCCCAATACGCTGCAAATCCACGGAAATGATCGATTCTCAATGTGTCGACAAAACTGAAGTTGTGACGCAACCGCTGTTCCCACCAACCCCACAACCTGGCGACAAGAGAACGGTCATTGCTCTCCCACTGATATAAAGGATTTCCCCATCGTTGCCCGGTTTCGCTGAAGTAATCAGGTGGCACACCGGCCACAGAGGTTGGCTGACATGTTTCACGGTCAAGCTGAAACAGCTCCTGGTGACTCCAGACATCGGCACTGTCAAGGGCAACATAAATAGGCAGATCACCTATCAGACGAATGCCTTCAGAGGTCGCATAGTCGCGGAGCTGTTGCCATTGGTTCCCAAAAAGATACTGCTCAAAGATAAGGTAATCGATGCTGCCTTTATATGCGTGGTCAATCTTGGCAAGTTCTTTGGATGAGCGGTGTCGAAACTGGTCCGGCCACATGAACCACGGTGTGTCTCCCAAGTACCTTTTGAGTGTCAGAAACAAGCCGTAATCATGACACCATGGATGGTTTTCCGTGAACTCCTCTAAGCGGGTTCGATTGGAAGGGGTGTTGATAAATCGTTCCCAGGCCAGGGCGAGAAGTTGTTTTTTGTATTGAGCAACGTTTTCATACTGAACAGTATATTCTGAAAAACGTGGTGGGTTGATTTCATCCTCCCGGAGCAACCCTGCCTGAACCAACAGGTCAATGCTGATGAGCAGTGGAGAGCAGGCAAAAGCAGAGGGGCTCATGTACGGCGAATTGCCCAGCAGTGGACTGGTCGGCCCAGCCGGTAGAATCTGCCACCAGCTTTGACCGCTTTGTTTGAGAAAATCGATGAATGTATACGCTGGTAAACCGATGTCGCCGATCCCATGTTTTCCGGGCAAAGAGAAAAGAGGTAGCAGTATTCCACTTGATCTTTGTTGAAGAATGTTTACGTGTGATTGATCAGTCATACCTGTGTCCCAATGTAAAATAAGCCGTTTTTGGTGTGATTTTTTTTCTACCCCAACCCTGTCATGCTATAACAGGTACTTCTACTTAAATACACTCATCAGTTGCTTTTTTGCTCGAAAAGAGTATCGTATAATATTTATTTTATCTCATAAAACTATCCTGTGCTTTTACACAAGAAAGGAGATGGCAGGTGCTTTCTGGTATAAAAAATGATCTTCTTGAAGCCGGTAAAGATGAAGGCTGCATCACCTTCCAACATTTAAACGAACTACTGCCTGACCAGATTAAGGACCCTGGTGCAATTGAAGAGCTCTTTGATTTTCTTGGAGAAAACAATATAGAGATTGTTACCCAGGAAGAGTCAGGAAAAAGAAAAACTCTTTCCGGCGAAGAGTGGACCGGAAAAAAAATAGACGAAGAAGAGGTTGTTGTTGATGCTTTACCCGACAGTGAAGAGCACGAGTCGGAGGAAACCACTACAACCTATCTGCGTGAAATGGGGCAGTTTGATCTGCTGACCCCGGAAGAAGAGGCAAAATATTCCAAAACCATCCGCGAAGGATTTAACGCCATAATTGAGGCTATCCGGGAGGACGCCTCAGACGCAACAGAGATTAAGATGCTCATCGAACGGATTGATCTCTGGCATCGGCGCGATCCCACTTTAAAGCCGAAGAAGCAACAGTTGAACTACATGCGGCACTGCGTGAGCAATGCTAATCGTAAGTACCCGGAAAAAAGGGAGTTGCTTGAACTGGTCACTAAAGTCGAAGCGTACAATCGATCGATTGATTTTGCAAAAGACTCGATGATTCGTGCCAATCTGAGGCTGGTTGTCTCTATTGCCAAACGATATATGCATCAGGGTTTGACGCTGGCCGACCTTATTCAGGAAGGCAATCTTGGTCTGATGAGGGCTGTTTTCCGGTTTGATTATAAAAAAGGGAATAAATTTTCCACCTATGCCTCCTGGTGGATACGCCAGGCGATCACCAGAGCTATTCTCGACAAAACCAGAACTATCCGATTGCCTGTGCATTTTTTAGAGCTGCGCAGTCAATTTTTTAAGGCCTTTTATTCGTTATTAAAAGAGTTAGGGCGCGAACCGACGCCGGTTGAGATTTCGAAAATAACCGATTTGCCAATGGACAAGATCCTGGCAATTCTTGAGGCCTCCAGGGAACCTATTTCACTGGAAACCCCTGTAGGCGACGATGATTCAACACTTGGTGATTTTCTTGAAAATCAGGAGTCGGAATCACCCTATGATGCTGTGCAGAACAGAGAGTTGGCTCATAGGGTAACGGAAGTTTTGTCCACTCTGACCGATAGAGAGGAAAGGATCATCAGGTTACGGTTTGGTATTGGTGAGAAGGCTGAGTATACTCTCGAGGAGATCGGTAAGCAGTTCAATGTTTCTCGAGAGCGGATTCGACAGATTGAAAAGAAAGCGCTCAATCGGTTACGGCACTCAAGCCGACGTGAAAAACTCCGTTATTTCCTGGATTAACAACCAATCTTTAAAGTAGACTTAAGCCCCTTTCTTTCAAAGCATAAGGGGCTTCTTTTTTTCTAATAGAGCCCATAGCCCTCTTATTATGGATACATATATTGAACAGGCAGGATTGAAATCAATCCTGCAAAAGGTCCGAGCAGGTGAACGTCTGACCATTGAAGATGGACGATCTCTCTATAATCATCCGAATATACTCGCAGTTGGTTACTTGGCCAATATCGTACGAGAACAAAAAAACGGCAACCAGGCATTTTTTATCTACAACCAGCACATCAATTATTCAAATATCTGTACTAATCTCTGTAAATTCTGTGCCTTTGGTAAAGAAAAAGGAGATGCTCTTGCCTATGAGATGAGCGTTGAAGAAATCAAGGCAAAGGTCAGAGAAAGGCTGGATGAGCCCATCAATGAGATTCATATGGTGGGCGGTATCCATCCGGATCTTCCCTTTTCATACTATCTTGATGCCTTGCGCGGTATCAAGGAGGTAAGACCAGATGTTCATATCCAGGCTTTTACCTGTGTTGAGATTCATCATCTCGCTCAGTTGGCCGGTCAGTCAGTGCAACAGACCTTAAACGATCTGGTTGACGCCGGACTTGGCTCTCTGCCGGGTGGTGGCGCTGAGGTGTTTAGCCCTCGCATCCGCCAGGCCACCTGTGAAAGAAAGCTTCCGGGAACAGGCTGGCTTGAAGTCGCTAAAATTGCCCATCAGCAGGGATTACGCACGAACGCCACCATGTTGTATGGTCACATTGAAACCATTGATGAACGCCTGGAACACCTTGATGCCCTGCGCCGCACTCAAGATGAAACCGGTGGGTTTCTTGCCTTCATTCCTCTGGCCTTTCATCCCAAAAATACCCAGCTAACGGAACATTCCGGTACCACAGGGATCAATGATCTGAAAAATATAGCTGTCAGTCGGTTGATGCTGGACAATTTTCCTCATATCAAAGCCTACTGGGTGATGATTGGCCCTAAGTTGGCCCAGGTGGCACTTTCCTTTGGGGCTGATGACATGGATGGGACAGTCAAAGAGGAGGTGATCACCCATATGGCCGGCGCTGAAACTGCCCAGGCATTAGGGCACAAAACTCTGATTCGACTTATTCAAGAGGCCGGCCGGCAGCCGGTACAACGAGATACCCTTTACAACATCCTGGCAACCTACTGATGACTCTTCAGAAAATCATCGCCACCATTGAAGATGGTGAGCGTTTAACAGGGTCTGATTTTCTTCAGCTTGAACAGAAAGCAAGCGTCCATCAACTTGCTTTTCTGGCGCATGCAGTTCGAATGCGCTTACATCCTGCTCCAACCGTGACCTATGTTATTGACCGAAACATCAACTACACAGATATCTGTATCTCTGCCTGTAAGTTTTGTGCTTTTTTTAAAAGTCCGGAACAAAACAACGGACAGGTGTTATCGCAAGAGACCTTAGCTCAGAAAATAGCTGAAACCCAGAATGTCGGCGGCACGCAGATCCTGCTCCAGGGCGGGTTGCATCCGGATAAGCCTCTGGAGTTTTATGAGGACATGCTTCGGTTTATAAAGACAACCGGCATCCATATTCACGGATTCTCTCCACCGGAAATCGTCCACTTCAGCAAGCTGTCGGGTTTAACCATCAGAAAGGTCCTGCAGCGACTGATAGCTGCCGGCCTTGATTCCATCCCCGGTGGTGGTGCGGAAATTTTAAATAATCGGGTGCGTAAAGAGTTGGCGCCAAACAAATGTGATGCCGACCAGTGGATCGAAGTGATGGATACTGCGCATCATCTTGGTCTCCGCACGACTGCTACCATGATGTTTGGTCATATCGAGACTGTAGAGGAGCGGCTTGAACACCTTCAGAGGGTTCGGGATCTTCAGGATCGGACCGGCGGTTTTACAGCCTTTATTCCCTGGCCTTTTCAACCGGATCATACCCCATTGGCTGCTGCACGTAAGATCGAGAAAACAACGGCTATCAACTACCTCCGTATGCTGGCTCTGAGCCGGATTTTTCTGGACAATGTTCCTAACGTACAGGCGTCCTGGGTAACCCAGGGCCCGAAAATAGCACAGTTGTCTCTTTTTTTCGGTGCCAATGATTTTGGTTCAACCATGATAGAAGAAAATGTGGTGGCTGCAACCGGGGTACGGTTTCGTCTTTCTGAAGCAACAATCAGACAACTGATAACAGATGCCGGTTTTCAACCCCAACAGCGGTTGATGGATTACACACCAGTCCAATGACTGTTGACAGACCAACTATCCATACGGCCGACTGGGTCGTTCCGGTCAGTTGTCCGCCACTGAAAAACGGCGGTATCGTCCTCATCGAGAAGACTATAGCAGCAGTTGGTGAGGCAGCCCGACTGCAGCAGCTGTATCCGGGAGCTCAGATAAAAGATCATCCGCAGTCTCTTCTGACCCCGGCTCTGGTTAACGGGCATATTCATCTCGAACTTTCCCATTTACAGGCGTTGACAAAGACGTCGCCTGTCACGAGTTTCACCGGATGGATCACCGACCTGCTTGCCTTGCGTGACGAACTGGGAGCGGACGGTGAATCTGTCAGATCGGTGGCGCAGGAAACAGCCATTACCCAGTACCGGCTTGGTGTTGAAGTGATAGTTGATGTCGGCAACACCATGATTGGCCACAACCTGTTGGAAATCTTCCCGGGGACGCTGCTCCCGTTTAAGGAATATCTGGGGCTTGCTGCATCTACATTTGAGAAAACACACCACCGCCTGCAGCAAGAACCAGCCTCAGTTCGCTGTTCAGCACATGCCCCATATTCAACGCATCCTCGTTTACTCCAACGTATAAAGGCAAGGGCAAACGAACTTGGACATATTTTCCCCATTCATGTGGCAGAACCGGTTGCTGAAGGAGAGATGATCCGGGAGGGGAGGGGGGAGATGGTTGATTTCATTCGTCAGCGTGGCTTCTGGGACCATTCATTTCAGCCGAGAGGACAAGGTGGTTCCATCAACTATCTGTATGATCTCGGTGTGCTGGATGAGCAGACGTTATGTGTGCATTCGATTCACGTATCGGATGAGGAGATGCATATATTTGCCGGCCAGGGCGTTAAGATCTGCCTGTGTCCAGGGAGTAATCAGTTTTTGCATACCGGCACAGCTCCACTGCCACGTTACCTAGACCATGGCATCCTGCCTGCACTTGGTACAGATAGTCTGGCCAGTAACCCTGCCCTCTCTCTCTGGCGAGAGATGAGGATTCTTGCGCAGACATTTCCTGAAGTTGAACACGCTGCTCTTTTCCGCATGGCCACCCTGGGTGGAGCTGAAGCCGTGGGAATGGCTCGTTATTTCGGATCTCTGGAGCCGGGAAAAAGTGGCAATGTGTTAAAGATCCCTCTGCGTGAAGAGCTGACCACCGCAGAGCAGGTGTATCACCATTTGGTGCAAAAGGGGGAGGAAGTGCCTCCTCAACGATTGATACAGTGAGGCGTAAACATATGATACGGATTGGCATGGTGAACTACATCAATACAGCGCCGATTTATGAAGTGTGGAAAGAGCGCACAATGCCTGCTGAATGGGTCATGGTTGAAGGGCAGCCGAGTCAGTTGAATACCATGTTGGCCAATGATCAGATTGATATGGGGTTTGTCTCATCCTATGCCTATGCCATTCAGCCCGAACGGTATCAGATTCTGGCGGATCTGTCTATCAGCGCCACCGGGCCGGTTGGTTCAGTGTTTCTTTTTTCACATCTTCCTCCGGAAGAGCTTGACGGCAAATTAGTTAAATTAACCGCCCAATCCGATACATCCATCCGACTGGTCATGATCATCCTTGAAGAGTTTTATGGGGTGAAACCACGGTATGAAACAGGTGAGGTGTATGGCCCAACAGTGCAGAAAGACAAGGTAAGCGCTGTTTTGGCCATCGGTGATGATGCTCTTCGTCTTCGTGCAGAGAAGCAGTATCCCCTGCATCTTGATTTAGGTGAGATGTGGCATAAGCGGACAGGCTTGCCATTTGTGTTTTCAGTCTGCGCTGTTCGCGAGGCCTTTCTTCGTGAACAGCCTGCAGCTGCTCGGGCTATCCGCAAAGCTTTGGTTGACTGTCGGCAGCAGGGAACTGTACAGATGGCAGATATTTGTGAGAGAGTGGCCCGGCGTATTCCCATGGACTGTGAGACGTGCTCCCGGTATCTTATGGGCATAGAACATGATCTTTCAGCGGTGAAGTTGCAGGCACTCGAACAGTTTTTTCAATATATGGTTGATCGCGGTGAAGTTCCTGCCAGTGCTTTACCTCTGAAAATTTTTGAATAATCTTTGATACAAGTTTACAGCACACTATGCCCCGGATGGACAATGAATCTCCAGAGGATAAAAAACAGTTTGTCAAAACTAAATTCGCTGCAATCAGCGGTCGGTACGACCTTCTCAACTCTCTGTTATCTTTACAGATTGATCGATACTGGCGATGGCGGACCACACGTTTGCTGCGATCTTTTCCTGATGGCTGGATCCTTGATCTCTGCGCCGGAACCCTGCCGCTCTCCCTTGAGCTAACGCGGCAATCTTCACAAAGATCTGTGTTAGCCGTTGATTTTTGTGAGGATATGGTACGGTCAGGTATTGCAAGCCTGCCCAACGATGATCGGGCAGGCCGTATTTTTCCAACTTGTGGTGATGGCGAGCTCATCCCTGCACCAGCCAATGTTTTCTGGGGATGCACGGTTGCCTTTGGTGTGCGTAACCTTGCCAATGTCATTCAGGGATTACGGGAAATGCACCGTGTTCTGAAGCCTGGTGGTAAACTGCTTATTCTGGAGTTCTCTCGCCCGACCAATGTGGTGATTAAACCGATATATACTTTTTATTTAAACAGGGTCCTGCCCGCAGTGGCTGGTTTAATTTCCGGTGATAAAGAGGCGTATCAGTATCTTGCCTCTTCAATCGCAGCTTTTTATGAGCCGCAAGAGTTGTTAGCCATGATGCGGGAAGCCGGCTTTGTGCAGATAGAAAGAAAACCCCTTACCTTTGGTATTGTTTCAATTTATATAGGGGTCAAAGAATGACCGCAGATAAACGTCCACGCATCATTCTCGGCATTACCGGTGCAACCGGTATGCTGTACCTACCGCCGTTTTTGCGGTTATTAGCTGCGCAACAGGTGGAAGTACACGGCATTGTTTCTGAGGCCGGCCGTAAAGTGTTGCAGTTTGAGCTCGGAGTGCAGCCTGAACATCTAGCGCCGGTGTCCCGGTGGTTTAGCCACGATGATTTTTTTGCTCCTCCGGCATCCGGCTCCTCTCTGTATGATGCCATGGTTGTTTTACCATGCAGTATGGGCAGCCTGGCAGCCATTGCAAGAGGATACTGTGCAAACTTATTGCACCGTTGTGCAGATGTCACCCTCAAGGAACGGCGACCTCTGCTGCTGGCCGTACGGGAAACCCCATTGAACCGGACCCATCTCAGCAATATGCTGGCCGCTCACGATGCCGGCGCTACAATCTGTCCGCCCATGCCGTCGTTTTATCATTCCCCCCAAACTCTTGAAGATCTGGCCAGACACTTCGGAGCCCGACTCTGTGATCTTCTTGGTGTTTCTGTTGATGAAACTGAAGTAAAACGCTGGGCTCAAGAGGGATGAATATGTGGAGAAAAATTGTCATTCTGCTTGAGATGATCAAGTTCGAGCATACTGTTTTTGCCATGCCTTTTGCACTGATGGGCGCCTTTCTTGCCCAACGTGGTATGCCCACCTTGTATACATTTTTCTGGGTTATTGCGGCAATGGTTGGTGCCCGGACCTGTGCCATGGGGTTTAATCGAATAGTCGACCGACGTTTTGATGCTGCCAACCCCAGGACCGCTGACCGAGCATTGCCGGCAGGGCAGGTGAGTCTTTCTGCATCGTGGGCGATGGTCACCTTGGCAGGAACACTGTTTTTTTTCGCCTGTTTTATGCTCAACCCACTGGCCCTGGCCATAGCACCTTTTGCACTGGGGCTGACTTTATTCTACTCGTTAACCAAACGTTTCACCTGGTTATGCCATGTCGTGCTCGGTGTTGCACTTGCCTTTTCACCGCTGGGCGGCTGGATTGCCGTTGCCGCGAGCTTTGATGCTTACCCATGGGTACTTTCCCTTGGAGTACTCTTTTGGGTAGCTGGTTTTGATTGTATCTACGCCTGCCTTGATACGGAATTTGATCGGAAAACAGGGCTGTTCTCAATGCCGGCAATTTTCGGTCGGCGGAACAGCTTTCGCATCGCAGTCATCTTTCATGCTTTTGCCTTTCTCCTCTTCACACTGGTCGGCATGCAGATGCAATTAAACTTCTGGTATTATTCCGGCATTATCATTACAGGTTTTGCCTTATTTTATCAGCATCTTATTGTTAATCCCAGGGATCTGACGCGTATTCAGCAATCTTTTTTTTCAATGAACGGTCTGATTGCCTTAACCCTCTTTTTTGCCACCTGGTTATCGCTGGCGACTGATTGACGGCATGAGACCACGAACGTTTTTGCTGTTAACAGTCCTCGCGCTGACGACTTTTAGCGCGATAAAAGAAGGGGCGGCTCAAGAATATCAGCCTCCACCGGCACAGATCGATCAGAATATTTTAGCTGTTATTTTTTCTGGAGATGAGATGTTGCGTTATGCTGTCACCTGGGGCGGGGGGGTTAAAATCGGTGACATCAAGATGACGATTCAACGGGATTCAACGAAAGCAGACATCTTTAATATATCAGCACATATTACGGATACCGGTCCACTGAAAATGCTGTATCCCGTTAATGACACCTTTGCATGTCTGGTTTCAGGGCCCATGAAATTACCCTACCAGTACACGGTTCATCAAAAGGAAGGTTTTGGTCGCGAGATACACAGATTCACACGGTATGATCAAGCAAACCATCTGGTCTGGTATCGGAAAAACAAGCAGGATGAACAGAGAATTGAGATAACCGGACCAACGTATAACGAATTTGCTGCGTTCGTCATTACCCGATCCCTCGCATTTACCGAGGGAGAATCAATTATTGTTCCAACCTTTGCCGATAAAAAACGACATGAGGTTAAAGTCACTGTTGTGGGGAAAGAGAAACGGCGAACTCGGTTTGGTTCTAAAAACACTTTGGTGGTACAACCACAGATGCCGTTTAAAGGGCTGTATGAAAAGAGCGGTAATACAACGCTCTGGCTCACCGACGATCGATGCCGGATACCGCTTGAAATTCATTCTAAAATAGTGATCGGTTCTTTGGTTGCGGAATTGGTGGGATATACCAACCCCGCTTGTCCTGATTTTACGCGCACCCTGTCAGATGAACAGATTCAATAGCAAAACTCTCCACAAAATGCAATCAGCCAATCTGAACTTCAATTTTTCTGGGTTGCAGTGGTTGGATCTTTGGCAGTCGTACCGTAAGAACACCATCGGTTAAGGAAGCTGCAATACGTTCTTGATCAATGGTTTCAGCAACTGTAAAGCGACGCAGATAATGACCGGTTTCATATTCTTCAAGAATAAGACGGCCGGATTGCGCAGGGGGAAGTCGACGGCCCTGGATGGTAAGGATGCTGTCCTCAAGGGAAAGGTCGAGGTCATCCGTAACTACTCCCGGCATATCTGCAATAACTATAACTTCTTGATCTGTTTCGTAAATATCAACGTGCGGCGCAAAGTAAAGCTCATTTTTTGTCTGTTCACCGCTGAGTTGTGCAGCTTTTTTTTCTTGAATTTTCAGTTCCTGTTCAGTCATGATAACCTCTCTACTCTGCATTGACTTTAATTTGACGTGGCGTAGCAGCGGATGCCTTGAACAGAGTAATGGTGAGGATGCCGTTTGCAAGGCGAGCATCGACTTGTTCCGGATCAACTTTGACGGGTAATGCTATGGATCGACTAAAACTTCCTGCTTCAATTTCTCGGCGGTGATACGAGATCCCGCTCTCACTCTGGCGGCGGTCTCGTTTACCTTGCAAAGTGAGCGTGTCACCCTCCAGGGAAAGATCAAGGTTGTCCACCTTTACACCTGGTAATTCGGCGGTTATTACCAGACGATCAGTCGCCTCATACATGTTGAGGGCAGGGTAGACATTGGCTAATCCTTGCCCCTTTCCTCTTTCGATATATGTTCGGGAAAGTTCATCAAGCCCTTGGCGAATGCGTTCAAATTCAGCCCATGGATTACGAAAGGGTGGGCGATCGGTAAAACGTACAAATGTCATGATATACACCTCTGTAACGGGGTTGTGAATGTAATGGTTGTTGTCAGACAAGGTAAGATCCGGACTGTGCTTGTCAAGAAACATGCTGGGACAGGAAAGAATAGGTTTAATGGGTCAATAAAAAAGGAGTGCTATATGGATGCGGCTATCATAACAACCGAATGTCCGGATTTAACTTTGATACACCGGGGTAAGGTGCGGGATATGTACGAGATTCCCGGCCATGCAGACAAACTGCTGATGGTGGCAACGGATCGGATCTCAGCCTATGATGTGGTGATGGCGGAGCCGATTCCGGGAAAAGGGAAGATCCTCACCGCCATCTCTTTGTTTTGGTTCAGGTTGCTCAGCGACATTGTTCCCAACCACCTGATCAGTGCTGAAATCAGCGAGTTTCCAGCAGTATGTCAGCAGTATAAAACGCAGTTAGAGGGGCGCTCCATGCTGGTCAAACGGACCCGGGTTGTGCCCGTCGAATGCATTGTTCGAGGGTATTTGAGCGGCTCGTTCTGGAGTGCCTACCAAAAAAACACCACGGTCTGTGGATTTGAGTTGCCGGCAGGCATGCGTGAGTCCGAACAGTTCTCTGAGCCGTTGTTTACGCCTTCAACAAAGGCTGATCAAGGACTGCATGATGAAAACATATCACTGGCACAGATGCGGCAGTTGATTGGCGATACTTTAACCGAGCAGATGGCTGATGTGAGTGTTCAGCTCTATCAACGTGCCGCTGAATATGCCCGTACAAAAGGCATAATCATTGCTGATACGAAATTTGAAATGGGGCTGGACGGTGATACGCTCACCTTGGTTGATGAGGTGCTGACACCGGATTCCTCACGATTCTGGCCACTTGATCAGTATACACCGGGAAAAGGACAGCCGAGTTTTGATAAACAGTTCCTGCGAGATTTTCTCTCTTCTCTGCAGTGGAATAAACAACCACCACCACCGGCAATCCCTGCTGACATTCTGGAGAAAACAAAAAATCGTTATCAGGAGGCCCAGGACAGGTTAACTCGCTGACCATGCTCAATCCTCCTGTTCAACAAGGCCTTTTTGAGCAGAACAGGAGGATGAAGTGGTGATGTGCAAAGTGACACCATCGAAATCAACCGTATCTCCAGGATAGAGCTTGCGACGTTTGCGGATTTCCTTGGAGCCGTTCACCAGGGCTGTGCCTTGACTGATAAGAAATCTTGCTTCACCACCACTGGCCACCATATTTTCCCGTTTGAGCAGTTTGTCCAGTTCGATATACGATGTGGTAATTGTCACTAAACGATGGTTTTCTTGTTGCATAGTATATACGATGAAAGGGACTCAACCGGGGATAGCAGGGGGCAGGGATGATAGGTTACCTTGTTTGTATGACGGTGCGCATGCAAAGCAAGGTTACAGAGCCCGCATGTACTCAGGCTTAAGTGGCCTGTCACCAGCAAGCGCCTGGTCGATCAGTTGTAAGGTTGCTGTATACTCTTCAGGTAGTTTGGCGCGAATGGGGAGGTAGTTCGAGGCATGGTTTGCATGGAACAGGCCGTTGGTGAGGTGAGTGTTGGCAATCATCGTGCGCAATTCCTGTAAGATTACCAAAGGTTCGGGAACAACAAACTCACCTGCCTGAATCTGGGCAGAGAGAGGCGTTCCCGGTTCAACCATAAGACTCAGTGCCCCGACATATTCAGGATCCAGAGCTGTAAGCGCTTTCCCTGTTGCCACGGCATGGGCCGGCGAATCTTCCTTGCCGGCAATACCCAAGAGCACGGTTATGGACAACGGAATACCGGCTGCCTTCACCTTGTGTCCCATGGCGATCATCTCTTCTGCAGTCATACCTTTGCACATCTGTTGCAAGGTGTCGTTGTTGCCACTCTCCAATCCCATATAGATAATACCCAGGCCCAGATCACGAAGTATGCGCAGTTCTTCAACTGTTTTTGTTCGTAGGTTTTTACCGTTCGCGTAGAGACCGACCCTTTCAACTCGCGGCAGTTTTTCCTTGATCTGCTTGAGAATAGTCTGCAGTTTGGCAAAAGGTAAAATCAGGGCATCACCATCACATAAAAACAAACGTCTGGCATACGACATGTTGCGGGCAGCATAGTCGATATCAGCATAAATGATATCGTCAGGAACGAGAGTAAAACGTTTGTCTTTATACATTCCACAGAAGGTGCATCTGTTGTGCGAGCAACCTGTTGTGACCTGTAATAAAATACTGTTGGCCTCACTGGGGGGGCGATAAATGGTTCCTTGATAGTGCATAGTTTCCTAAATGAAAAAGTTACCGAGAGCAGCCGGTTCAGGTGAGGGGTTTTAACTGGTGAACAAAAACCGCCATGTCGTGCCTGATTTGCAGATAACGTTCCCGGCTTAATCCCGCACCTAAGCCAACCCGCTCGGCCATCTCCGGTGTTAAAAAATCGCCTGGTGCATGCGCATCGGCATTAATCGCTAATTGAGCACCGGTCCGTTCCGCCATTTTAGCGACATGGCCATTGGTGAGACTGTGACCTCTTCGTCCCGACAGCTCAAGGAAGATATTATTTTTAGCGGCCAACTGAGCCTCCTCCTCAGTAATAAAACCGGGATGGGCTAAAAGATCGATATCGGCCTCCAGGGCTGCACGATTTGTGCCTGGAGCGACAGGTTCAACGGGAGATTCACCGTGGACAACCACCAATTGTGCACCAAGTTCCCGAGACTGTGCAGCAAGCGGAGCGATAAGGGGTGGCGGTACATGTGTAAGTTCAACCCCGACGATCAGTTGTGTACGGTTGACGGGGTTCATGTCTTTGGCGGCTCGTAACAGAGCTGGTATCAGGATGGAAATATTTGAAGAATCGGCATGGTCAGTGATTGCTATAGCAGTGTAGCCAAGGGTTTCAACGCGTCGTACATGTTCGGCAGGTACCAGCGCGCCATCACTGAAGAAAGAATGAGAATGTAGATCGATCATAGTATTTAAATAAGTAGTAATTTTGCTATTCAGAAAGTCGACCTTTCAACGAATGATTACCCGCATGTTCGATAATCACCAGGGCAAGGTCTCCAGGGAGTAAGGAGTCAACATTTCCTGCAGCATGGACCATATGGTTGGTGGCGGTGCGTCCTTTAATTTCTCCGTCCAGTATCGATTCAATCATAATCTCAACTGTTTTTTCTAAGTATTCTCTGTTCCGTTGTAAACTGATTTTGTTTTGCTCCTTCTGGAAAGTGGCGAGGCGTTTGGATTTTATTTCTTCCGGGATCTTGTCTGTAAAACTTGTGGATCGTGTGTGAGGGCGATCTGAATATTTAAAGGAGAAGGAGCCATGGAACCGGACTTCTTGCAAGAGACGCATTGTCGCGGCAAAATCTACATCAGTCTCGCCGGGAAATCCGACAATCACATCTGTTGCCAAGGCGATATCCGGACGATACTGTCTAAGCCTGGCAACTTTTTGAAGATAACTCTCTACAGTGTACTTGCGGTTCATACGTTGTAAAATTTTGTCGGACCCTGATTGGACCGGCAGATGAAAGTGCGGGCAAAGATTTTCCAGTTCTGCAAAACATTGCATCAGTTCTTCTGACAGATCCTTGGGGTGCGAGGTGGTAAAACGAAGCCTTTGCAAACCTTGCACAGCCGATACCTTGCGCAAAAGCTGCGGAAAGGAGACCGGCCTTGGATCCACTGTGTTGGTGGCGCCATACGAGTTGACGTTTTGTCCCAGCAGGGTAATCTCCCGCACCCCTTGTTCAACAAGAAGCTCTACCTCTTCCAGAATATCACGTACAGACCGGCTGATCTCCCTGCCTCTTGTTGTCGGAACAACACAGTAACTGCAAAAATTATCACACCCCTGCATGATTGTGACAAACTGCTTAAATCCAGGCGTGATCGCGGTTTTTTCGTTGTTAACAAGCAGTTTCTGAAAAGGGGGGATTGAAAAAGATGACTCCATATTGGTGGCAATCTCTTTTTGGGTCATCCCGCTTAACAGACGATCGAGCATTGCAGGTAAGCGATAAATTTGCTGAGTACCGACAATTAAATCGACATGGGGCATGCGTGATCGGAGATGTTCACCTTCCTGCTGGGCAACACAACCGATCACACCAACAACTAAAGAGGGATTTTTCTTTTTTTCTTCACGCAGTGAACCAATCAGACTGAAGGCCTTTTGTTCCGCTTTTTCTCTGATACTACAGGTATTAACCAGAATAAGATCAGCCTCCTCCTGCACAGAGGTCGTTGCAAATCCTTCTTGAGCAAGCAGTTGTGCAATGACCTCTGAGTCTCGCTCATTCATCTGACAGCCAAAGGTTTTAATGTATAATTTTCTGCTCATTAAGACTATTATCCCGTTGATTTCGGATGAATGTCGGTACGATCGGGCGTCAGAGTTTCAGCCAGTGCCTCTAAAAGCCGCATGGTTTTCATATAATGACAATCAAAGGTCTGAATACTGACCAAGCCGATTTCAGCAGTAATGGTGGAAAGGATGGCCAAGCCGTCATATCCCTCTAGTATAAATCTCAACCAGCTGATCTTACAGGGTTTAATTAAAAGAGGGTAGGTGATAAGTTTAGGCATTGAGTGCAAGAAAACAGTGAACAAGGTTTACTGATACAACAGATTAAACGGCTATAGTCGCGTCAATATCTTTAATTATGTGTTTGTATTTTTCAAGTATGGGGTCAACGTACTGTTGAAGAAACTCCACTGTTTGCATTGCTGCTCGACCGGTAAACGCTTGATAATCACCCAAAAGAGCATCAAGTTCCTGTTGGCTGAAGGGGACACGGTCATCTTGCGCAAGCAGTTCAAGCAGGTTATTGGCAAGGCCCTCGTGTTTAACCGCAAAACCAGCGGCTACAGAATACTCTCGTATTATTTCATGCATCTCCTGCCGGCTTTTTCCACGCTCCACACAGGCCATGAGAATTTTTTCAGTGGCCATAAAGGGGAGTTCTTCTTTTAGATGTTTCTCTATTTGTTTCGGATAAACAACCATTTTACTGGTAATATTCATATAAATCTTCAAAATTGCGTCTGTCAGTAGAAAGGCCTGCGGAATATCCATCCGGCGAATAGCTGAATCATCCAGGGTTCGCTCAAACCACTGATTAGCGGCGGTGGCAGCAAAGTTGCCTGGTAATCCCATCAGTTTTCGAGCCAAGCCTGTCATACGTTCTGCTCGCATCGGGTTACGCTTGTATGCCATTGCCGAGCTGCCCACCTGTTTACTCTCAAACGGTTCTTCCTGTTCTTTCAAATTGGACAGTAAGCGTAAATCAACAGCAAATTTGTGAGCGGAAGCTCCGATCCCCGATAAAGTTTCAGCTGTTTTCATATCAAGTTTACGGGGATACGTTTGTCCGGTTACGGCAAAGGTCTGGGTAAAACCAATTTTTTGAGCAACTAACTGATCGAGTTGGCGAACCTTTTCATGATCACCGTTAAAAAGTTCTATGAACGTAGCCTGTGTACCGACAGTTCCCTTGGCGCCACGTGCTTTTATGTGATTTTCAAGTTGTTCAAGATAATCAAGATCCATGAGAAGGTCTTGTATGTACAGTGTGTTGCGTTTGCCAACAGTCGTCGGTTGAGCCGGCTGGTAATGGGTGTAGCCAAGAGTGGCCATGTCTTTATGCGTTACACTGAAATGGGCTAAATTGGAGATAACCTTGATCAGGGCTTTTTTAATGAGCTGCAGGGCCTGTTTCTGGATAAACAGATCGGTGTTACAGACGACAAACTGTGAAGTCGCACCCAGATGAATAATTGGTTCAGCCAAGGGACACTGCTGACCGTAGGCATATACGTGCGCCATGACATCATGACGAATTTCACGTTCCTTGGCAGTGGCCACCTCGAAGTTGATATTATCAATGTTTGCTTTCAATTCTGCAACCATCTCTGCTGTCACAGCAGGTAATCCAAGTTCGTACTGGGCTTCAGCCAGAGCGGTCCAACATTTTCGCCAGTGGGTGAATTTATAACGTTCTGAAAACAGTTCCTGCATCTCACGACTGGTATAACGAGAAACAAGGGGTTCTTGATAGATATCACGGTTCATGTAGATTCTCACAAGTAAAGATAGATATTGGAAGAAACGAGAAAATGAAGAGTTTGTCTCGTCAGGCGGCAGCCTGTTGTAGATATTTCAAATGTCGCATAATATATATTATGTTAAATTAAGTAGAGCTATCGCGATCAGGTCGGTGCAGCTCCAATGCCTGAATCTGAGTGCGCTCGACACCTTTAAACCAGGAACGTTTTAAATGGAAAATAAGATTGGCTCGTTGCGGACAATCAAAGAACTCTTCCGCAAGATTAAAGCCAATACCTGGCAGCACGCCCTCCCCTCCTTGCAGCTGAAATAAGAGGTGACCATTCCGTGACCTTGTCCGTAACAGATGTTGTTCAGCCAGAAGTAAACACGGTTCATGATTGCCTTCCCCAAATGGTTGCATCATCTGCAGTGCGTTGGCAAAAGAAGTAGAGAGCATATTGGCATTAGGCAGAAAGTAATCAACTGTTGTATGAACTCTGTTCTCTATCATTAAAATCATACGTTTGATTTGCTCATCAAAGTCTCTTTTGAATTGAGATAGATTCTCTCTACGTACTGATAAGCCGACTGCCATTGCATGTCCACCGAACTGTTCTATCGACGCTGCACACTCTTCCAGAGCGTGGTACAGATTGATACCTTGAATTGATCGTCCGGATCCACGCAGTACAGATGCATTCTGGACATCATCTGAGAACACCAGCACCGGCCTGCCGCAACGATCAACCAGTCGTGAAGCTAAAATTCCCAGCACACCGACATGGCAATCAGGATGATACAGTATGATACTGGAGCTTTGTGCGGAAAGTTGTTCTTGATAGTTCTCTTGTAAAACCGCTAAAGCTGAAGCTTCTAACTGTTTCCTTGCCAGGTTCATGGTCTCCAGTTGTTCAGCCAGCATCTGTGCATTTGTTGCTGTTTCAGCAAGAAGTAATTCTACACCCTTTGACGGATTGCCTAACCGGCCACCTGCATTCATTCTTGGGGCCAGGCGGAAAGAGATGTCTTCCGACAGCGCTTCCCTGCCAGTCAACCCGCTTTTTCGACACAAAAAATCCACACCTAACCGATGCTTTGACGATATAACTTCAAGCCCGGATCGAACTAAAATACGATTCACCCCCTGCAAAGGTACAACATCAGCCACTGTACCAAGAGCAACAAAATCAAGGTACTTCTTCAGATTGAGTGACAGGCCCATGGCTCTTCGTAAAGCGATGAGCAGAAAGAAAGCAACCCCTACTCCTGACAGAAATGAGCAAGGAAAGGTGCATCCTGGTTGCTTAGGGTTGAGAATAGCATCGGCAAGAGGTAGTTGTTCCGGAGCTTCATGATGATCAGTTATAACAACCCGAAGACCCTGGTGCCGGGCGTATCCAACTTCTTCAACAGCTGTAATGCCACAGTCAACCGAAATGAGTACTCCACCCTGCCCTGGACATTGGGCGAGCAATCGATCTATGGACGCAAAAGAAAGTCCATAAGCTTCCTTGAGCCTGTTGGGTATATAGTAATAAGCCCTTTGCCCGATTTCGGTGAAAAAAGAGATTAAAAGCGCGGTGGCGCTGATACCGTCAACATCATAGTCTCCATGGATGAAAATCGGCTGCTGTTCATTGCACGCATTTATTATGCACGTAACTGCCTTGTCCATATCTTTCATCCTGTCCGGGGATGGGAGCATCGATAGATGAGGATACAGAAACTCCTGCGCCTGGTCGAGTGTTGTGATGCCTCGACTGTGCAGCAGCTCACCGACTGGTTCGGGAATACCAAACTCTTTAGTCATCAACCTGCCAAAGGTTCGTTCTTCAGATGTGCGCTGACAAAGCAGAGTATATTTAAAAGAAAAACGATTCACACTCTATATCCACCGGGAGTTTATTGCAGGAAGGCATTAATAGCTGAAAAAATTTCATTCGTTTTTTTATTGGAATACCATTGCACCTGCTGCTGGCGTCGGAACCAGGTGAGTTGTCTTTTCGCATAGCGCCTGGTATCCCGAACCAGGGTCGCGGTGGCTGTTTCCCAATCACAGGTCCTGTTAATAACAGCTATCATATGTCGATAACCAATTGATTGCATTGATGGAAGGTGCGCTTCATACCCCTGTTTGAGAAGCCAGGACACCTCTTCCAGAAAGGCGTCTCCCATCATAGCAACTGAACGCTGGTGAATGCGGTTATAGAGCAGTTCCCGATCACAGGTCAAGCCCAAGATCAGTAGTCGGGAAAATAAGGGTCGGGGCACTTGTTGTTGTCGGTGCAAATGCGATGACCATGGGATGCCCGTAGCATGATAAATTTCCAGGGCACGAATTAAACGCTGGGTATCATTTTTGTGAATACGCTGACTGCTGATTGGATCAACTGCACATAGCTCAGCATAAAGCGCTTCCCTACCCTGTTCAGCCAGTCTGTGTAAAAGCGAGGCCCGAACTTCAGGAGAAACTTTAACAGTGTCGAACAGTCCATTGAGTAATGAGGAAAGATAGAGCCCTGTCCCGCCGGTTATAAAGGGTATCTTCCCATGAGCATGGATATGTTTGATGGCCTTTCTGGCATCAGTTACAAATCTGGCTGCATTGTACTGCTCATCAGGATCAACAATATCGATCAGGTGATGAGTAACTTGCCGGCGTTCCTCATTACTCGCCTTGGCGGTCCCGATATCCATGTAGCGATAGATCTGCATCGAATCCATGGAAACAATTTCAGCCTGGATCCGATCAGCAATTTCAAGTGACAGCGCTGTCTTACCGATGGCTGTCGGGCCGATCAGGACGACAATCGGTTTTTGAATGGAAGATGATAGCATTGCTGATCTTATTCAAAGCTGATGAATGGTGAGAGACGCTGCAAGATTATCGGCCCGATGCCTGGGACCTCAAGCAAATCCTCCGGACCTGTGAATCGCCCTTTTGTTGATCGTGTCGTTACGATAGCAGCGGCAAGACGCGGTCCGATTCCGGGAAGCATTTTTAAGTCCTGTTCCTGACATGTGTTCACGGGCAAAGGTTGGTTAAAAAACAAGGCAAATGCTGGTGGGATTTTCTCTTGTCCGTTTATTTTCTGCTGATGAACCAACGTACTGTCTGCTGCCCTGTCTTGCACAACAAGGCAATACCTGGTGCTGACGACCTGCCATGCACTGTTGTCATCTTGAGGTGCCCACGTATACTGGTGTTTTGGTGGTGATTCTGCATGTTGTACTAGCAAAGGTAAACCAACCATGAAGCATCCCAAAACAAAAAGGACAAGCGTTTGCTTGTCCCTGTTTGACGAGTTGGTACCTGAACCGGCCCTGTCAGTGGTTATTTTTTTCATCCTTGATCAACTTATAATTGATACTGTCAACCAAAGCCAGCCAGCTCGCTTCAATAATGTTTACAGAAACCCCCACGGTTCCCCAGCTCTTTTCCAGATCCTTAGTCTCCACCAGTACTCGGACCTTTGCACCGGTACCGTGTTCGCCGGTCAGAACCCGCACCTTGTAATCAACAAGCTCCATATCTTCAAGACCCGGGTAAAAACGGGTCAGTGCTTTACGCAGGGCTCGGTCAAGGGCATTGACAGGACCATCGCCCATTGAGGCAGTATGTACCTCTTTACCGTCAACGTAAAGTCGGATAGTGGCTTCGGTAACAGGGGGGTGTTGATCAAAGGTATGGTGAATAACCCGGAAAGTTTCAAGTTGAAAAAAATCGCGATGAAGTCCCATAGTCCGACGCATCAACAATTCGAAACTGGCTTCAGCCGCCTCAAATTGATAACCTGAATTTTCCAGCCGTTTAAGTTCAGCTACAATCGAAGCTACCATCGCGTCATCCTGATGGACGTCCAGGCCATATTTCTGTGCCTTCAGCAAGATGTTTGCTTTACCGGATTGATCAGAGACCAGAACCCGACGAATGTTGCCGACCTTTTCAGGAGCAATATGCTCATACGTCATTGGGTTGCGTTGTACGGCACTGATATGCACGCCACCTTTATGGGCAAAGGCTGATTCGCCGACATAGGGTTGATATCGATTATGTGGCAAGTTAGCCAGTTCGTTGACCATCCGGGCAGTGGTATACAACTGGTCAATACGTTTGCCGACCTTACACTCCAGTCCCATTTTAAAAATCAATGCCGGGATAATAGACGTCAGGTTGGCATTGCCGCAACGTTCGCCAAACCCGTTGATTGTCCCTTGTACGTGATTCGCCCCAAGATGAACACCCATCAAAGCATTGGCAACAGCGGTTTCCGAATCATTATGTGCATGAATACCAAGTCTGATCGCACGTGCTCCCTGTTCAGAACAGAACTGCTGTACGCGCTGCATGATCTCCGGGATTTCATGAGGGAGCGTTCCACCATTGGTGTCGCAGAGGACAACAGTCTCTGCTCCGCCTTTTATTGCTTTGCCGATGGTTGCCAGACAGTACTCCCGGTTATTCTTAAACCCATCGAAAAAATGCTCCGCATCATAGATCAGATGTTGCACCCTGGGACGCAGGTAGGCGAGAGAATCTTCGATAATCTTCAAATTATCTTCAAGTTCAATCCGTAACGCATCGATTACATGAATATCCCAGCTTTTCCCGAATATGGTTATTGCCGGTGTCTTGGCCGCCAGCAGTGCCTGTATGTTACCATCCGCTTCCGGAGGTTTCTGAAAATGTCGAGTTGAGCCAAAGGCCGTTAGTTTTGCATGTTGAAGCTCAACATTCCGCATGCGCTCAAAAAATGCAACTGCCAGCGGATTCGATCCAGGCCAGCCACCCTCAATAAAATCAATACCAATCCGATCCAGCTGGCGACAGACTTTGATCTTGTCATCTACTGAGAGATTAAAGTTTTCAGCCTGAGTCCCGTCCCGCAGTGTGGTGTCGTAAAGTTGAATAACTCTGGCCATACCCTATTCATCCTCTTCCAGCGGGACGTTTTCTTTGTCCAGGGCAAAAGCATCGTGAAGCGCCCGAACAGCCAGTTCTGTATATTTTTCTGCAATAACACAAGAAACTTTGATCTCTGAAGTGGACACCATCATCATGTTGACCCCTTCTTTTGCCAGGATCTGAAACATTGTGGAGGCAATGCCCGGATGATTGCGCATGCCAACGCCCACGATCGATATTTTTGCAATATCTTTGTCACCCGTCACGGTCTTGGCGTTGATTTCCTTGGCAACCTTGTGCAGAATTTTCATGGCCTGGTCATAGTCTCTTCGTAAAACAGTGAAGGTCATGTCAGTGAGGTGACCGTCGTCGGTATTTTGAATGATCATATCGACCAAAATACCTGCATCTGAAATAGGAAGAAATATTTTCGCCGCAATTCCAGGCTGATCCGGCACTTGTTTAATGGTGATCCTAGCTTCATTTTTACTGTACGTAATGCCGGAAACCAGCATGGACTCCATAATTTTGTCCTCCCTAACAACCCATGTGCCAGTATTATTTGAAAAAGTTGAACGGACATGCACAGGCACGCCAAATCTTTTTGCTAAACCTACTGATCGAATATCTAACACCTTGGCCCCGAGACTGGCCAGTTCCAGCATCTCGTCGTAACTGATGTAGTCTATTTTTTTTGCCTTGGCACAGATACCGGGATCTGCTGTATATATCCCTTCGACATCGGTAAAAATTTCACAGGCATCGGCCTGCATGGCAGCGGCTAAAGCAACTGCGGTCGTATCAGAGCCACCGCGACCAAGCGTCGTGATGTCACCGTTGTCGGTTACTCCTTGAAATCCGGCAATAACGACAATTTTACCGTTATCCAGATGTTTCTTAATCCGCACCGCATCAATTTCTTGAATACGGGCCTTGGTATGCATCGTGTCGGTATGAATGGCCACCTGATCAGCCAGCAGGGAGACCGCATCATACCCTAAGTTCTTAATGGCCATGGCAAAAAGAGCTATGCTGACCTGTTCACCGGTGGCGATAAGCATGTCCATTTCCCGCTGATCAGGGATCTCTTGCATGGCAAGGGCGAGTTCGACCAGCCGGTCGGTTTCTCCGGACATTGCCGATAACACCACGATCATCTGGTTGCCTTGCTTATGGGTATTGAGCACCCGTTCAGCCACCCCTTTTATCTTGTCAGTAGAGCCTACCGATGATCCTCCGTATTTCTGAACGATGAGCGCCATAATCGTGTCCGCTGATAGAAAAAACTGTGTTTAGATTAGAAAATTGAGATTGTGTGAAAAAACAAAGACATGCATGAATTTATATAGTACCCCAGAATGGCATTATCTGTAATGAATAAAGAGATCCAGATTAAAGGGTATTTTTAAATTTGCAACCTCTATCCATATTCTGTACATAGAACAGTTTCAGTTTTTTGCCGTTACGTTGAACAATCACATGCAAACGCCCTATTCCACCCTTCATATCGTTCTTGTTGAACCGGAAATTCCTCCCAATACGGGATCAATCGCCCGTTTGTGCGGAGCCACTGATACGGTGCTCGACCTGATACATCCTTTGGGGTTTGCGACTGACAACAAGCATCTCAAACGAGCCGGCCTTGACTATTGGCCCCATGTACAGATTAACCATTGGGAAAATTTAGATACTTTTCTGCAAGCTCAAGATGAAAACAAACTCTATTTTTTAACGACAAAATCTAAAAATATCTATACCAGTGCTCAATTCAACCCCGGAGACAAGTTCATCTTTGGCAAAGAGACAAAAGGCTTGCCTGAGGATATATTGAGTCTGTATAGTGACCGCTGTCTGACCATCCCCATGCACAACCCTAATATCCGCAGTCTCAATTTGGCAATGGCTGCGGGTATCGTTCTTTATGAAGCCTTACGACAGATCAGTCGATAACCTCCATATATCAGCCATTTTAACAGCAAGGAGAAAGTAATGCCTGAAAGAATTTACAATTTCAGTCCCGGACCAGCCACCCTCCCCTACTCAGTCCTTCAAGAGGCGGCAGTCGATATTGTCAATTTTAAAGACAGCGGCATGGGGTTGATAGAACTGAGTCATCGCTCTAAACTTTTCATGGATGTGGCAGACGAAACAGAGGCATTGCTCCGCGAATTGTTGAATATACCTTCAAACTACAAGCTCCTTTTCCTCCAGGGCGGTGCATCTTCCCAGTTTTTTATGGTTCCGATGAACCTGCTGCAGCATGATCAGAAGGCAACGTACCTGAACACCGGAGTGTGGGCGAAAAAAGCAATCCAGGAAGCACAACTCTTCGGCAAGGTTGAAGTGGCGTATTCCAGTGAGGATATTACGTACAGGCGTGTACCCAAAGATGATGAGTATACAGTTTCCAGTGATAGTCAGTATCTCCACTTTGTCAGTAATAACACCATTTACGGTACTCAGTATCCAGATATGCCCGACAAGACAGTGATGCTTGTGGCTGATATGTCATCAGACATTTTAAGCCGACCATTCGATGTCAGTAAGTTTGGGATAGTGTACGCCGGTGCGCAGAAAAATATGGGGCCGGCCGGAGTTACCATAGTCATCATTCGTGAGGATCTGCTGGATAAAGTCGGTGACAGGGTGCCGACCATGCTGAAGTATAAAACCCATGCTGAGAAAGATTCCATGTTCAACACGCCTCCCTGCTTTGCCCTCTACTGCGTAGGTCGGGTGTTGAACTGGCTGAAGAACTTCGGCGGTGTGGCTGCCATAGAAAAAATAAACCGTGAAAAGGCAGCCGTGCTCTATGAGGCCATCGACAGCATGGAAATGTATCGTGGTCACGCAGAAAAAGAATCCCGTTCATTGATGAACGTTACCTTCAACCTCCCCACACCGGAGCTTGAAGCCCGGTTTATTCGTGAAGCTGCAGCTGTCGGCCTTGACGGCCTTAAAGGGCATCGCTCGGTTGGTGGTTGTCGTGCATCGATCTATAATGCTTTCCCACGGGAAGGAGTTGAAAAACTGGTCTCTTTTATGGCAGATTTTGCCCAACAGAACCAGTAGCCCTTTAGTCCCCAACCCGTGATTACAGTTCTCTATTGATCATGGATTGGGGACGATTTTGTTATGGATTATCAGGGAAACATCATTCGGCCGCCAAGTGAAGCCTTCTCAATTATACTGCAGGTAACCCATGGCTGTTCACATCATCGCTGCACCTTTTGCGGAGCCTATCGCGACAAGCCGTTTCGGATAAAATCGCAGGATGCAATCGAACGAGACCTGGACTTTGCTGCTCACTGGTGTCGCCGTCAAACCACTCTATTTTTAGCCGATGGCGATGCCCTGGTTTTACCCCATTCGCAAATGATTACCTTACTGACTCGTATTCGTTCGCAACTGCCCTGGATTCGACGGATCAGTTCCTACGCTACCTGTCAGAATATCATGGCAAAAACCGATGCAGAACTGGCAGCGTATAAGCAGTCAGGATTACAGCGATTGTATATAGGCCTTGAAAGTGGTCATGATCCAACTCTCAAGGCCATTGGTAAAGGCGTGGACAGTGAGACAATGGTGATTGCCTGTCAACGGGCCCGGGCCGCCGGCATGTTTGTGTCAGTCACCTGTCTGCTCGGGATTGCCGGTCGTCTCGCATCATTGCACCACGCAAAAGCCACAGCAGAAGTACTCAACCATATACAGCCCAATCAGATCGCTATTTTAACCTTGATGTTGCTGGAAAACACCCCATTGTATCAACAGGCAGCGGCTGGACACTTTTGCCTGGCCAGTCCGAAAGAGATGCTGATCGAGTTGAAACATTTAATTACTCATCTTGACTCTTTTCGCACCCAGTTCCATGCCAACCATGCCTCCAACTATTTTTCCTTGAGCGGCCGATTTCCCAGAGATCATAAAAGTATACTTGCCGCTCTTGATGACCTTATCCGCGAGAATGCTCCTTTAAAACCGGAGACCCTGCGCATGTTGTAATTCGTGTTACTGTGCTACAAACCCCACGTATTGACCGTCATTATGCAGAAGAATAAATCAAGAAAGGTCGACCTTAAAGACCTGACCCAGGATCAGCTGGTACGTTTTGTCGAATCATTGGGCCAGCCTGCATTTCGTGGTCGTCAGATTTTAGCCTGGATCTATCGCCCTGGAATTTCAGAGTTTTCCCAAATGACTGATCTGGCCAAAGAGTTCCGTGCCGTCCTTTCACAAGCAGCAACCATGAGTCGTTTTGATGACTATCTTGTAGAGTCCTCCATGGATGGCACGATCAAATTCGGCTTTCGGTTGAAAGACGGTCTGGTTATTGAATCTGTTTTGATCCCTGAAGAGGAGCGAAATACCCTTTGTGTGTCTTCCCAGGTTGGATGTGCCATGGGATGCAGCTTTTGCCTGACCGGAAAGATGGGATTTCATCGCAATTTGCGCACAGCTGAGATCGTGAATCAGGTCTGTGCAGCACAGGAATGGTCTTTCTCGCATGAGCGGGGACCACTCACCAACCTTGTTTTTATGGGCATGGGGGAACCACTGGCCAACCTGGAGAGTGTTCTTGATGCGATCTCGATTCTGACCGAACAGCGTGGGCTCGATTTCAGCAATCGACGGATTACAGTATCCACCTGTGGACTGGTGCCGCAAATGCAGATTTTAGGCGAACAGACAGGTGTCAACCTGGCAATTTCTCTGCATGCTGTCGATGATGAGGTTCGTTCTTCCTTAATGCCAATCAACAGGAGATATCCACTCCAGCAGCTGATTGAAGCTTCCCGCACGTATCCTCAGAAACGACGTAAACGGGTCATGTTTGAATATACGTTACTTGAAGGGGTGAATGACGCGGACACTGATGCAGAAAAGCTGGCAGATCTGTTACACAATGTCCCCTGTAAAATTAATTTACTGTCTGTCAATCCAACCGGGGATGCTCGTTTTCACAGCCCAAAAGAAGAGCGGATATTAGAGTTTCAGAAAATACTGCGTGATCGTGGCTTTACTGTTTTTATTCGTCAAAGCCGAGGGGAAGATATAGCCGCGGCATGTGGTCAACTGGCCGGCAAAGGGTGGCCTGTTAATCAAGACTCCGAATCTCAGTTGAAATAAAAATCGATAATTCAGAACGATAAAAACAACATATAAAGCATGACCTTATCGTTCCCTGACAAAGCTGCCAAAGGAAAACAGGCCGTCATTTATTTGAATTCGACTGAGTAGAGTGTTGTAATCTTCGTCAGATGTGCTCATTCCTCCGGTACTCCAGCTAAACGATCCGCCTATTCGATCTCCTTCGTTAAAAAAAAGGATACCTCCCTCCTCTTTTTTCAAGAGTTGCACGTCGATAAATCCTGAAAACTGTTTTTGGCGAAGGCGGAAAATAAGGTCCGGTAAAGGAATTTCCGATGATTTTAACGATGTCTTAGCTCTTTGAAAGAAAGGCATTTGTGCCCAGAAGTAGATAGCATTTGCATCCAGTTGATACACGTTAACCGAACAGCTGGAGCTGTAAAACGTGCTGCGAACAATTTCCAGAGATGGGGTAAGGTGGGCCTGTTGTCCTTTTTCCTGAATAAGATTGCTGATGATTTCCGATTCATTGAAATAAATCATCATTTCCATCCGAGCTGATCGGCAATAGATACTCCCGGTACCGATATCCCCCTGCATGTGCTCGATAAAACGTTCCAGTTGGAGGTAATAACTATTGAGCCCTTCCAGGTAGGGTTTTTCACGAGGTATGAGCATAGATCAGATGATACATGCAACCGGGAAGAGTGCTGGATGAGTGTTGACGGCAGGAAAAGTTCATTGATTAAGTGAACTCTGTTCAGACGCGTTTACCGGATCTGTCACGTGACCGGTTCGTTTCCTGACCACAACGATGATATGGCCGCACTCCTGGCAGGAAAAACGAGCCCTGTCCCCTTTCATTTTAGATTCATCAACATTGTATTTTTTTGAACACTCTTCACAGATGGCCAGCATGGGGAATCCTCCGATTTTAAACGTACCAGGACCTGACAGGTGTTGGTACGTCACAACATGACTATCAGGTCTCCATGCTTTCTTATAGGACGTCCGGAGGTATCGGTCAAATTAAAATGCTACGTATGAATAAGCTTCTTGCCCGTTGTACCGGCTTTTGTCAGTGACAAAAGTGCTTGACCGATATTGTCGGCAGTTCAGGGGTTAACTGTGAATTTTTTTTAAGAGCCATGCCATATTTTTGCCCAGCTCCTGCATTGTTGCAATGCCTTCCTTGTCATCAGCCACTTCTCCTTTTTCCCGGCCAAAGCCAATATTCCAGTAAGAAGACCCGACTATGATCATCTGGCTTATTGTGAAGAAATGGTTAATGGAGTCAAAGGCGTGAATGCCGCCGGCGCGACGCTGGGTGACGATAGCTGCGCCGAGTTTTCTTTTGAACATATCGTTGTTTGCCCGCGAAGTCATCCCGGCACGATCGATAAGCGCTTTGGTTTCACAGGAAATATCTGCAAAGTAAGTGGGAGAGGCAATAACGATGGCATCAGCAGCTGTCATCTTTTCAATGCACAGGTTGATACAATCATGATCAACGATGCACCGACCGTTTTTTCGCTTGAAACATTGGTAGCAGGCAATACATCCATGGGGGTGTTCGCCTGCCAGCTGAACTGCTTCCGTGGTAATTCCCTCCTTCTTGAGCTCTTCAAACAAGAAGTTGATCATGAGAGCAGTATTCCCATTTTTACGGGCACTTCCGTTAAAAGCAACAACATGCATGGCATTTCCTCTTTTTGTATATCTGCAGCGAGCGCGAAGGGTCGACAGAGGCCTGTCCTTTTGGACAAAAGAAACAGGAAATTTTTGTTTGGATCAAAAGTCGTTTGAATGACCAGAAGATGCAATCAATTGGTTTGTCTGCGTTGATTTTGAAATTGGCTTAATGGATTTTTGTTTAAAAAGCAAGGAATTACAGAGTTCGGCCTGTTTTTGTTGAGGTATCCGGAACATGGAATGCTTATCAAAAAAATATTCACAGGATCTGGTTTTGTTTATATTGGAAAATAACGGCAAAATGCATTAACCGCTCTTGAATATTCAAATTTATCAATTTCCTGTTGACAGAGAGGATGCGGTATATTTCCATCAGCATGGCCAAAAGAGCCAAGCTACCATCTGATAGAGCAACATGCGTTCTGTCAGGCGATACGTTAAAAAGTGGGTCCACATCCTGTGTACTCTTAACCCGTTTTATAGGTAACACCATGGTGAACAGAGACAATGATGAAGAAGATGTGCAGATTGAAGAGTGCGTAATCTGTGGCGGTGATATTGTTGTTGATGAGTTTTGCGAGGAAGAGGATATGGTGTACTGCAATGACTGCGAGACCGAATTTTTGATTCGATCCCTCGACCCGCTGCGACTCGAACCAATGGATATTGATCCTGACGATGACATTGATGCGCTGGACGACCGATATGATGAGGATTATTCGTAACGCTGACACAACTCCTGCATGATATACCGATGAAACCGATCGTTTGGTTACTTCATTGTTGTTTGAGGAGGAAAAATGGATTTTCTTAATCTGCCAAGTAAAAAATCTTTTTACAATGCTGCTAAAGCAGTCATTTTTCCTGTTCCGTTTAGGGGGACGGGCAGAACAGCGGGAATGGAAAAGGGACCCGAGTCCATCCTTCAGGCATCGCATACGCTCTTTCCCTATGATGTTGAAACCGACACCGATCTAAACGAGCTGGCTCTGTTCACTCTGGAACCGATAGCTTGCCCGGAACAACCGCACGATGCGCTGGACGATCTGGCCGGTCAGGGAAGTTCGCACTTCAAAAAAGGGAAATTAGTGGCTGCTCTTGGTGGCAGCCACATGATCAGTGAAGGACTTGTTCGTGCTGCAATGACCCGAGAGAACAATCTTAGTATTCTACATTTAGGCGCTCACCCCCATCACATCGACCCTGTTACCGGTAAACCGGATACCATGGCACGTATCAAAGAGACATGCATGGTCTCACATGTCGGGATTCGCAGTATGTCTAAAGCTGAAAAGAAAAAGATACATATTGATAATCTGGTCTTTGCCCGTGACCTTTACAACAATGGCCTTAACGCTGCGGTTGACGCTATTGATATACTCAGTGAGACAGTGTATCTCGCCATTAATCTTGATATCCTTGATCCCGCGTACATGCCTGCTGTTGTTCATCCAGAGCCGGGTGGTCTGGACTGGTATACACTGAACAACCTGATCCGGATGGTAGCTCGGGAAAAAACGATTATCGGTTTTGATGTCACCGGACTTGTTCCACAGAAACAAGGATTGCCTGCCCATATCCTGGCCGCAAAATTGGTCTACAAGACGTTGATTTACTGTTTGCGCAGCAACCGTTAAGGTTTTGTTAAAACAGCGGTCCGTTTCAATGTGGTGTTAAGGTGAGGGAAACAACAGATTATGCATCATCCATCAGGTAGTCTGTAAAGAAACCGGTTGCGCCGGCAGCAAAAAGTTGACGTTGACGCAGCACATCATTTACCGTGAAAACATTAACCCGGATTCCGATTGAACGAACGACATGGATCAGATCGGCATCAACGATCTGATCTGACGGATGATAAGCGCACACCCCCAGGTTCTGAAGATAAGAAAGAAGATCCGGAGGATGGCTCCCCTCCTGGAGTGCGGCAGTGGCTAAGTGTGGAGCAAGCCATTGGCACATTCGTAACATACTGTGATTAAAAGATGAAAGAACGACCTGCTGTCCTGTTGCTGTGACCGCTACATCGTGAATAACTTCCGCAACCAGGGCTTCATTGAGTCGGGTTGTGCCCATTTCTTTGATTTCGATATTCAGAGGCATGTTGTTGGTAACAGCCCAATACAACACCCGGCGTAACGACGGCAAGCGCTGCGGCATCAGGGCCAGCAACTCTCGACGGTCCACCCTGCCCTGCTCAATAGTATCAAAAGGATCGGTTTCCAGGAACCAGGAGCCGACATCCAGCTGACTGAGTTGAACATATCGCCAATCGTGAACAGCCAGACTACGCTGATCAACTTCAAAAGCCTTGGCAACCGCATCACTGGTACGCCACAGCAGCTGATCATGGAAGACGACAGCAACTCCGTCAGCACTTAATCGAACGTCCAGTTCGATCATATCACAACGTCCGAGGCTGGCGGCAAAGGCACAAAGAGTATTTTCCGGAAAACAGGCCCGATGTCCTCGATGAGCGATAATGATCGGATGGCGCTCAAATTGGTCAAACAATGAATGTTTACCGCCATCGGTCTTCATTGCTTCACGTTATTGCCGGTTGTATATGTTTTTTGAGTGGTTGAACACCCTTTCACGGGCAATAATCCACTGTACTGCTTCGGCAAGATCATCTGCAACATGATCAGGTTGTACAGTCTCTTCCTGTGCAACGTAACACAGTTCTCCCCGGCCATAACCGGTCAACACCAAAATAGTTCGAGCCTGCACTGCTGCTCCACAGCGAAGATCAGACCAGCGGTCGCCAACTACGTATGATCTTCGTAAGTCCAGTTTTAATTCCCGGGCAGCCTGTTCGAGCAGGCCGGTCTTTGGTTTACGGCAGTTGCAACGCAGCCGATACTGTTCCACTCTGGATTCCGGATGGTGCGGGCATACATAAAGACCATCGACATGGGCCCCATCCTGTGCCAACAGGCGATCCATCTTTGCATGAACAGCTGTAAGAAGCGATTCGGGAAAATATCCTCGTCCCACTCCAGATTGATTGGTCACCACAACCACCGGCAGGCCGAATTCATTCAGTTGACGGATGGCATGCCCAACTCCTGGGAGCAGCTGGAATCGACCGAGATCATTGATATATCCCATTTGCTCATTGATGGTGCCATCACGGTCAAGAAAGACAGCCGGCGCACCGGGAACATCCTTTGCTGAAGACATCATTGCATTCCCTCATGATCCTTTAAGCATGTGTAGAACTGCTGAGCAGACTTCTTTGCTGTCAATCAGCCTCATACATCGAAAATGTTTTTCCGGGCATTGACTTTTTTTGCAGGGGCTGCAGGGAAGCGGCCGTCGGATTACTTCGGCGTTGTCGGAAAAAGGTCCGGTAGCAATGTGATCAGTGGAGCCAAAGATGGCAACCAAAGGTGTGTGTAATGCGGCGGCTACATGCATCAAGCCGGAATCGTTTGTCACAAAGACATCACATTCGCCAATAAGAGCCATGGCTTCAATTAAAGTTGTTGTTCCGGTCAGATCAATGATCTGAGGGGCGGCTATGGTTGCCAGATTTTTGATTGTGGCGGCAGTTTCTTTATCAGCAGTACTGCCAAAAAGTAAAAAAACGGCATGAGTCTTCTGCGCCAACCTGTCCGCCAGATCGGCAAATTTTTCTGCCGGCCAGCGTTTAGCCGGACCAAAAGCAGCACCAGGATTAAAACCGATGACCGGGACACGACCTGTCGTGTTACCGATGTATTGACTGATTTTCTGTTTAGCCTGGTCGATCTGATCACCGGGAACATACAGTTCCAACTCCGTTGGAGCCGGGGTACAGCCTAACCCCTGCATGATTCTTTGATAATAGTTAACCTCATGTTTCTTGTTTAACTCATTGATTCTTCGGACACCATGGGTCAGAAGCAATCCCCGCCCATCAGTGGTGTACCCCCCCCGAACCGGAATACCGGCCAGTAAGGTCAGCAGTGCCGCTTCAAAGGCGTTTTGTAAAAGTATGGCACAGTCGAACTGCTTTTCACGCAACTCGGCTGCCAGCTGCAGGAATCCTCTGATCCCTCTGTGCCGCCCCTTTTTTTCATAAAGTATAATTTGATCAACTCGCGGACTAAAACGAAAAACATCGCTGACCCAGGGGTGAACCAACATGGTAATTTCACTGTCAGGGAAATTTTCACGAATGGTGCGCACCGCCGGGGTTGTCATGATGGCATCCCCAATCCAGTTGGTGGAACGAATCAGGATTTTTTGAGGATGATGCGGCAGCGGGTTCATGCCTGTTCCTTATCCGGGGTTGCATTGATCAGTAATTCAGCCAGATTTTCAGCGGCAAAGATAATCGAACTGTCCAGAGACAGGGCCGTTTCATACTGACTGATAGCCTCCTGGTATGCCCCGATTTTTTCCAGGTTAAGGGCTAAGTTGGCATAATCGATGGCTGACATGGGGTTTAAAGTAACAGCACGACGAAAAGATTCTACAGCTTCAGCGTATCGGCCGGTTTTGAAATAACAAACTCCAAGCGTATTATGAATATCCGGTCGCTCTTCATCATACACCAACCCCTGGCTCAGCACTTCTATGGCTTCAGCAAATTGTCCCTGATCTCGAAAACACAAACCAAGATATGAGCAGAGATACGGGATATCTTCCCCGGCCGGTTGCAGGTCAAGTGCCTTTTGAAAGCAGGTGAGTGCTGCTTCAACAGCCCCCTTTTCATACAGATTGCGCCCTCGATAAAACTGGAGATAATAGGCATCGGGCAACATCTCCTGCATACTGTCCAGTTTCGCATCAAGGGCATCAGCAGTCAGCAGTTCCGCAGCCAATTTTGCTGCAAAAAGAGCAGCCTTTCCCTCCATTGCCCGTTCACGAAAATGAGCACCGGGAACCACTGTATAGACGGCCGGAATCTGCAGTTGCGGATGCGTGACATCAACAACGAACACCTCCATATCAACGTCTTTGAGGGCTTCCACACAGTTTTTGATCTCCTCCAAGATGTCTTCATGGTGGCAATCAGCCATCAGTTGCAGAGGTATAGTGTCAGGAGTCTCAACAACGTGTGCCACCTCTTTTAACTCAGAGGGTTTAGGTAAACCACTAGCCACGTAATTGGATCCGCTGTTAAAGTCACCGGCCAACTGCGCAACTTCGGTCAGTGCCCGGATCATCGCCTTGGCCGCATCCGGCGCAGTGCCTGCGGTGTACACAATTTCACTGAGATGAGGAAACGTGTTAGGATCATAGGCCAGGGCTGCTACAGTTGGTATTCCGGTGTTTAGTGAAAAGTCATTCAGGTAAACTTCAATACCGTTTTGTTGAAATTTCGCCAGTAACGCCCTGGCTACCGGATCAGTGATCGATGTGAAATCTATGGCTGGCGTAACAAGACGGTCCCTTGAGATCAGAGCACAGACATGTCGCTCAACGACCTCGCTTACACCCTGAACGATAGCCTCTTCATTGGTGTTGCCTGCTGAAGATCCATTGAATTCATTTATTGCATAAAACCAGGAAAACGGGATTAACAGCGGCATGCTGTCAGCAAGGCGTAACGACCAGACCCACCGCAATGGCAACCCGGTCAGCAACTTCTCCAGCAACTCGGGGCTGAGCTCGGTATCATGAACAGATTTAAGCAGAAATTCGATGGGTACAACCGGATACCCCTGAGATTTCAAGGTTGCATAATCACCGATAAGAAAATTTTCAGTGTTCTTTAAAAAACTGAACAAGCTGAATCGTTCAGCCAGTTCCATACAGGCACTGGCTTGTGCCTGCTCCGGGGTCGAGCCTTTCCCCATTTGTTTTTTATTACCGATAACTTTTTGGGCATCACTCCCGCACACGGAAAAATAAACAGGAATGTCCAACCTGCCCGTATCTATACGGCGCACTTCTTTGAGAACATCAAGTTTGGTGAGACGTAATCGTTCAAGAAATCGAGAGACTGTTTCTGCAGGTGTACAGGCTTTATCCTGATCATAGGTGTACTGTTTACGGCATGATTTGAGCGTTATTATGCGAGGTTTCATGAAATCACGTGTTAAAAAATGGAGAGGGCCGCTCCTGCTGCGCCCAGAAAATCGGCATGCTTGAGGCAGCTGTACAGCTGTTATCTCTTGTGCCTATGTGCTCTTATATACCGGGGTTAGGCAGGTCATGCGGCTCACTCGGGTTGTCCAGGATGCTCCATGGGGGGTCAGAATGAGTTGACGGTCTGTGGCATGATCTTTCATTATTTCAATATCTAAACGAACAGGAGGGACAGATGAACCAAGGCGATCCGGCCATTCAACAATACACAGTCCGTTTTGAGTGAACACCTCGAGCAACCCGGCCGCTTCGACATCATCTTCATCCCGCAATCGGTATAAATCCATGTGGAAGATAGGGATTTTGCCACGATATTCATGCAAGAGAGAAAACGAAGGGCTGGAGACGTACTGGTCCTCGCCGACGTCCAAAGCTGTGGCGAGCAGTTGGGTTAAGGTAGTTTTACCGGCACCCAGCTCCCCGTAAAGAAGAATAATGTCTCCCGGCTCTATACTCTGAGCAACAGCCTCGGTAATCGCCTTCAGATCCTCCGTACCGGCACATGTCATCTGCCATGATTTTGTTGCCTGTTTCATTTTATCAAACAACTGATCATTGCCATTTGAGTTGCAGTTCAAGTCTTTGTGTTTATCAACAGACGTTTAACCATTTTCTTAACAAAAAAACCATTCGGAACTTGGCCTTTGCATTGATCGTTTTTTGACGAAATACTATTTATGGTAGTTATGGCCTGCTATAATCGTACAGGCACGGTAGAGCTGTTCCAGTAAGATCATGCGCGTCATCTCGTGAGTAAAGGTCAGATGCGAAAGAGAGAGGATCTGATCAGCCCGATGCAGCACTGACGAGTGGAGGCCCGAATACCCTCCAATAAAGAAACAGATTAAGCCCAATCCCTGGTGACGCCATCGGTTCAACATACCTGCCAACTCTTCTGAAGTTACACTGATACCTTTGGGATCCAACGCTATACAGAAATTTGCCGTTGTCGCCTGCTCAAGCAGTTGTACAGCCTCAGCAGCTCTTATGGCTTCATCTGTTGTCTTCCGGCGACGCTGTTCGCGAAGCACTGGTAATTCAACGGTTAGAAAACGGTTAAGGCGAATCGTGTATTCACGGATAGCGCTATCGAGAAAAGATTCTTTTGTTTTACCGAGCAGGGGGATCAGCAGTTTCATCCGTTCTGCTCATCCGCACGCTCATGTTGTCGCAGAGCTTGAAAGATGTGGGAAAATTCTTTGTAGGAGAGAGTTTTTTTTATCCCGGGACAGGATGCGGCAATCGTGTGAAAGTTGCTTTCATCACTGAGTATACTGGGGTGCAGCGGCCACTGCCGACAACGCCATGGTCGCCCTTCATGAACAGTACAACCCTGGGTCGGGTCATAAAAAATACAATGACCATCCCGCACCTGCATCTGCACCTCTGTTCCGGTTATTCGCCAGTACTGTTGAGCAGTCTCTTCACGACTCAATCCGAGCACCCGGACCATCCGTTCTTGATCTTTTGCATCCAGGCTGACTGTTGTTTCACCCTGGCAGCAAAAACCACAGCGTGTACAGGAGAAAATGTCGGAGAGCTGATACTCAGGTTCTGTTTCTTTACTCATAATAAAAAAATCGTCGATCCAGGTGGCATCAACGGTATTGTGCACATTTTTTCAACTTTAAGCGCTACCCATGATATCGCCGAATATCGTAATATCAATGCCAAAAATCTGTGCAGCTTTTTTCCACTTCTGCTCATCAGGGGTATGAAAGAGCACGTTAAGATCACCAGGAACTGTCAGCCAACTGTTATCCATCAGCTCCCCTTCAAGTTGCCCGGCACCCCAACCCGCATATCCAAGAAAAAAAAGAAAATGACCGGGTCCCTGCCCAAGAGAGATATCTTCAAGTAATCTCGAATCACGGCTTAAATACACACCAGACTTGATCTCGATTGCATACCGATCCGGTATTTCAGCAGCATAAAGGATAAATCCAGCATCCATATCAACAGGTCCGCCCATATAGACTGCCGGAAGTGGCCCGTTTGGGATTGTCAGGTTGGACCCATGCAGAATATCAAGCAGCGTAATCTCAGGATTTGGGTTATTTATGACTAACCCCATTGCCCCCTCTTCGTTATGGGCACAGAGATAAATCACCTGTTCCTGAAACCTTGGATCCGGCATCTGTGGGGTTGAGATGAGAAAATGTCCAGCCAAACTCTCCATAGCATTCAACAGATATCAATAGTGTTACGGAAAAAGTTGCTTATCAACGAGCAGGCAAGGTCAGCGTTTTACAATCTGTCCGTCATCACTGTTGCTCACTCATTGTCCATCCGTTACAGTCTAATCGTTGCCAGGGAAACAATCAACCATCCAGAATAAAAGGTGCTGAATATGAATACAAGATCACCAGTACAATCAAAGTCCGACAGATTGAAAAAGGCCCTTGTGTGGATGGCGGAACACCTGGAAACACATCCGGAAAAAAAACGTGCAGCGGTTTTACAGGAAGCTGAGTTACGTTTTGATCTCACCCCGGTAGAATGTGAGTTTCTTAACACCCATTTCAGCTCAACATCAACAACGGCATAAAACGCTCTCTCCCCTGCTTCATGCAACCTTGTACTAACAAAAACGGATGCAGGTCAGATGGTTGAGTTTGACCGGGATACCGGCAGGTGAATGGTGACCGTTGTCCCAGTCCCCGGCTCACTTTCCAGGTCGATAGTCCCCCCGTGATCAGCAATAATTTTTTGTGAAATGGCAAGCCCGATACCGGTCCCATTCGGCTTGGTTGTGAAATAAGGATAGAAAACCTGTGGCAGGGAGTCTGAAGATACGCCGGCGCCGGTATCAGAGATCCGTAATTCAACCCCCCTGTGATCATCTGTGCTGACAAGCCTCACCGTCAATACACCGCCATCCTCCATGGCTTGCAAGGCATTTAACAAAACATTCATAACCACCTGCTGAATGCGATCGGTATCCACCGGGACGGGTGGAAGCTCCGGTTGTACATCCAGGTGGACAACAATATGATTGTCGGTCGCCTCTGTTCTGATCAGATCCACACTTTTTTCAAGCAATGCCGCTAAATTCACCGGTGCCAGCCTAAGTGTGGACGGCCGGGTAAAGCTCAGCATCTCGGTGATGGTTCTGTTCATGCGTTCGGTTTCCTGTATCAGGAGATCGGCGGTGTTCTGTTCCTTGCTGCCAACGGGAAACTTGTTTTTAAGCAGCAGCGCCAATCCTTTGATCGAACTCAAGGGGTTACGCACCTCATGAGCGACACCGCCGGCCATCCGCCCAATGGCAGCAAGGCGTTCACTTTCACGCATCCGCTGCTCCAATGATTTAATCTCTGTAACATCGGAGATGAGCAGTACTTTCCCCATATATTTTTGTTCACTGTCTGTGATCGTCAGGACGTGACATAACAGTTCGTAGCGTCTGTTGTTTAAAAAAAGGCGCACGTTGTTTTCTGTTTGAATATCCGTCTGATCTCTGGATATCGTGGCATCGGTGCTGAAAAATGTAGCTAGCTGAACAGGCAAAACCTCCTTGGGATGTTTCCGGAGGACCACCTCTTTTTCAATCCCGATCAACTGGGAGACAGCCCCGTTCCAGGTGGCAATACGTCCTGAAGTATCAACGGCAATGATGCCGACAGGCAGTTTAGTAATAAGCAGGGAAGTGAACGCTTGAACATCGTTCAGTGTCTTTTGAGAGATACGAAATCCTTGAACAGTGAGCAGAGAAAACCAGCCGCCAAGCCCAACTAGCAGCATGGCCAGGGACAGCATAAAAATTTGCATGCGTAAACGGGCAAGCGTCCGGTCAAACTCCTTCATTTCCAGGCCAACCACCACATAATACTGTACTCTTGCAGACGACATCTTAGGAGACCTGTGAAACGGTGGGCGGCGTGACTCAGGATCCTGGAACCACGCACCGATACTATCCTGACGTCGCTCCCACATCGGCCGAATCGGTGGTGGAGTGAGTGTCGGAAAAAACGGGGTGAACGGACGTATTGCCTCAAATATTCGACCAGAATCGGCGGTGCTGTGAATACGATGGTTCAGTCGAGGCTGTTTGTCCATGAACTGTAATTGCTCTGTCTGGACCGGCAAAGCTTCGACAACACCTATTCGGGCATGATTGCTGTGGGCAATTATTTTACCCTTTTCATCAATCAGCGAAACAAAATACAGTTCAGGATCTTCACCCAGATGATCGATAACTCGCTGGACATGGTCAGTCCATGGCGAAACACTCCAATGGTCTTTACGTAGATCATTGAAGTGGGAAGAGCGTGCCCCGGAGTGCACTACCCGCATCAAGGTTGCCGCTTTCTGGAGCATGGCGTCTGTCATTAATCGTTCTTCCAACCTTAAATTATGAAAGGCAAAGGTAACAACAATGACGATCAGTAACCCGGCTGCCGCTGCCAATAACCAGGGTGAAGAGAACAAAAACGATCGTGTCCGCATTGTTTTCCAGAAACGTGAGCGCATACCAAGACGATTTGCAAAAAATGAACCTGGTAACAATTCTTGTGCCTTGCCCTCCTCTGGATCGGTGTCCAGAGTACCGTTTGTCGTCGGTATGGAATATCTTGTATATTTTTTACTCACGCTTCACTCCCTCTCCGGGTAAAAATGGAACAATCCATCCCTGTTATGCCTTGTCCAGTCTTTTAAGAAAAAGTCAGTAAAACAACATCATGTATCTTTAATGCAAACTGGTATGGTAATCGCTTTAAGTCATGCAAGTCGATATTTTCATATCACCCGTGAACAGGAGAACTTTCATGAAACTGAACATGCTTTCAAAAAAAATTGTGGCGGCAACCATTTTTACCAGTGCTTTGACCTTGGCCATGAGTCAGGCGGCCATGGCAGAATCCGCACAACCGACTTCCCCTGGTGGAGCAGCGGATGCAGGTCCGGAGAAGTTGGTCAGTCGGGTGCAGATGCACACAGAAATGCAAAGAGTGCACGATAAATTTCTTGATGACACTGTGACAATTCGAAAAGAACTTGCTGAAAAAAAGGCTGTTATGCGCGCACTGTTAAATGCAGGAGCCCCGGATACAGTTAAAGCCTCACAAATTGCCGCGGAGATTTTTGACCTGCAGGAAAATCTCCGCGTCAAGGCTAAAGAAGCTGGTCTCCCCTTCCCGCTCTCCGGAATGGGATGGGGCCCGGACTATATGTCCTGTCAAGGGTCCACGGGAAAAGGTCCGATGGGGCGACATCATCGTTTTAAATAATTACTGACTCCCCCTCGTTAACATCCCCCCGAACGCCCTGGCGGTCCCCCTCCTTGCCGCTGGGGCGTTTTTCCATCTGTCCTGTTATCACATCATATTCTCCGGATCGACATCAATACTCATTGTCACTGAACTAGGGCAGATCCGTTTTTTTTCAGAGGACAGGGCTTCACATAATGCGTGCAACAGGGGTGAAGAAGGACTCTTGAGCAGCAGCTGCCAGCGTATATGATTTTTGAGCTTGGGAAGAGGTGAAGGTGACGGCCCTAAAATTTCCACCTGACCATGCTGGTGCTGTTGCCGTAAAAAAGATGCGCTCTGTCTTGCCGCTTCTTCCACCTGTTTTTCCCGTAAACCACTGAAGCGGATGTTGACCAGTCTCGAAAAAGGAGGATAACCAAGGGGCCGGCGGACAGCAGTTTCCGAGGTGAAAAATGCCTGATAATCCTGATTCTGAGCCAGAACAATGCTGTAGTGGTGTGGTTGATAGGTCTGGACGATGACTCTGCCCCTGTCTTCTCCCCTACCCGCTCTGCCTGTTACCTGAGCCAGCAGAGCAAAGGTGCGTTCAGCAGATTTGTAATCCGGCATCCCCAGTCCGGAATCAGCCCAAATAACCCCCACCAGGGTAATGTGCGGAAAATGCAGGCCTTTGGCGATCATCTGCGTGCCGATCAAGATATCAATTTCACGCGCCTGGATTTTTTGCAGGACCTTCAGATAATAATTGCGTTTGACAGCGGTATCACTATCAAGGCGTGCCACTCTGGCTTCGGGAAACAACTGTTTTACCTCCTCTTCGACCCGCTCCGATCCAATCCCCATACCAGTTATCCGGGGCGAGTGACAGACAGGACAGATGGTATGAACAGGCTGGCCGGCACCGCAATAATGACAGAGGAGACGGTTGTTTTTCCGATGCAGCGTCAAGGAAACATGACAGTGCTGACATTGGAGGATAAATCCGCAATCACGGCAGAGCATAAAGGGTGAAAAACCTCGCCTGTTGACAAACAGAAGGCTTTGTTTGCCCTGATGGAGAGTTTCCGCCACAGCACGTATCAGTTCATCAGAAAAGGCAAGATCAGGCCGGGAACGTTTTGTGGTGGTCAGATCAACAATTTCAACCAAAGGCAGTGCCTGTTCTTTAACCCGTGTGGTCATTGTTAACAGGGTATATTTATCCTGCATACTGTGGAAATAACTCACCACAGAAGGAGTGGCCGAACCGAGTATAACCGGACAGCCGGTCATCTTGGCTCGTAACACCGCCAGGTCACGGGCATTATAACGCAACCCGTCTTCCTGTTTATAGGCCGGCTCGTGTTCCTCATCAACTATGATCACCCCGATATTTTCTAATGGTGCAAAAACAGCAGAACGGGCCCCAAGCACCACTGATACCTTACCGGAGCGCACTGCCTGCCACTGATCAAATCGCTGCCCATCAGATAAACCACTATGTAAAATAGCGAGTTGCGCACCGAAACGGGCATAAAAATGAGATTCAAGTTGGGCGGCAAGGGCAATTTCAGGCACCAGGATCAACGCTGTTTTGCCAAGATCCAGAGCATGCTGCACTGTTTGCAGGTAGACTTCTGTCTTGCCGCATCCCGTCACACCATGGAGCAGAAACGGAGAGAAGTTGCCGGTTGCAAGGGTCGGTAACACCGTCTCAAGAACGGCCTTTTGCTCCCTGGTCAGCTGTACAGGTCGAAGGGGTGTCTCCATTACCCGGCTGAAGGGATCACGGATGACCTGTTCATCGGTTTCTTCAAGAATACCGAGCTCACAGAGTCTTCGCAAACGTGGTGAGGCTCCGGGATACTGCCTTGTAATGAGCAGGCGGTCTATGGGGTGTTGTTCATGTTCACAAAAAATAGAGAGAAAAAGCTGCAGGGTCTTTTTTTCGGCAGGCTTCAGAGTAATCGAATAATTGCGTTGCAGATGGTCAACAACTGCATCGCCACCATGGTCGACTGCTGTGGACAGTTGCGAAAGCAACAGCGGGCCCGGGCTTATAACCGAACGCATCTTGGCGCGCACCCGCTGACTGCTTCGCGAGCCTGGTGTCAGTGGGATAGCGGTTCGGAGCACCTTGCCGATAGGATACAGATAGTACCGGGCAATCCACTGATACAATGGGATCAAAGCGGGAGGGAAGAGTGGCGATTCAAGCAGTACTTCAGCTATTGGTTTAACGGTAAATGGTTGCTCGTCCAGATTCTGATGGTGGACTACCCCCAAAATATAGCCGACAACCAACCGCTTTCCCAAGGGGACACGAACGCAACAGCCCGTCGGGAGCGGATCAACTCTCTCGACGGGCTGGCTATACGTCAGGGTAGTGGCAAGCGGTGCATCAACAGCAACTTCGTAGAGCACAATCGCGCCTTTATATGTCACCTGTCAGCTGTCTGATTCGGCACAAACGGTTTTCAGGTATTGGCGGAACGAGGGCCCCAGGGTGTTGTGACGAACGGCAAAATCAACAATAGCCTTGAGGTATCCCAGCTTATCACCGGCGTCATACCGTTTTCCACTGAACTCATACGCATACATATCCCGTTTAATGGAAAGGGCCTGCAAGGCATCTGTTAACTGAATTTCCCCGCCATAACCCGGTGTAGTCTTCTCAAGTAACTCAAAGATATCCGGCATCAGCAGATATCGGCCGATAATAGCCATATCAGAATGACTGGTGCCGGGGGCCGGTTTTTCAATCATCCGGGTTACCTTGTACGTGCACTCCTGATCCACCGGCACCCCTTCGATAATACCATACTGATGGGTTTCATCCATGGGGACGTGCTGAACGGCAACAATCGATTCGCCGACCTTGTTGTACAGGTCAATCATCTGCTTGCAACAGGGGACCTTGCTCATAACAAGGTCATCCCCCAGCAAGACCATAAACGGCTCATCTCCGACAACATTTCGAGCCATCCAGATGGCGTGCCCCAGGCCGAGCGGTTCTTTTTGGCGAACAGAAACAATATCAATAAGGTTGGAGATGTTGGTCAGCTCTTCCCGCATCTGCACTTTGTTACGAGCCTTCAAAATGGTATCCAGTTGAAAGTCATAATCAAAATGGTTTTCAATGGCCGATTTACCGACACTGGTAATCAGGATGATTTCCTCAATACCGGAGGCCACAGCCTCTTCAACGATATACTGAATTGTCGGACGGTCAACAATGGTGAGCATCTCCTTGGGGATAGCCTTGGTTGCAGGTAAAAAACGCGTTCCCAATCCGGCAACCGGAATCACTGCCTTTCTGATCGCTTTCATAACTCCTCATTTTCTTCTGGTTGGACGTACACTAAAAAACGCTGTTTTATAATTCCATCCGCACCTGCTTCCTGGGCCGGTTTCACGAGATGGATACATTTCAGATGCTGCGTTGATAAAAGTCAGGTATAAACCCCCTGATTACCCTTCATTTAGGACTATTACTCCGAATGCATCGGTCTGCTCAAGAAATTTTCCGTAAATTCATGTATTTTTCTTATCCTTCCGAATTACCGGTCTGCGAACAACGAGACCAGATCGTCACTGCTATCCGTGACCACCAGGTCTTGATCATTATCGGTGATACCGGATCCGGCAAGACCACCCAGCTCCCTAAAATGTGCATTGAGGCCGGTCAGGGAACAAACGGTATGGTCGGCTGTACGCAACCTCGTCGTCTTGCCGCAGTATCGGTGGCAGACAGGGTTGCTGAAGAGACCGGGGCTTTGAACAAAATCGGTTTCAAGATACGTTTTCATGATCAGACTTCACCGGAAACAGTCATCAAATTTATGACCGACGGTGTTCTTCTGGCTGAAACCCGCCATGATCCCCAATTAAAACAGTATGATACCCTTATCATTGATGAGGCCCATGAACGTAGTCTCAATATCGACTTTCTTCTCGGATATATCAAGCAGTTGTTGCCGGATCGACCGGATTTGAAGGTAATCATCTCTTCGGCAACCATTGATGCTGAAAAATTCAGCAAACACTTTGCCGGAGCACCTGTTTTGTCAGTGTCCGGGTATTCATATCCCATCACCACCTTGTACAGGGATATATCTGAACAGGATGAGGAAGATGCCTCGTACGTTGAACAGGCCGTCGCGGTGGTGGAAGAGCTTGCATCTGATCCTCTTGATGGCGATATCCTTGTTTTCATGCCCACTGAACGGGATATCTTCGACACTATTGACAGCCTTGAACATCTCAATAACAGTCATCTCCTGCTTCCCCTGTTTGGCAGACTCTCTGCTGCTGATCAACGCAAAGTTTTCCGGTCATCGCGTCATCGTAAAATCATTGTTGCCACAAACGTTGCTGAAACCTCGATCACTGTACCGGGAATCCGGTTTGTGGTTGACACCGGACTGGCGAGAATTTCCCGTTACAACCCGCGAACCGGTACCACCAGTCTTAAGATCAGCCGGATCTCCAAGGCAAGCTGTGATCAACGTCGCGGTCGGTGCGGCCGGACCGGACCCGGCACCTGTATCCGCCTTTACAGTGAAGAAGATTTTCTGCTGAGAGAAGATTTCACACTTCCGGAGATCCAGCGATCCAACCTGGCCGAAGTTATTCTCCAGATGATCTCCCTGCAACTGGGCAGTCCTGATGTCTTTCCTTTTGTCGATGCACCTCCGGGATCAGCCATTCGCGATGGATACCGGACACTTAAGGAGTTGGGGGCTCTAACCGGCAGACACTACCTGACACCCAAGGGACGTCTGATGTCCCGACTGCCGTTGGACCCTCGTATCTCCCGCATTATCGTCGAATCAATGGCTGCAGGCTCAACACGGGAAATCGTGATTCTGGCAGCTGCACTCTCCAGTCAGGATCCCCGTGTTCGGCCCCCAGGCAAAGAACAGAAAGCAGAGGAGGCCCATCAGCGATTTACAGATAATCGTTCAGATTTTCTCACCCTGCTCAACATCTGGCAGGATCTGTTCGTCGATAATGACACCTCCCCCACCTCATCCCAGCTCTCCCGTTACTGCAAGACCAACTACCTGTCATGGCAGCGGATGCGCGAGTGGAAAGACGTTCAGGAACAGATTGTCCGTTTGCTTCGTGAGGCAAAACAGTTCCGTCTGAACGCAGCTCCAGCCGGCTATGAAGCAATCCATCAGGCTTTAGCCAGCGGCTTTCTCCGGAACATCTGCCTGAAAAAAGAAAAGAACGTCTATATAACCGCCGGTGGTAAAGAAGTTGTTCTTTTTCCTGGATCAGCTTTATACAACAGAGGGCCGCGGTGGGCAATCGCTGCTGAGCTGACAGAAACCTCGCAGCTGTTTGCAAAAACGGTGGCGACCATTGACGTTGACTGGTTGGAGCGACTTGGGGGCACGCTCTGCAAACGATCCTGGTCTGAACCGCATTGGGAGAAGAGAAGCGGTAAAGTCATCGCCTTTGAACGCGTCAGTTTATTTGGCTTGACCATTGTTGCCGGTCGAAAGGTTGAGTACGGCAGGATAAACGAAGCGACTCTGATGGAGGCCAGAGATATTTTTATCCGCTCGGCTCTGATGGAAAACCAGCTGGGAGGCAGGTATCCTTTTCTAGAGCATAACGTTGCCCTGATTGCCCGTTTTCAGGAGATGGAAGAACGATTTCGTCGTCGTGATATTGTTGTAGAATCCGAGGCACTCTATCAGTTCTACGCCTCACGACTGGGCAAGGTGTACGATCGTTTCACTCTCAACAAAATGCTGCGGAAAAACAACAATGACAGCCTGTTACGAATGACGGAAGAGGATATCTGCAGCATTGTTCCCGAACCTGAGGAGTTGTATCGTTTTCCTCTGTCTCTGCAGGTCGGGGACTTCAGGCTGGATGTATCCTATCTTTTCCATCCTGGAAACGAGGCCGACGGTGTGTCGGTTCGCATTCCCGGTGCCCTGCTTCATCAGATCAATCCCCAGGTGTTTGAGTGGCTGGTTCCTGGTCTCCTGCCTGAAAAGATACTTATCCTGCTGCGTCGTTTACCCAAAAACCAGCGACGCTGTCTTGTTCCCCTACCCGATTCAGTTGATCGGATCATGGACAACCTTGTTGTTGGCAAGGGTTCACTTTATCAGCAGTTGGAACACATCCTTACCCGCCGTTACCGGATATCCGTGCAGCGAACTGATTGGCAGCCTGACCAGCTCCCTCCACACCTTCGAATGCGTTTTCTTCTTGTTGACAAAGATGGAACTGTTCAGCTTGCAAGCCGGGGGTTTGACGATCTTCTGGCCAGTGTCGGGCACGCTGACAACACAATGAAGCAATCTGATATACCGCCTGTACGCACCATTACTGCGGCTGACCTGGACAATATTGCCCCAACACTATCCCTGACTGATACGAAAGGACAGATTGTTGGTTTGCTTTTTCCGGCCCTGGGTGTTGACAGTATCAAAAACAGCGTCCAGTTACGATATATAGATGATGAAAGAAAAAGCAGACAACTGAACCGAGCGGGTCTGCAGTTTCTTTACGGCGAACAGTTTAAAAAGGAGCTGCATGATCTGCGCGCACGATGCAGGGCGTCACTCATCAACCATTCCGCCTCCTGGTTGAGCCTGGGTACCGGGTATACCAGCGGCGAATTGCGCACTGCACTGCAGGCCTTTCTCCTGGACGACATCTTTCACACGTGGAATGGAGAGCTTCCCTCTTGTCGTCATTTCCAGAAGATCGTTGCTGCGGTCACTGCCCAAGGGATGTCTGGTTCTGTAAACGAACTGCTCGACAGAATCCATGAACTCATCCGTCAGCGCCGTGTCGTTTCAGACAAAATTACACAGTGGAGCACCCGGGCAAAAAAATCCAGGAGTTATCTCCAGACTCAACATGATGAGTTTCTGAACGCCCTTGACCAGATTGTACCTGCCCGCTTTCTGGAAACATTAAGAGCAGAACAGTTGCAACATCGGCCCCGTTATCTCCAGGCATTGGCCTTACGCATTGAGCGGGCGGAGCATTCACCTTTAAAAGACAGACAAAAAGCGGAACAGCTTGTCAGGCCACTTTCCAGGGTACAGCAAATGGCTTTTTTCTCCCACCCCACTTCTGCCTGTCTGACCTGCCAGGAGGAGTACCTGGCCATGCTGGAGGAGTATAAGGTGTCTCTCTTTGCCCCGGAGTTGGGAACAGCTCAGCCGATTTCCGGAAAACGGTTACAGCAGAAATGGCAGGATGTTGAAAACCTGTGCCGCCGTGTTGAATAGTTGCCCGTATGTTCTTGCGAAAAATATCCGTTGTCTGGTTGCACTTTTCTTTGCAAGCATTCTACTTTTTACGTATTTGTCAGGGTAAAGATCTGCAATATTTCACTGAACTGAGAATTATTCGTCACAACAGGAAGCCATGACCAGCACAGCAAAACCTGCAACAATCATCAACTATGACATCCTTGAAGACCTGGCACTTTTTCTGGAACAGTACGATCAGTTAACCCATGAGATTCAGCAGGCTCAGGTCCAGCTCGACAGCAGCCCAGCGCTGGATCCCGGTTCACCCGGGTATGAAAAAAGAGAGGAATGGCGTACCTGGTTGCACATTCAAATACAAAGTAAACAAAAAGCGCGTGAAAAGCTGGTCACAGCCTTGCGGGACCAGCATATACAAATCGAGAATCTGCCGGAATAATTATTGCGCGGTATCTCACCTTTTCCAAAATCTGCAACCAACACGTAGTGAAACCATTTTTATCCATGAAGCGCATTCTTCCCATCATCTTTTTAACAACCGTCATCTTATCTGTCAGTTCGATATGTCCGGCCAGACAGGCTGCAACAACCATTGAACCGGCCCGCTTTTTCCTCATGGGCAGCGGCAATATGCAGTTAAAAAATTTTCGCAACCAACAGGAGGCAACAATACGCCTGCTCAACCCGGACGGTTCTTTCAATAAAGAAGCGTTGTACGAGGTCGACCGGGTGCTTGGTTTTCCAACTGAAGAAAAAGGAGAACATTTTTCTCTCCGGCTCATCTTCATGCTCAGCTATTTTGCCGACCAACTGGCACCCGGCAAGACAATCAATATTGAATCTGCGTATCGAAGCCCTGAATACAATGATAAAATAAGAAAAAGCGGCAACAATGTTGCCCGAACCAGTACACACCAGGATGGACTGGCAGTTGATTTTTGGCTGCAGGGAGTGGACGGAAAGAAAATCTGGGAAACCGTGAAAGCGGGAAATTGCTGCGGCATAGGTCATTACGGCGGTAAAATTGTTCACCTGGATGCCGGTCGACCTCGTTTCTGGGAAGCTGCCACCTCGGGAACACGGACCAGGGAACCCGACTACAACCGTCATGTCTACCTTTCCACGCAGTTTGACCGTTACAAGCGCAATGATCAGCTGCGTCTTTCCTTTTCCGGTCTCAGCAGTTTTGACTTCGGTGTTGTTCCGGTTGCAAATGTATTTCGTGCAGGCGATAGCAACACGCCTGTAGCAACTCTTCGCCTTGCTCAATCCGCTGCAACCAACTGTTATCGGATCGGCGACCGACGAACTGCCCGTACACTTACCACGCAGGTGCCGGAGCATTTACCTGCCGGCCGCTATCGCATTCAACTCGAATTTTGTGACAGACCATTTAAGCAGATGCCTCTAAAATCTGTGTCCAACGTGTTTGAACTGATTGACTGAGTCAGGTGGTCTATCTGCTTGTCCGTATGGAATCCTTCCTCTGATATGTCTATCCGCTATCATTTCCAAGGATCAATAACAGAACTGCTCCTTAACCGTTGGCAGGAAAAAGATGTATTAGAACAATCGTTTACACGCACAGCATCCATTAAAGACGTGATTGAGGCATTTGGCCCGCCTCACACTGAGATCGGTTACATTTTGTGTAACAGCCGGCCGGTTGATTTTAACTGGCTGGTAGCTCCGGGGCAAGAGTTTGAGATCGGACCAATCTCCGCCCCCTGGGATGTCACCAGCGCAACGTTGCTGCGCCCATCTCCGTTACCGTCACTTAAATTTTGTACCGATCTTACGGTCGGTCGTCTGACACGTTATTTACGGATGGCCGGCTTTGATACACTGTATACCCCCGGCCAAAAGGCCCGTGCACTTGCTGCCTCTGTTCACGAGGAACAACGTGTTCTTCTGACCAAAAATCTGGGCCTGCTCAAATACAGAGAGGTCGAGTTCGGTCGGGCCATTCGTGCTGTCAGCCCAGACGATCAATTACGAGAAGTACTCAACCTTTTCGGGATTGATCAGCTCAAACAACCTCTTAGTCGTTGTCTCGCCTGTAACCGATTGCTTGAACCGGTTGAAAAAGAAACGATCCTGCATCGTCTTGAACCACTCACCTTCCGTTATTACAGTGAATTTTTTGTCTGTCAATTCTGTGACACTCTGTTTTGGCCCGGCAGTCATGTTGAACGAATGCGGACAATCTTGAATGAGTTTACATGATCACACTGCTCTGCAGCCTGTTTGCCTGGTAAATTAATCCGATAGCCGTCAATAACACCGTGCACGATGATGGAACATGAAGAGAATCTGGGCTTTTCATCCATCTCACTGCTGATGTACTGACACCCCTTTTTCAGATCTTACAAACCTGTTGCCCCATCGTCTCGTGAGGTTGAAGGTTTTTACGACAGGACAACAGGTTGTACGCGACCGGAGTGTCCCGTCTGCTGCACGACACAGAAGCACGATCAATGGGTTAACAACCTGGCTTCCTGCTCGAGCCATCTCATTGCTTTACAGTACATCTTAGCGGTATCAAGCCGAACATCTGCATAGTGATACGTTTGTGCTGTCGGCTTCTCATCTGAGTAAAAGCAGAATTCATGATCATCATGAATCCTGACAGTCAGCATTCTGTTTTTTAAAAGTAATCCCTCTTCGAAAACTGAGACTAAGGTGTCGGTGTTAAGACCCGAGACATCATCATCGATAGTTGCGCCTCGCAGGTCAATAATCAACTCCTGACAACTGGGCATGGAAAGCATGGCCTGCGCAATCATCAGCAGATCCCAGCTGGAGTCATCGTTGACTTCGCCGGACACAACGATTGAATACGCTCTCTCTTCCTGGTGTTTATTAATTCTAAAACGCATAGATCCCTCCATTGGATGTATGATTAATCCTTTAATCGCATGCCTTTATTACACAGGGTTCTGATTGAATATCTTATTCAAAACCAAGGTTTACACAACAGAGCAGATTGAATGTGCAATTGGCTTAACAAGCTGTTGCAGGTCATTTGCTCTGTATTGTCTTTTTTCAACCTTCGCACAAGTTGACGGGGTATTCCCCTGCTCGTGGTACCATATCTCAGCTACCTGCTTTATCGGCTGATAATGAATATCAACTTAGTGTTTTTTGTTGAGAATGATTTTCCCGGTAAAACGTTTTTTTGTTCTTAACAAACCCGCTCAATTGACCGAAAAGAGAGAAAAACAGAGACCAGCTCATACCAAAACATCTTCAGGATGACAAAAATGCAACTGGGAGTACAGAAAGTATCAGAAGCGCTTAACGTAAACAGACAGCCGAATTTACATCAGCATGCTGCTGTTCGTGTTCCGAGTTCCAGTAAAACAGTCGCCCCATCCTCTGTAAAAACCTCAATACAGCTGCAATCACCGGTTATCACTGGCAGCAGTTTCCAGGCTTTTCTGACAGAACAGGTCACCCGTCAGGTTGCAGCTGAGGCAGGCCCTCGATCTTCACCGAGCTCTCAAGATACCCTTGATGCAACAACAGTGCCGGAAAATCAGAAAGAGATAGTTCATATTGTGCAACCTGGAGAGACTGTCTGGAAACTTGCAAAAAAACGATACCACGTCGATCCTGCCGTTATCTTGCAATACAATGCGCTTACATCCCCGGAAAAGTTACAGGTCGGAACGAAAATTCGCATTCCCGTTGAACAGAGTCAAATAACCGACTCCAAAGGACAAGAGGTCGTGGCAAGCTGGTACGGAAGCTGTCATCATGGGCGATTAATGGCCAATGGTCACCCCTTTAACATGCACAATGCCACTGTTGCCCATCGTACCCTGCCGATGGGAACTCAAGTTGAACTGGAAAACCCGAAAACCGGTGAAAGAGCACAGGCTGTTGTTACGGACCGCGGCCCGTATCATAGGGGGCGGGACATTGATCTCAGCTATGGCCTTGCTAAACAACTCTCTTTAATCAGGCGAGGTGTTGGTAATCTGCAAATGCGGGTACTGTAACTTTTCTTATCGACCTGCCTGTTGACAGTAACTCAAATTGTTCCCTCCCCTCAGACAGGAGCACCTGTGTTTTTGCCCGCTGGTAAGATGCTGATTTCACTCTGTTCTTTAAAATCAATCTCTTCTCTTTATTGATCAAATCTATGCTGAGACTGCTGTTTGCGGTGAATTTTTTATCATCCGCCGGCGTCTTCATACCCCGATGGGTATCTCCACATCTCCACTGATTGTACTTTCTCTCCAGAAGGTTTTAAGTACCAGAGGTTACCTGTGCCGGTGACAGCGCGTACCAGGTTAATCCGATCGAACAACCGGCAATACCGATCATCTCTAAGGGAGAAAGGGTCTCACCCAGCATAATCCAGGCCAGCAAAGCTGTGACCACCGGCACAAAAGACATGAACAGGGAAACGGTCACCGTTCCGATATGCTCAATCGCATAAGCAACACAAAACAGAGCCAGCACATTGACAACAACACCTTGATAAAGAGCCTGGACTGCCATATCGTGGTAGGTGGACTCGACAAATCCGGAACGAAACACGAACCACAGTGGAGTGAAAAGTATCACATTGACGACCGGTACAATCACAATAACGTCCCGCCATGTCATCTTATAAAAACGAATGGCAACCATATGGCAGGTGTAACAGACAGCTGCCGCCAACAAAAGCAGCAGCCCCCCTGCCTGATGCAAACTCAGGGCAGTGCCATTGGTCATACAGATATTACTCAGAAATATTACACCAATGGCTGCATAGCGTGGTGCAGTTATCCGTTGCCTGAACAGCAGCCAGACAGCAAACGTGCCGAGTACAGGTAACAGGCCGTTGACTAATACACCGGCATGAGCAGCCTGCAGATGACGCAATGCGTAGAAAGAGAGCATTGTGTACGGAAAACCAACACCAAGACCAACAACAAGGTACTGCCAGAGTCGGGATTTTTGCCAGGAGTATCGAAGGATAAAGGGAATCGTCACCAGCAGGGCGGTCCAGTAACGCAGCAAAGTGATGTCAGCAGGTTGTAAAGCGGTATGGACTCCGAAACGCGAGATGGTAATCCACCCGGACCAGATAAATACCACAGCCATTGCTGCGCAGTACGGTTTATACATGTTCATCAATTCCATGACCAGGAGCAGCACTTCTTGTCAGATCTTCATAACCGGCAGTCTTCTACCGCCAGCCGACACTAACAGATAACTCTGCTTACATAAAACGTATTATGCATACTTCACCTTGTTCTTCACAGTCCCTGACCAACCTCCGTTTTACCAACCGCTTCACCACTCAACTGCCGGCTGATCCGAGCAGTGAAAATACACGGCGTCAAGTGTATCGGGCCTGCTACTCACGTGTTATGCCGGTAACCACGACAAACCCGCAGCTGGTGGCCTATTCCCGGGAGGTTGCCGATCTGTTGGGGCTTGACCAGGAAGACTGTACCTCCGAATTGTTTACCCGGGTCTTTTCAGGCAACCAACTGTTACCCGGTATGGATGCCCATGCCATGTGCTATGGTGGACATCAGTTCGGCAACTGGGCCGGTCAGCTGGGAGATGGGCGAGCCATCAACCTGGGCGAGATCATAAACTGTCAGGGCGAACATTGGACCTTACAGCTGAAAGGTGCCGGGCCGACACCGTACTCCCGTCATGCCGACGGCCTGGCGGTGCTGCGTTCATCACTTCGTGAATTTCTCTGCAGCGAAGCAATGTTTCATTTAGGCGTCCCCACCACCAGGGCGCTGAGTCTTATTCTCACCGGCGATACCGTGGAACGCGACATGTTCTACAATGGTCATCCTCAAGAAGAACCGGGAGCTGTCGTCTGCAGGCTGTCGCCGTCATTTATCCGTTTCGGTAACTTCGAGCTTTTTACGGCACGGGGTGAAATCGATTTGCTTAAGCAGCTTGCAGATTTTACCATACGCACTCACTTTCCCCATCTGGGCCGCCCGAAACCGGCAGTGTACAGTCTCTGGTTCGATGAGATCTGCCGTCTCACCGCTGAACTCATGGTGCATTGGCTGCGAGTCGGCTTTGTCCACGGTGTCATGAACACGGACAACATGTCAATTCTGGGGTTAACCATTGATTATGGTCCATACGGATGGCTTGAAGACTATGATCCGACCTGGACACCCAACATCACGGATGCTCAGGGACGACGTTACTGTTACGGTCGACAACCCATTATTGCCCATTGGAATCTTGCCCAGCTGGCCAATGCGCTGTATCCCCTTGTTGGTGAGACCGAACCTTTTGAGCAGTCTCTGCAAAAATTCAACCGGTACTTTGAGCAGAGCTGGCAGAGCATGATGGCTGGTAAACTCGGTTTAACTGTATTTGAGCCGGATACTGACCGTCCACTTGTTGAAGATCTCCTGCACCTGCTTGCTGCAGTTGAAACCGATATGACTCTTTTTTTTCGACAACTCGCCCTTGTGCCGACAGCAATGGAGAAACAGACTGCTGATCGATGTGCGCCACTGCATATTGCCTTGTATCAGCCCGAGCAGCTGGACTCTGCCTATCAGGACAAACTCTCCGCCTGGCTGCTTCGTTACTGCAACCGGGTCCGACGTGATGGGTTGCCTGATCAGGAGCGGCAGAAAAAAATGAATGCAATCAACCCTCTCTACGTTTTACGAAACTACTTGGCCCAACTGGCTATAGAACAGGCGACTGATGGAGAGTATACGCTGGTGAACGAGCTGCTGGAGGTTCTTCGCTCTCCGTATACTGAACAGCCCGGTAAAGAGCAGTTTGCCGAAAAACGGCCGGAATGGGCACGTCACCGGCCAGGGTGTTCGATGTTGTCCTGCAGTTCATAACCCTTTTGCCTGGTGAGCCTCTCAATGATCTGATGCCCATCTGTGAATCATCTGTTCTCAGAGTTGCTCATTAATAGGGAAGATACAGTATTTTTTGGGAAGACAGGCTATGGTACTGGGGAATGACAGATATTCTGAAAAGAACATTTTTCAGGCGGTTGGAATGTCTGCTCCCGGAACAGATAAAAATCGCCTTACAACTGTGTGAGATATCGACAATGCATGCGACAATGCCGCCCTGGCAGGCTGTATTTTTTGACTTTGATGGTGTGATTGCCGACTCAACCGATGTGAAAGCACGTGCTTTTGCAACCCTTTTTGCACCTTATGGTGCCGATGTACAGGAAGCTGTTGTTCGGTACCATCTTGACAACGGTGGCATGCCCCGCCACGAAAAGATCCGTCACTGTTTTATCACCTATGCGGGGAAACAGGTTACCGAAACTGAACTTGCACAGGCTGGGGCGACTTTCTCGAGCCTTGTGCTTGAAGAGGTGGTGCTGGCTCCTTTGATTCCAGGGGCACTGATGAGCTTGCAGCAGTTACAGCAGATGAACATCCCTGCCTTTGTTGTGTCGGGAACACCCCATGATGAGATGCAGCTGATTGTTCAGCGGAAAGGATTGGGTTATTTTTTTCAAGAAGTTCACGGATCGCCCTCAAGCAAGGCAGCCATCATCACGGATATCCTTACACGCTACAGCTTCACGCCGGACAGGTGTTTATTCATTGGCGACGCCCTTGCCGATTACCAGGCAGCTGAGTCCACCGGTCTCTGCTTCCAGGGCATTGTGCCCCACGGTGCCTCCTCTTCCATTTTTCCGGAAAACGTACGCACCTCTGCTGTTGTGACCCTTTCTTTGTACAGGTAAACCATTACCCCTTGTATCAGGTCGGCAAGTTTTGCTGAGGTAAGGTTCAACTTGACACAAGTAGCTTCTTTTTCTATAGAAAAATGTCTTTTATACACAACTGCAACTGCGCAATATTTTTCGACTCAACCTCTACATCGTCATAAACAAGCTGTTCTGAAGAAAAATTGCGGGTTTGCTGGTCACCTACATTCCTTACCCCTCCAAACTATTTTACTAGAGTCAGCTCATGACTGTGCTTACTGAGAAAATCGCCGATAATGTAAAAAAAGTACGGGAAAACAAACCCCTCATCCACAATATCACCAACTTTGTGGTGATGAATATCACTGCGAATGTACTTCTGGCCTGTGGCGCTTCACCAGTAATGGCCCATGCCAGTAACGAAGTTGAAGAGATGGTTGGGCTTGCCGACAGCCTCATCCTTAATATCGGAACACTGACCGATGACTGGGTCATTACCATGATCAACGCTGGTCGCTGTGCCTCTGACCTGAGAAAACCGATCGTCCTTGATCCGGTCGGTGTGGGTACAACCAGCCTCCGGACCAATGCCGCCCGTGCCATTCTCTTTCAGACCTGGATCAGTGTGGTCCGCGGCAATGCGACGGAAATTTTAGCACTGGCTGACAAGGACTGTGGAAGTAAACGACTGGAGGCCATCCACTCCGTCACCGATGCAGCGGATGAGGCTGTCCGCCTGGCCAGGGAGCTTGGTACCACCCTGGCCATTACCGGGTCGACCGATCTGGTCACAGATGGCAGACGTACGCTGACCATTGAAGGCGGTCACCCGCTTATGCCGTATGTCACAGGTACCGGCTGTTCAGCCTCTGCTCTGATCGGTGCATTTTTAGCAGTTGACAGCGACCCGGTCTATGCTGCTGCAACCGCTCTGGCCTTTTTTGGAGTGGCCGGTGAAACTGCAGGGGTTCTGGCCGGCGGTCCGGGGACCTTCATGCCTCTTCTGCTGGATGCTCTTTACACGTTAACACCTGATGAAGTGGCAGCACGCGCCCGAATCAGTACGCTATAAATGAACGTATGGTCGATTTTTCACTCTACCTGGTCACGGATCGCACCCTTTCTTTGGGCAGATCAACCATCGATATAGTGCGGGCAGCTGTAGCTGGTGGGGTTACCTGTGTCCAGCTGAGAGAAAAAAAGTGCGCAACTCGATTTTTTATTGAAGAGGCCCGACTCATCAAAGAGCTGCTCACAAAGATAAACCCTGCTGTTCCGTTGATTATCAATGATCGTCTTGATGTGGCCTTAGCGGTCGGGGCCGACGGGGTTCATCTTGGTCAGACCGACATGGCAGCTGTTGATGCCCGACGTCTTATCGGCTCTTCCTGTATCATGGGTATTTCAGTAGAATCGGTTGCCGACGCCATCCGCGCTGAAAATGAGGGGGCTGACTACATTGGTATCAGCCCGGTTTTTGCGACGACCACTAAAGATGACACGGTCGAGCCGCTTGGTCTGCAGGGTATCCAGGCCATTCGCGCCGCTGTTTCCTTGCCGCTGGTCGCTATCGGAGGTATAACGGCTGACAACACTGCAGAGGTTATTCGGGCGGGAGCCGACGGTATTGCCGTCGTATCAGCCATTGTCGGCTCACCTTCTCCGGAAGATGCAGCCAGAGCATTAAAAACGCAAATTATTGCATCGCGACAACACAACAGAGCATCAACAGCATGAAAACATATCACAGGGTTTTGACCATTGCCGGTTCAGACAGCGGAGGTGGTGCCGGTATTCAGGCCGATCTGAAAACCTTTGCCGCCAATGGGTGTTACGGAATGAGCGTTATCACGGCTCTTACAGCACAAAACACCATGGGAGTAACCGCCATTCATGCGGTGCCCCTTGACTGTGTTGCCGCACAGATTGAAGCCGTACTTTCCGACATCGGTGCAGATGCCGTTAAGATTGGAATGCTTTTCTCGCCGGATCTGATCCGTACCGTTGCCCAGGGCCTGAAAAAATTCAACCCGCCCGCCATAGTTCTCGACCCGGTGATGGTGGCGCAAAGTGGTGATACTCTGTTACAGAGTGAGGCTGTTGACGCCCTGAAGAAAGAGCTGATCCCCCTTGTCGACCTGATTACCCCGAACATACCGGAAGCAGCTGTCCTGCTCGATCGCGATCTCCCCAACAATGCGGCCATAGCGCAGGCAGCTGTTGAACTGGCCACCTTGGGCAGGGGTGATGTACTGATCAAAGGCGGCCATCTGGAAAACGGTGATAGCGATGACTGTCTCTACCTCGGCAGAGAACAGCGGACCGTCATTTTTCCGGGTAAACGGATAATCACCCGCAACAACCATGGTACCGGCTGTACCCTCTCCTCGGCTATTGCCGCGTTCCTGGCCAAAGGAAAAGACATGGAGGAGGCTGTTCGCCGGGCAAAAATCTACATCACTGAGGCTATTCGGGCCGGTGCCGGCTATACAATCGGGCGGGGACACGGGCCGGTCCATCATTTTTTTGACTATTTTTAATGGACCGCAAACTGAGATACCGGCTTTCTTCAACTCGTTGGTAGCATCCCCTGCTCACATCTCTCAGTTATGCCGGATTGGTCAACACTCGGTCTCTTCACTGTCGTTGTGCTGACACTTGTGGTCACACCAGGACCGAACACCGTATATATTGTGACCCTCAGTATTCAGCAGGGATGGGCAGCCGGGGTTCTTTCCTGTTGCGGGATCGCGGTTGGTACACTCTGTCATATCAGTGCGGCAGCCTTCGGCCTCTCTCTACTCCTGCTCTCTTCTGAGCTTATCTTCAACCTGATACAGTATGCAGGCGCTTTTTTTCTCTGTTTTCTCGGGCTGAAAACCATGCTGTCCCCTCCCGGTATTGCGACTGGTAAACAGTCCGCATCAATGAAAGAGCCGGTCGCCGTCTTTCGAGATGCCTTTGTTATTAATCTCCTAAATCCGAAGACCACTTTGTTTTTCACCGCGTTTTTACCGCAGTTCATCAGTCCCCAGCAAGGCAATGTCACAACGCAAGTCTTCATTCTCGGCGGTCTTGTGATACTGTTGGGGGCTGCCAGTGATCTGACCTACGTCTTTATTGCCGTCACAGTCGGAGAAAGGCTGCAGGCAGCCGCAGGGTTCCGCCAATCCCGGCGGTATTTCATAGGTGCGGTTTATATCGGTATTGGATTGACAACCGTCTTGTCCGGCGTGTTCAGCCGATAAAAGGTGCGTAGCACGACAAAACGTTACTCTTGCCGGTCACCGTGATCTGCAAAAGCCCTCTTTTGTCAGGAGGCGGAAAGCCGTTGGGCACTGTGTTGTTGCATGGCCACCATGGCACGGCGCAGGGCGTCCTTTTCGTTATCCCAGGCAGAATAGTTCGTTGCCCGCTGGAGTGCTGCATAGAAAGACAGACAGTTGTTGAGCCCGACTATCTCATCGATCTGCAGCGCAGGAAACTGCTCATCAAGTTCCAGGGGAAGCGGTTCACGTTGATAAAAGGCCAGGCGGCCGAAATAAAGCGCCAGCTCCTCTAAAAATCGCCGGAACTTTTCTCGCAACGCAACAGAGGTCGTTGCCTGCCCTACTGCCTGTATTGAGGTATATAAGTTGTTTAAAGAAGAGGAGACCCAGATGAACTGATAGCGACCATCTGCAGGCGGCTCTTCTCCGTTGACTGTATGCCAGGTTATCAGTGCATGGACCCTGGTTGCAATTTTCATGGCTTGAAACTTTGACCAGAGCAACAGTTCATTAAAAAAGCACTGTATAGCCTGCTCAATATCCAAACGGTACACGTTGCCGTGGTTGCTGACAAACTGGTTGAGGTTGCTCAGATGGACAACTTCGATAATTATTGTATGAATATAGGAGAGATCAGAAATGGTCTCCTTGTTGATCAGAATCTTATGGTAGCCGTTTTTCGAGGTGTTGAACACGGCTCGGGCATTCACATTCTCCAATCCGATCTCTGGAAAATATCGGGAAACATCGGCACATGCCTCTGCAAAACTCTCTGTCTTGATAACCAGAGTTCGATCTGTAATATCATCAAGCCTGATCTCCTGTTCACTGATAAACTTCAATGAACGATTGATCAACCCGGCTTCCTCAGCGGAAAAGTTAAACAACTCCATGACCTGCCCCTGTTTCACCGCAACTGTGCATCATAAATCAACCGATCTTGTGGTAGAGAGTGGTAAACGTACTTGCTCTTCACGTTTCCGTCTTTTGCCGGGCCTGTTTGGCGGCCATGTACTCAGCTTCCCGTTCCAGCAGTTCACCAAGTGCCTTTGCAGTTTCCCCGACAACATGGATACAGTGCCGGCGGCGGCTGTCAGGATTGGTATAGAAGTTCTTGACCTGATCCCTGTCCAGCCAGTCAACCCGGGCAATTTGACAGCAGTTGATGCCTCCATGCGGTGCTGTCAGCTCATCAAAATGCTTTTTCACCTCTTTGGTGGCAGCCCACATGCGCGGGTTTTCTTTTTCTTCCAGACTGCCACGACTGTACAGACTGCCGATAACACTGACCGCCCCCACCAGGGCACCACAGATATGCCCGGTCCCGCCGATACCACCGCCAAAAGCACCCAGTGCTTTAATCACTGACGGGTCACTGATACCTAACTTTTCAAGACCAATAAGTGCCAGCACCTGGCTGCAGTGCAGCCGCTGTGTGAACAGTTCAATCGCTTTTCTCTGCATTTCATCCGGTTGCATTGTTTCCTCTACATATTGCTTTACAAAAGAAGGTAATGTGCAAATGAATAATTTTACCCGATATGTTACGGTTGCGCATTGCGATTTTTATTGAAGCGAGTAGTTTACGCCACATTCAAACCTGCTGCCCAACCTTTTTTACTTATCCACCTTATCTCCTGCCGGTGTACGTACTGTCAACCATGGTTTCCGATACTGTTATTGTTCTTGACTTTGAAACCACCGGCCACAGCCCTACCCTTGGTGACCGGCCCATTGAGGTGGGCGCGGTGCGGATTGAACAGGGTATGATCGTGGATCGATTCCAGGCACTGATGAACCCGGGCTTCACCATCAGTTGGTTTATCGAATCTCTCACCGGTATCAGCAATGAACTGGTCGCCGCTGCTCCGGAATGTGAGGCGGTTATGCACCGGTTTGCCGACTGGATCGGAGATGTTCCTTTAGTGGCACACAATGCAAATTTTGACCGCAAATTTCTCGACGCTGAACTGGCCAGGATAGGACGAGAACGCACCAACCCCATGGCCTGCACGGTGTTGGCTTCACGGCGACTGTTTCCTGAAGCTCCTGATCACAGGCTCTCCACACTGGTCAGCTACCTGAATATCGCGACCAGCGGCACCTTTCATCGGGCGCTTGCAGACGCTGAGATGACCGGCTCCTTATGGATTCTGCTGATCGATCTGCTCCGCGATCGTTACGGTCTGACAGACATTTCTTTTTCATTGATGCACAAGATCAGTACAATGAGCAGGTACAAGGTCCATAAATTTTTACAACAGTACGGCGCAACACACTAAAAAAAAGTGGCCACGCAAAAGTGCTATGGAACCCGCAACACCCAGTAGCATTACCATTCGCCAACAGATCATAGCCCTGCTGACAGACGAAACAATGGGAGCACGAGAACTCTCACAGACCCTCCATCAATCGGAAAAAGAGATCTATGCGCATCTGCAGCACATTGGCCGCAGCCTGAAAGCCGAAGGCCGTTTGTTAAAAATTGACCCGGCTGTCTGCCTGCACTGCGGTTTTGTCTTCAGGCAGCGCCGGAAACCTCAACCACCGGGCCATTGCCCCAACTGTCGCAAGACTCGCATCCGCCGACCACGGTATCACATTGACTGATATGGCCGGTTTTTCTTTGTCCTGTGACTGTGCAGACTACGTATGATTTTATTAGACGCCCTTTTCCCGGTCCTGGCCCTGATTGTCTTCGGAACAGCCGCCAAACACTGGCGCATCACTGACACCGCATTTTTCCGCACCTCGGACAGGCTCGTCTATTTTGTCTTCTTTCCACTCATGCTGTTCTGGAAAATCGGTGCCGCTCCCCTCCACTTCGGTGACGGCTGGCGCTACCTTTCCGCCTCATTCATGGCGGTTTTAACAGTCTGTGCACTCAGCCTGCTCTACATTCGGCTGCGACCGCTCACCTCTTTCCAGGCCGGCTCTTTTAACCAGGGATGCTATCGGTTCAACACCTATATCGGTATGGCTGTGCTCATCAACGCCTTTGGGGAGGCAGGAGTGCAGCTGTACGGCATCCTCATCGGTCTGATTATTCCGATTATCAACGTGCTCTGCGTTTCAGTGCTCATCTGGTACGATACCGGCAGTAATCAATCCGGGAACCGATTCACCATAACCATCAAAAATTTAATAGCCAACCCGCTGATCATCGCCTGTGCATGCGGTATCCTTTATTCAAAGCTCATCGGATTTTTTCCGACACCCGTTGATAATACCCTTAAGATGATGTCACAGGTCACCCTGCCACTGGCTCTCTTTTCGATTGGCAGCAGCCTGACGTTTTCCAGTCTGCGTACCAACATCGGGCCTGCCTGCATGGCAGCGATCTTCAAGCTGGCGTTCTTACCGATAATCGGCCTGTTCTACCTCTGGCTGTTCAATGTGACCGGTCTTGCCTGGAAGGTCAGTCTGTTCTTTTTTGCGTTGCCGACCTCAACAGCCATCTACATCCTATCCTCTCAACTCAACTCTGATACTGAGCTGGCCTCAGCAATAGTAGTCGTATCCACACTCCTGTCTTTTGTGTCCATGTCCCTGGTCTTACTGGCTGTTACGTAACAGGAGACACACTGGTGACAAACAACTGCACATGGCATCTATAACCGGCATCTTGGCAACGACTGGACAACAACAGGGTTTTTTTTAAAAGATGTTCAGTTATCACCGGTCCAGCACTTCAACAATGGTCACTGTGGTAAAAAACCACTGACCGTTATCTTTCAGCATCTCAGCACGGAACTCCTGCACATCGGCCATGGGATCACCGGTTCGAGCCCCGAGAAGACGCACTGTCCCCTGCACCATGGCCGTCTTCTCCGCAGATAGTTCAACACCAACATCATAGAGATCCACATCTGCCTTGGTAAACGAGGCCCGAATCATGGCAACCCGATCCTGGATCTGCTGACGGGAATACGCCCCTTCAAACTTTATGGTTTCCACACGCAACTGACACGGATCCTGAAAAAGCTCTGCTATCTTACGTGCTTTCAGCTGTCCTTCCAAAGCGTGCTCGCCAGCCTTCTTTGTTCCAGCCTTTTCAATAACGGCCAGCCGGCTACGAATTGCCCGCGCATCATTCGGCCACAGCCAGAAAGCACTCCCACCAACAACCAGGGCAATCAATGCTGCGACAAACATATTTTTAACGGTTATCATAAAACGCCTCCCATAATCCGTTGCACCTCGACCTGTCCCATATGATGTCGTTCCAGGGGAACCGAACGGTTGTCACCAACCACATACACCTTGCCTGGTTCAACTTTTCGCGGTGGTAAGTTCCAGGGCAATGATGGGCTGATATAGGGTTCTTCCACCTGACGACTGTTGACCAGTAAAATACCATTGCGAAATTCGACAGTTTCTCCGGCAAGTGCAATGATTCGTTTCAGTAACACCACCCGACGACCGGCAAAGCGGATCGCAACAATATCACCATGGTCAGGCTTTGTAAAAAGATAACGACCTCGCCAGCAGAATGTAAATGAGCCGTCCTTATAGGTGGGCTCCATACTCTGCCCTTCAATCCGTAAGGGTACAAGTACCTGAGTAAAAATCAGAAGAGCGGCCATGATCAGCACGACTAATCGTACTGCAAATCGAGGGGTAAATTCGGGAAAGAAAAATCGATGGAAAAATGATGTGGCCATATTCAGTACCAATGGTATCAAACCTGCACAGCACTGCACTGTATCTTTCTGATACGATGACCGTTCCGGCAGCCGTTTTTTTGTTGAACGTTCTTTTTAGCCTATCTCACCATTGTACACAGTAGAGGACATTTTATGAAATTTTCTGCGTTAATCAGATACAGGCAAAGTGTTCGTACGTATGCTGCGCGTCCGGTTGAACCGGAAAAACTGGATCAGCTCATTGAAGCCGTGCGGCTGGCTCCCTCTGCATCCAACTCACAACCATGGAAGCTTATCATGGTCACTGATCCGCTCCTGAAAGATCAGGTAGCGCATGCCACGTACAGCACGTTTGTTGCATTTAACAGGTTTGTTCCTCAAGCGCCTGTTCTGGCGGTGTTTGTCATTGAGCGGCCGAAGATGATTACTCAGATTGGCGGCGCATTGAAAAAGAGAGATTTCTCTCTTATTGATATCGGCATTGCCGCAACGCATTTCTGTTTGCAGGCAACTGCATTGGGGCTGTCCACCTGTATGCTTGGCTGGTTTGATGAGAAGACTGTGCAGAGAGTACTGCAGATCCCCAGACACAAGCGCATCGGGCTGTTAATCAGCCTGGGATATGCAGCTGAGGATGATTTGATACGAACAAAAAAGCGGAAAAACAAAGAGAATATGAGCAGTTACAACCAATACTGATCAACCGGCCTAAAGAAAGAACCAACGTTTATAAAGGGCTGTCAATGTTGCAAGATATATACTCTGCTCTGAACTTGATCTGCTTTTGGTTTTCCCGGCGCTATGGACTGATTTGAACTCCTAACCTACGGACAGATTTTCTGATGTATAAGATGTACTGTCGTTTCGTTGTGACTGAAGTTTCGCAAAATAAGGGGCATGCAAACTGACATTCATTGTGCACATCTGCGCCTTTTTTAGTCGATTCTGGTGACAGTGGAGTTACCACATTCTGCGGGATGAACGGATGAATCCTTAGCCGTTGTATCAATGGTAACAGTCACCGGCATGCCGAGCCGGAGTTCATGCGCCGGGTCGCAGACAAAGATACGGGCCCGGTACACCAGTTTTGTTCGCAGCTCTGTTGTTTCGACGGTTTTGGGTGTGAACTCGGCAGTAGGAGAAACAAAACCCACCCAGCCCTGGTAGGTTTTGTCGGGATAACTATCAGACTGCAGCTGGGCTCGCATACCTTCCCGAACCTTACCAAGATCAGGTTCACTGATATAGGCCCGTGCCCATAACGGGTTGGTTAACGCCAGGGTTAAGACCGGTGCCCCGGCTGTAACCATGGCTCCGGGTTCAAGAATACGATTGCGAATAAACCCATCAGCAGGCGCCTGCAGACTGGCGTCAGTAACCCGCTGTTCTGCCAGCTGTTTCGCTGCCTGGAGGGCAGTCAGGGTAGCCTCAGCTGCGGCAATATCTTCCTGGCGAGGCCCTTCAACAACCAGGGCCAACTCCTCCTCAGCAGCCTTTAAGGTGGCCTTCCAGGTATCAACCTGGGCACTGGCGCTATCAACTTCCTGCTGTGAGATACGGTTGGTGATGCGCAGTGCATTTTTTCGTGTCAGGGTCAGGTGAGCATCGCGAAGATTCGCCCGGGCCGATGCCACTGTTGCTTTGGCACGTTCAATCTCCTGCGGCCGGCTGCCTTCATGAAGCCGCCTGACCGACTGCACCTGTGCCGCCACTTCACCACTGATTCGATCAACATCCATCTGCAATCGAGTGGCATCCAGTTCAGCCACCATCTGGCCCTTCTCAACCCTGTCGCCCTCATCCACGGCCAGGGAAAGAATTCTGCCGCCATCTTGAAAGGCTAACTGCACTTCTCGGATATCGATGTTGCCATATATAGTTAACATCCCGCTTTTATTGTTTGCATTGTGCCGGTCAAAACAACCGGTAACACCCAAAAGCACACCACCAAGCAGAACCGCCCGAAAAAACCGTTTCATAAACGACCTACACTCTGATTTTATCTTCAGCACTCCTGTGCAGTATCCATCAATCCCTTCACAAAACCTCAGCTGCACAATCCGGTAAAAGACGAGTGGTCATCACGCGATTTTTGCCAGAGTTGCAACTGTTCCTTATGCTCCATGGAGAAGTACAGTCCTGCAACACCATTGGAAAACATACTGATTCGATGCATTCATACACACTTGAGCTGGCCTTGCACACAGGTAACAACAGCCGGTATCTTTTCAAAGTGAGAGTACCTCTTAACGCTCAGCGATGCCTCTTACCAGGAATCGTTTCATTGAACAAGCAGGCCGACACCAGCAACAACTTCTTCCGTATCCTGCAAAGTATTTTATAGTGATTGCTACAGATCAACTTTACCTCTCAACCCCAGATGGAGTTCAATGAATGCAGTAATTTCACGACTCTGATCCAAGCGGAAGCACAGCCCTTCAGACAACGGCAGATCTGTTGCCACAGCAACAACACCCGACACCCGGTCACGGAGCAAAGGACTGTCCGGGTCCCGACGAACCTCAATTTTAGGGACATCAACAGAGTGTTTGAATCCTTCTGCCACCACCACATCAACTTCAGGAAAGAGCCATTGGGCTAAAGCTCGAAGTTCCATGTTCGGAGGACGTCTCTGCACAATCAGCTGATCAGGGGCCGACAGGGCAATACCGTCAACACCAATGGCCCTGTACAGTGCCGTGTCTGTGGAAGGCTGATCGATGAGGATACCACGTTCTTTGGTTGATTTGATGATGCCAACGGTATATCCCCTCTTTTTCAAGTGGGTCAGCACCTTGCAGACCAGGGTGGTCTTACCGGAATTATGCCAGCCGATGAAACTGAAGACCGGTGGTGAAGAGGACTGTTCAGGCAAAGGAGATGACATATTTTCACCAAAAAATGACTTTCATAACAAGGCGTTTGTTATTATACATGTATATAAAGTAACAAGTTGTTTGAAAACAAGATGTTAAGTGACCCCTGTTTTTTAATTACCGTGCGCAGCCACACTGCCCCTGACTGTGCATAGCATTGTGAACTCCAGGGGAAGAACCTGATACTTTCTTCCATCAGGAGGTGTCTACCGTGCGTCTCCACACCATTACCAAAGTTTGTCTCATTGTACTTGTTGTTTTAACCGTGCTCCTTGGTGGTGGGTTCATAGCTCTGCAGTCGGTCAACACACAGACGCTGCGATCAATTATTACCGAGCAGGTGCAGGCAGCCACCGGCCGGACGTTGAACATTGCCGGCCCCTTAAAGTTACACTGGGGCCTTGTCCCCAGCCTTCTTGCCACAGATGTCTCTCTCTCAAACCCTGTCGGCTCCGCTCATCCGGAGATGGTACGGTTATCGCGTTTAGAACTGGAACTGGCTGTCATACCTCTGCTGCGAAGGGAGATTGTTGTTCATCGCCTTATTATAACTGCACCTGATATAGTTATTGAAACTGAAATGCACGGGCCGGGCAATCTTGATTTCACTCCACCCATCGATTCAAGGCCGACGGAACAGATGAATAAACAGCTGTCGGTTGACTCGGGTGCATTTACTTCTTTTCAGTTTATTGTCAAAGAGTTGAAAATCATCGATGGCCGTCTCAGGTGGTATGACCGTGATACACAAAAAACCCAATCGTTCCCAATCTATACGTTAACAATGCAAACAGAGGCAGCTGACCAGGGATTGATGCATATCGGGCTTTCCACTGCCCTGCAAGGACGTAAAGTCACAGCAACCGGCCGGATGGGCTCCCCGTTTTCCCTGGAATCCGGTAAACCATGGTTGCTCGATCTGCATATAATCACAGCTGGATTGCGTGGACACGTTCATGGGAGTATCGCTGACCTTGCAGCACAACAAGGTGTATCTCTGGCCTTTACAATGGAAGGAACTGAGGTGATGGAAGCAGTCCATCTGTTCGGCATAAACGTATCGGACACACCTCTGCAGGTAGGCAATTTTCGTTGTGCAGGTCAACTGCAAGGTGATCGTTCACAGCTGCATGTGGACAACATCACCTTCACCGCGGGGGACAAACAACTGCTGCTGTTCACCGCTGAGGGGAGAGCCAGGGATCTGACCGGTGCACTGTCTGTTGATATGAACACCACCCTTGAAAGTGAAAAACCATCGACTCTTGCCCAACAGGTCGGTCTTACCTATCATGGAGAAGAATCACTCCACATTGCCGGACGAATCCAGGGGGGAGATTCAAGCTGGAACGTCACAGCATTACAGGCCAGGATCGGTGCAAACAACCTTGACGGGAATCTGCATATTCGGCTTGCTGAACGTGTGACCTTAACCGGTGCAGTGACCAGTACGTTTTTCAACCCTGCTGACTTTTATACCGGTGCGCCCGGAAAGACCGGAACAAGCATACAGACTCAGGACACTACTGTTGCCAGGCAACAGGTTAATCGGGTTTTTCCGCGTACATCCCTACCAATGACCTTTCCGCCTCTTTTGGACACAGATCTATCGGTGCAGATAAAGGAGATGCCCATCGAAGGCTGGGATGTACACAACATTGCGCTGACAGCTGTTCTACAAAACAGGCGGCTGCATATCCATCCTTTTTACTGCGAACTGGCCGGGGGAACTCTTAACGCTGACGCCACTGTAGATGCCGCTGGTTCATCTCCCGGTGTTACGCTTCAGGTACAGGGAGACCAGATTGAAATCGGACGGTTAACAAAAGGTGCTGTACTGAGCGGAGGCAAAAGCAGACTGAACATGAACGTAACCGCTCATGGCAGTTCAGTGGACGCGCTTATGGCATCAGCCACAGGGGAGGTCAGCCTCAGTATCGGTGAGGGACGCCTGCACAATAAAGCCCTGGATACCTTTTCCGGCGATATTTTCACCCAGGTGCTCAGGATGATCAATCCCCTTGACAAACGCCGGGAGAGCTCACAGCTGGTTTGTGCAGCAGCCCGATTCCTGATCCGGGATGGTGTGGCTACGGCCAATCAAGGTATAGGCCTGCGAACCTCTCAGGTGGATGTGCTCGGGTCAGGGACGATTAATCTGCAGTCTGAAAAAATCGAATTCTACATCACACCCAAACCACGTGGTAAAACCGGTCTTTCACTTACCACTCCTCTTGCTGGTTTGATCAAAATAGAGGGGACCCTTGGAGCCCCTTCGGTGGGTATCGATAAATCAGGCGTTCTCAAAACCGCAACCTCGGTCGGAGTTGGTATTGCCACCGGTGGACTCAGTACTTTAGGTGAGTTTATTCTTGATAAAACAGCCGCAGACCTTGACCCCTGTCAAACAGCGCTGGGGCTGTCGCCGCAGAAAAAATCTTCACCACAGCCATCTTCCCCTTTGAAGAAGTTCAGCAAGCCGTTACAAAAACTCTTTGAAAGGTGAACGAATTTGCAGAGATCAAGAAACAGCACAACAGCTTTTCCGTTGTACCGCCGCAAAGAGCATCTGTTGCAAAACCAGCGCCCAGCATTGATGTGTTTTTTTACCAGTTGCAGAGACAGCACTGTTTTTCGTCTTCCTTCTCTTTACAGATAAATATGAAATAAGGTAGATGCACAGATATCGTTCTGTTTTACATGAACTGTCTTCTACATATTTCTCCAACCTGAGGTAGTGACATGCAGCAGAGAGTAAAGAAAATAGTGACCCACAAATATTTTCTCATTTTCACCGCAGCACTGCTCCTTTATACACTTCTTGGCTTTGTCGCCCTGCCCTTGGCAATGCGTTGGTACCTTCCGAAGTTTGCTGAAGAGAACCTGCACAGCAAAGCCTCTATTGAGACTGTGCGTTTCAACCCGTTTCTCTTCACTTTAGCAGGCTGTTGAAAAACTCATAAATAACGGGACATACAAAAAGATACCGTGTATTATCCAACCATTTGGAATAACTGACAAACAGGTGGAAATATGCGCGGACCTGATATTCAGCAACAGAAATTGTTCAGCTATCTCTCCCCCGAATCCCGAGTTCCCCAAACGCATCCCCTGCGCCCTATCCGAATCATGGCTGATAAAGCGCTGAAGGAACTCTCTCCCGTGTTTCGGGAACTCTACTCACGAACAGGACGACCATCGATTCCGCCCGAGCAACTGCTTCGCTCCCTGCTGCTGCAAATCCTTTATTCGATCCGGAGCGAGCGGATGTTGGTGGAACAGCTTGATTACAATCTTCTTTTTCGCTGGTTTGTCGGCCTGTCCATGGATGAAGCAATTTGGGATCACTCCGTCTATTCCAAAAACAGGGAGCGCATTCTGCACAGTGATCTTGCGGTGATGTTCTTGCGATCCATCTGTTCCCAAGCCGAGGCAGCCGGACTCTTGTCTGACGACCATTTCACCGTTGACGGCACACTGATCGAAACGTGGGCATCGCTGAAGAGCTTTCGGCCCAAAGATGAGGAGCCTCCGGTCTCTACCGGCGGCAACCGCAATCCGGCAGTGGATTTCCACGGGAAAAAGCGTCGCAATGACACGCACGCATCGGTCACCGATCCAGAATCCCGGCTGTTCAGAAAAGGAAAAGGCAAGGAGGCCAGGCTCTGCTTCATGGGGCATGTGCTGATGGAAAATCGGAACGGTTTGGTCGTCGATACCCGCCTGACCCAGGCAACCGGGACGGCGGAGCGCGAGGCCGCCCTTTCCATGGCTTCGGATATTCCGGGCACACATCGAGTCACCATCGGCGCGGACAAAGGGTATGACTGCAAGGAGTTCGTCGATGACCTGCGCAGCCTGACCGTTACTCCACATGTAGCACAGAAAGTCAAAGGCTCCGCCATCGATGGCCGGACCACCCGTCATGCAGGTTATGCCGTGAGTCGGAAGAAACGCAAACGGGTGGAAGAGATATTTGGCTGGATGAAGACCGTCGCCTGGTTGCGCAAAGCCAGGTACAAGGGTGAGGAAAAGATTGACTGGCTCTTCACGCTCTCAGCGGCAGCCTACAACATGGTCCGAATGCGTAATCTGGGGGTAGTTGCCTCCGGGTAGGAGGGGAAATCCTCATCAGAGCGGCTTGAAGCGCCTCAGAAAACAAAAAATGGCAACACACCATGACGAAAAACGGTCAAGTGCTCACTGTCAAAGAGCTATCGAAGGGCAAATAAACAACCCTTGTCTCATGTTTTCCTGTTTTTCAACAGCCTGTTAGATCTTAAAAACTTTCGCCTGGAAGATACCAACGAAGAACTTTTAGTCGGTTTTAATCGTTTACACATTGATCTGGACCCAAGTGTCAGTCTTATACGTCTGGCCCCTGTGGTGCGTACAATCCAATTGGATCAACCCGATATACAGCTGATACTGGATAAAAACGGGGTCAGTAATTTCGAGCGGCTTATGCCTCCTGCTGATCCTGATGAACCCGACTCTGCAGACGCATCCTCTTTGTTTCCATTTATTCTCCAAAACGCCAGGATGCATGAGGGGCAGCTGACGGTCATTGATCAGCGCCAAAGTACACCTGCCCGGCTGGTTCTTCACAATATGACCTTTGAGGTGAAAGAACTTTCCTCTCTCAAGGAGAGGCAGGGACAGTATGGATGGACAATGGCAGTGAAGGACACCGGCTCTTTACAGGGAGGTGGAACCATCAGCCTTACGCCTTTTCGCACGGTGGGCAACGTGGAGATAAAAGATCTGCCATTCTTCAGTCTTTGGCAGTTTTTACGAGACAGTACCAACCTGGAGGAGCCGTCAGGGCAGCTTGACTTTTCCACACAGTATGCTGTTGGCCTGGAAAACGATACGGATCAGCTCCTGCTTACAGAAACACAACTCTCTCTTGCCGACACTGCCCTTCGTCTTCATCAGGAAAAGACAGATCTTTTCACCTTGAAAAAGTGCCGGATCGATGCTCCTGCCATCGATCTGGTCACCCGGAAAATCCAGATCGCACAGATTCTTCTGGAAGATGGAACTGTTGATGGCCGGATTAACGAATCCGGCGTTGTAAATTTCGAACAGATCCTCCGGGAGGCGACCACACAGACAGCAACATCATCGGCTGTTCAACCTGCTCAGGCACCCATCACCAACGATACCACTGAAAAACAACCTGCAGAGGCACCTTCAACGCCACAGGCGGACACGCCATTTATGGTTGCTATAGAGGCGGTCGACATTACAAACATTGCTGTTCAGATGGAGGATCTCAGCCACAAAAGCCCGCTCCACGCCGAGGTCACAGAGCTCAACCTGCACCTGCAGGCCAACATAGAGGCTGCTGCTGCCAAGACTGCTGTTCTTGTGCAAAACATCGGCACCGAACTTAAAGGCATCAGCCTTGGCACTGCACCATCGGAGCCCCCCCTGTTTGCTGCAGAACAGATTGTCGCGGAAAACGGCGATTTTGATCTCATCGGTCAATCGATCACCATTGACCGTATTGCGGTAGCCAGGGGACGACTTGATGCCGGCCTTGATCCGCAGGGCGCACTCAACTGGCAAACAATGCTGGAACCAAAAAACACCACTGCTGTGCGTTCCCCTGGCGAATCAGTACCGGCCCAGGAGGAGTCTGCCTGGAAATTCCTGGTCAGAACCTTTGAGATAAACGATTTCTCCTCCCAATTTACAGACCAGACAACAGGATCGAAAAAACCGGTACAGAGCTTAAAGAACATCCAGATCCGTTGCACCAACATTGATGGTCAATCGCCCATGGGTATTTCCATAGGTGCCCGGATCGAACAGGGTGGTTCTTTATCGATAAAAGGAACAATCAACCCATCCATACCTTCAGTTGACGCTGAAATTCAGGCAGACAGTCTGAATCTGGTCAGCTTGCAACCCTACCTTGCGCAGCAGGCAAATCTGTTGTTACAGTCTGCTGCGATCAGTACAAAGGGGCGACTGCACTACGGTATACCCGGGAAAAAGTATGCAACCGCCTATGAGGGCAGTTTCAGCTTCAACGATCTGCTTTTAACCCATGCTGACAATCCGAAAAAACCATACTTCAGCTGGAAAGCAGTACAGATACCGCAGTTCCGTCTCACTCTGGAGCCCAACCGGTTCGAAGCCCGAGAAATTATCCTTGTTCAACCGATGACAGAGATGATCATAGAGGAGGATGCAACCCTCAATCTGGCCAAGGTCATAAAAGAGGCACCACCGGCAAAAACAACCTCCAAGGCAAAGAAAACACCGGAAAAAACCACGGCAAAGAAACAAAAACAGGAGGATTTTGCCTTTCAGATCAGTAAAATTGGGATTGAGCAAGGGAACATGGTGTTTGCAGATCTGAGCCTGAGGCCTCAGTTCATGACCCGTATACATGATCTGAAAGGCACGATAACCGGCCTGTCATCAGCTGAAAACGCACAGGCGGACGTCCAGATAAACGGTATGGTTGATCGCTTTGGTACTGCAAAGATCAGTGGTCGGATCAATACCAGCGATGTGCCGCGGGACTCGAAAATCGATGTGGATTTCCGGAATGTTGAGATGAAAAACCTCTCTCCCTATTCCGGAAGATTTGCCGGCCGTCTGATCAAATCCGGCAAAGTTTCAGCCAGTCTGAAGTACACCTTCCACGACCACAAGATGATCGGTGACAACAAGATCATCATTGACAAGCTGGCCCTGGGTGATCGCGTAGATACTCCGGATTCATCCAGCCTGCCACTGGACCTGGCCATCGCCATACTGCAGGATTCCAATGGCCGTATAGACATCGGACTACCGATCTCGGGAAATCTCGACGATCCGGAATTCAGTTTTGGTTCCATTGCATGGAAGGCCTTTTCCGGCCTCATTACAAAACTGGCAACATCACCATTCAGGATGATCGGCGGCTTGTTGGGAGGCGATGAAGAGGACAACGATGCTATTATGTTTGCTCAGGGACAAACTGCTCTCCCGCCACCGGAAAAAGAAAAACTTCTGAAACTGGCAGAGGCTCTCCAGGATCGGCCACAGTTAAAACTGGTGCTTCAAGGACAGTACAATGCCAAAGCGGACGGCAATGAGCTGCAACAGGATAGCATCAGAACAGAGGTTTTCCGTAAACTCGGGTTCAAACCAGAGCCGGACACATTAAGCTCGCCATTGAACTTCAGTGACAGTTCTACACAAGATGCGCTGGAAGAACTGTACACGGAACGGTTCGGTAAAAAAGCCCTGGAAGAATTAGAACAAAATATCGCTGCCGGTACGGTTACCCCGCGTATGCCCACGACACCGGAACCGGTTCGGCTCAGTGAACCCGGCTTTTTCTGTAAAATCATTGAGAGTATCCAGATTCGTAATATCCTGCCCGGTGGTATGAGTCAGGAAGAGGCGACACTGTGGTCTGGTGAACTGTATACCCAACTCTCTGAAAATGAAAAAGTGACTGAAACACGCTTGCTCCAACTTGCCGACAAACGAGCCCAGGCTGTTGCTGAGCTGCTGGAGCGTGAAGGGCAGATTGCTGCGGATCGTCTCCAGACCCTGAAGGCAGACCCACTCAGAAAGGATGAACCTCCTTCGGTTGTGTTAAGCCTTGATGCCATGTAAGTGTCTCAAACACCCCTTCTTTTCATGTTTCACAGGAGTTTCCGAGCTGTGCCGGACCTCTGTTGTCATAACAGGGGTCTGCGCTTTGCTCCCTATCAGATGAACCACAGCCCGGGTGCTCACAGATCGATCATCACATATGTATACATCGTACTCAATATGAACAACTGCACCTGAGCACACCAAAACTTTGCCCTTTTACATTGGCATCGACTTTATTGTGATATCTGAAGCCGTTGACTGAAAAAGTTTTATAACTTGGTGATCCTCCTTGTGTTTACTCGTGGAACAGCTTATTTGTCCGTCTCTATTCAACAAAGATGGCAACAGCCAAAGTTTGAACACATCTTACAAAGATTAATCCAAATAAAAGAACTTCCCCGAAACCATCGTTGAGATAGCGTGATGACAGAGAACATACTCACCCTGCAACCCTGAAAGATACATATGCCGACACCTGCTCCTGTTGACTCACAGTCTGCCCTGGAACGGTCTGCCCTGTTTGTGGCAACCCTCACCTCTTTTATGGGACCGTTCATGATCTCATCGGTCAACGTTGCTCTGCCCGCCATCCAAAGTGAGCTGAACATGACTGCTGTGGAGTTAAGCTGGGTGGCGACTTCCTATTTACTGGCCGTTGCTCTTGCTCTGTTACCGGCAGGGAAGATAGCTGACATGTATGGTCGCAAAAAAATCTTCAGCCTGGGCCTGTTTGTCTACACGCTGGCGTCCACTGTTGCCGCCTTTGCCACCAGCACTTTCGTACTGTTGGTGTTACGTGGTGTACAGGGTCTGGGAGCAGGTATGTTCGTCACCACCGGTATGGCCATCTTAACTTCAGTCTTTCCGGCGCACAAACGAGGTCAGGCGATCGGCATGTACGTTGCCGCTGTTTACATCGGCCTCTCTGTCGGGCCGTCTGTCGGCGGCCTTCTTGTTCAACAGTTCGGATGGCGCTCAATTTTTCTGCTCATGCTGCCGCTTGGGGCCGGATCCAGTGCTATCACTTTCCACTTTCTCAAAGGCGAGTGGGTTGATGAGCGTCAACAACGTTTCGACTTGAACGGTTGCCTTATCTACACAACCGCACTCCTGGCTCTGATCATTGGTGTCACGATTCTGCCGTCCACCTTCAGTCTGCTTCTCGTCCCATCAGGAATCGCAGGGCTGGTGGTCTTCTTTTATCATCAGAAACGAACCGCCTACCCACTGTTTGAAGTGCACCTGTTTGCCAATAACCGGACCTTTATCTTCTCAAGTCTGGCCGCCCTGCTGAACTACTCGGCAAACTTTGCCATCACTTTTTTAATGAGCCTTTACCTGCAGTATCTCAAAGGGCTGCCACCGCAACGTGCCGGACTGCTCCTGGTTGCACAGCCAATAATGATGGCTTTATTTTCTCCTCTTGCCGGCCGGCTTTCGGATCGGATCGAACCGCGACTGATCGCCTCTCTGGGTATGGCGATCACTGTGATCGGCATGGTGATTTTTACCGGTCTTGGCTACAGAACTGATCTTTCAGTCATTGTGGCCAATCTGCTCCTGCTTGGTTTTGGTTTTGCGCTGTTTTCCTCACCCAACACAAGTGCCATCATGGGGTCTGTTACCAGAGAACATTATGGGACAGCATCCGGAATCGTAGCCACCATGCGACTTATGGGACAGATGACAAGTATGGCTATTGCCACGGTGGTACTCGCCTTACTGATCGGCCATAAACCCATAGGGCCCACTAACTTTGATCAGTTTCTCATCAGTATACGCATTGTTTTTACCATTTCCGCACTGCTGTGTTCAGCCGGGGTCGCCTTCTCTCTTTTTCGCGGACGTATTCGCTGAAAATGAAATCACCGTTTACAAGTGCCTGTCTCCTGTAAAAACATACGCAGACAATAACTGGTACGACGTATCGGGTAAGCAATATGGCGGGTATCTTGAAAGGTCGGAAAACAAAGCACCGGCGGCCAAATCCGACCTGGTTGTTCCTGTAAAGAGGTTCCCTTCTGTGCGTCTGCCAAGAACCCTAGAGATGGTTTTCGCAACCGATTTTCCTGGTGCTTGGGGTTCAGGTTAAACAGGTCATCACCTGATCTTGAATTCTTGATTTTCTCTCTTGGTGCTGTCTTCAGTGGCAGCAGTCCTGTTTATGGACAGTTTTTTCCGGAACTTTCAGCAAGATGACGGTTGGACGGCAAGGGTCCTGTCAATCAAAAGAGGTGTCTTTGGCACCGCCATAACCTTCGATGGCTTTACCAAGATCAATCATGCTTTGCAGTTGCCTTCTCCCCTGCCGCAGAGAAGACAGCACCACTGAAAAATGTCCGGTTATCTGCTCATCCTCATCAAGCAGACGTTCCATCCTTGTCAGCAACTCCTCGCCTTGCGAACAAAATACATCCAGATCCAACAGCACCTGTTTTCGTTTTTCCTGTTTATCTTGTTCAGCAGTTATTACCGGCAGTAATCGTTGAATAGACAGCTCCACAAGCAGATCACGGCGGACACCATGTATTTTGGCAGTCTGATCAAGAGCAGCCAATGAGTTTCGACTGAGAACATAGGTTTTTTGTTGGAGTTTATGCCTGACGGCCTGGTGGCTATCGGCGTTACGGGCAATTTGAGCCAACACTTCACGATCTTCAATCAGTTGATCAAAAAGCGATTTCTGTTTAAGCCCCAGCTGATTGGCAACAAGACTCAAAAGGGTTATTACCTGCGCCGGCAGCCTGAACGTCGCCCGCACAGACTGTCGACCTTTTAACGCCTCAACAGAAAGCGCTTCCGCGGCTTGTGTTCCCCTTTCATCCCGAAGCTCTTGCATCTTATTCATAGTGTGCGACCTCTGTTAAACGGTAGATTACCGTCAACATACTAATCATTATTAGTAATGCAAATAAAAAATTACTTAAAATGTTGACTGTCATCGTGTGCAGATTATAGTTTTCCACAGAAAATATTGTTTAGATAATACCCAACGCATCAACATGCACAGAGGAGGACAGGAGATGGCAACACGCTGGCACGACATGCATCAACTTTTTGGAGCCCTGGATCTTTTCCGCAACCAGATGAACAGTCTGCTCCAAAATGTTGATCAAACGTACACAACAGAGAGAGGCTGGGGCATTCGTGATGGATTTCCAAGGACCAATTTAAGTGATACTGGAGACAACCTGGAGTTATTCGCCGAAGTTCCGGGCATAAACAAAGAGCAGTTACATGTAAAGATCCAGGGAAATTACTTGGAGATCAGCGGATCAAGACCGGCAGACAGTCCGGAGGGATACACACTGCACCGAAATGAACGGGTTGTCTCATCGTTTTCGCGAAGTTTCACCTTACCGTATGAAGTTGATGCCACTCAAGTTACGGCAACCCTCAACGATGGCCTTCTTAAAATTGTGCTGCCAAAATCAGAGGCTGCCAAGCCGCGTCAGGTCACCATATCGTAAGAAAGCAGAACATTGATTGATAACAGGGAGAACTGAAAAATGAGTGAACGTGAAATTATCGCCCGTGGTGAACAGTCTGGAGAAAGAGTCGACCAGTTACCCGCTGTGGTACCAGCGGTGGATATCTTTGAAAATGAAAACGAGATCTTGCTTCATGTCGACCTGCCTGGAGTACAAAAAGACGATATCAGCATCAATATCGATAACGGCAAATTGGCTCTCTCGGCTGCCCGTTATCTCCCGACAGCAGGTGCACAGGCTTGGCGGGAAATTGCCGATGTACAGTTTCGTCGAACCTTTGCCGTACCACAGAGTGTTGACCTCAATAACGTCCGGGCAGAGTTAAAAAATGGTGTTCTTAGTCTCCATCTGCGCAAATCAGAAGCAGCAGGTCCACGACAGATTGAAATCACCACCAGCTAACTTTTGACCAGAAATCATTGATGCACACTCAAGCAAAAAAGAGGAGCCCAGATATGGAATTCAAAAAACTCGCACCATGGAACTGGTTTAAGAAAGAAGAAGAGATTGAGCACACAGTACCGGTTAAACACGGGGGAAAGAGCGATTACTTTCCGGAACGATACTATGATCCGACACTGTCGATCCATCGTGACATCGATCGCCTGTTTAATCAATTTTTCCACGGATTTGGCAGGCTTTCCTCAGAAGGACACAGAGCATGGCCTCATATGGATGAGTCCGGTATGTTGAAACCCAAAATTGACCTGGCTGCCGGTGATGATGCGTACCTGCTCACTGTGGAAATCCCCGGTGTCCATGAAAAAGATGTCTCCATTGACATCACAGGCAATACCATGACTATCCGCGGAGAAAAACGACAGGAAAAGGAAGAAAAAGAAAAGGACTACTACCGTATTGAACGGAGTTACGGATCTTTTCAACGAGTGCTGTCGCTACCGGAAGATGTGGATCAGGACGCTATAAAGGCCGGCTTTAAAAATGGTGTGTTATCCGTCGACATGCCACGAAAGGCTGTACAGAAAAAAGACGTCAAACAGGTTGAAATCAAGAGTGCTGCATAAAAAAAGTCAGTGCTTATATCTTGAAGGGCTCAATGGTTATGGACTGCTATTGAGCCCTTTCTGCTGTCAGTTGATTGCAGCACCACCGGCATCGTTCCTCTGCCGGATAAAAAACCGCTGATCAGTCAGCAACCGGCCCCACGGCATCAATCCATGGTTCTAAGTGATGCCCCCAGGCAAGAAGTACGGCATAGCGTGGTGGCTGTGGTTGGCGGGTTGACTGTTGGTGTCGAGCAATAAGTGCTTTGATGGCAGAACTGAACTGTACGGGTACGTGGACTGAGGGCAGGTTGATCGAATCAATGAAACCAGAGACCATCACACGATTATTTTCTTCCCGTACGTGCAGTTGGACTATGCCCGGAAGAATGAAGTACTGTGACGAATTACTGTAAAGCTCTTTCAGTTCTGCCGGATTGACACCGGCATCAACGGCAAACAGACGCGGCAAGCTCACCTCTTCGGCCTGCAGTCTCTTTAAGGCTGCCAACCGTGACGCACGCAGACTCTTGTCATTTGGATGTTGCTTAACCGCACCATCCTCTCGTTCATACAGCTGGGCAGCTTGATGAACCGCCTTTTTAAAAGTTGGCCCATTTTGTTCAAAAACTATGTATACCGGGCGTTTCTCCCGATACAGACGTTTGGATTGCCTGTCTGCCGGCAACGAATCTATCGGAAAACCCAACTGTTGTAACTTTTCACCGGTCAGCCAGAAAGGTGTTCCATGACGATCTTCTGCAGCCTCATCCCCTAAAACACGCCAGTGAAGACCCAACCGCAGGCCGGTATCCTCAGATATCGGATTTTTCAACAGAGGAAGTTCACGTTCAGTCAGCCAGAGCCGGGCATTCGGCTGTCCCTGTTGGTTGGACTTTACATGGTGAAAGATGCTGTAATTCACAACAGCCAACAGGATACAGCCAACCAGAAGCAGCACCTGTACCACCCTGGTCAGGCGCATAGGAGCCTCTGCAGGTTTCGTTGAAACAGGTAGTAGCGTAGAAATTTAAGACCAATAAACATGAGCACAGCAACCACTCCGACAACAAGAAAAAACTGATAGGGTGACATCCACTCCCACCACCAGTTATAACATTGAATAAAGAGGAAAAGAGTAAAAAACACATAACTGGTATGCACCACTTCCGGCCACCTGAGGAGAATCCCCAGCGCAATCAACAGTCCACTGCCGATAAAGCCGATCAGCAGATAGATCGTTTCAATCTGCTCGACGGATCGTTCAAGATTGCTGATTTCTCCCCAATTGCTGAGCAGAAGAACCGGCAGAAAAAAGAGCAACAGGGCACAGATTCGATACAGGGAGGAGAAACCTGTAAAAAGGCGATGCGGTATCAGAGACAGCAGGAAAAACAGAAGAGCAGCTGCAAAAAAGTATTCCGGGTGTTCATAAAAACTAAGCCAGTACCACCCCTTCCAGATCGTCATCTGCGCGGCGAGGAAGGCGGAAAGACTCATTATTCCTGCTACAAGCAGCAATCTGCTTGTTACGGCGTAGGCCAAAACAAAGGCAAGGGCAGCATAGGCCAACACAGTTGCGGCCGAGGGAAAACAGTTATATATCCTGCCGAGAAGGAGGACATTGAGCACAAAACAAAGCCAGGTTATTATAGTAAACAGCCTGGCAAGAGAGGGGAACCTCCCGGTCATTGCCGCGACAGCAGCGCATAAAAGCCCAATGACCGGCGCCCCTGTTACAATCTGTACCTGCGTTGTTGTTGGCAAACCGCCCCAAAATTGGAAATAGAAAAAGAAGACACTGGCAGCCAGAGCAAGGGTCCCTGAAGAGGCGGTAATAGCCAGTCCCAGGCCCAGTTGTTTTTCTTTGGTTGTACCGGCTGTGTCAAAAACAGAGGCAAGGTAGTGGAGTATCTGCTGCTGATAGCGGGCAACACCGGTCTGCTGCTCATGGGTCAGCACCAGCACTTGTTCTTGTTCAAGAAGTGTGAGTTCCTGCCGGAATGCCTGTATCTGATCGACGCGGTCCTGTGCTTCGGCTTTTGTTCGAACCGGTATGTCTGTTTTCGATAAACGAATCTGCCCTTCTTGATTCATTTCTGAAGAAACTGCTGTATAGCCTGACTGATATGTTCAATCTGTTGGGGACAGACCGAATGCTCCATGGGATAGGTACGAAAGGTTACAGTATAGCCCTGCTCCTGCAGCAGCTCGGCAGCACTGATCCCCAAGGCTATCGGTACGACAGGGTCATATTGACCATGATGAATTTCAATGGGCAGATGACGGTTGGCCTCATTGAGGGTGATGGTGCTGCTTGTGGCAAAATAGGTGGACATGGCTATCAGTCCGCCAAGAGGTTTCGCATGACTGAGGCTGACCTGGTAGGCAACAGCCCCACCTTGGGAAAATCCGGCAAGGAGAAGACGTCGGCTATCGATTCCACGCTCCAGTTCACGATCAACAAGCTGATTAATGGCCGCTGCTGAAACCATTAACTGCGGAATGTCTACCCGGCGATTGATATCCATTTCAAAGATATCAAACCAGGCCGGCATAACATAACCGCCATTCACGGTCACAGGCCTGGACGGTGCGTGGGGAAAAATAAAGCGAATGCCGAGTTCCGAAGGCAGGTTGAGTTCTGGAATAATCGGTGCAAAATCGTGGCCATCTGCACCTAAACCATGGAGCCAGATGATTGCGGCATCAGGATCAGTGGTTGTTTCTTGCTCAATAGCGGGAAGTAATGCCATAACAACTCCGATAGAGGATGAAAGAATAGAGCGTAAACCGATGTCTGTACCTGTTACGTACTACGAATGGCCTGTTCCTTCAGTTTTCCAGACATCTCTTGGCAGAGCTGGAACCATAAAAGAACGTATTCTGTCTGTTTTGTACGCTTTTCCTTGACGATTACACTTACAATTTACATAAATTGTTCCCAAAAAGCCTCCTTTATCTCGGTTTTATCCATAATGTACCGTATGGTGTGGCCCGAAAATCCAATCCAATAAACATTTGCTGAGAAATGGTCTCAGCCGTTTCTTTTATTTTTTCGCCTATTGTACAGCCATGAGCAAGACGACCTTACGACGCCGACTCGTTTTAACCTCAGTACTTCTGATAACTGCCTGCACAGCTGCTGTTGTCTACTACCTTTTGCATCGTGAACAGCAACCGAACTACATGACGATGCCGGTGGCCCGCGGTTCGATAGAAACGACTGTACTGGCCAGCGGCACAGTGGAGTCCGTCAACATGGTCAGTGTTGGTGCCCAGGTTTCCGGACAGTTGAAATCCTTGAAAGTAGATCTGGGCGACACGGTCAGGGCCGGTCAATTGGTAGCGGAAATTGACAGCCTGCCTCAACAGAATACTCTGCGGACTAAAACTGCAGCCTTAACTGCCATCCGTGCGCAAAAGCAGGCGAAACAGGCCTCATTGGCGCTGGCAGAGTTGAATCATCGACGGCAGATCCAGATGCTGGCAGGCGATGCCTCCTCCCGGGAGGAGGCCGAAACTGCTGAAGCCAATCTCAAGGTGCTCAGAGCAGAGATCAATGCCCTTGATGCCCAGATCGAACAGGCGGAACTGGCGGTGGATACGGCTCAACTCGACTTGGGATATACCAAGATCAGCTCACCTCTTGACGGTGTGGTTGTAGGGATTGTCACCAAAGAAGGGCAAACCGTTAATGCCAACCAAACAGCACCAACCATTATCAAGGTTGCAGAACTTGATCGCATGACCATCAAGGTCGAGATCTCGGAAGCGGACATTATTCGCGTAAAACCGGGTCAAAAAGTCTTCTTTACTGTACTCGGCGAGCCGGACAACCGTTATCCGGCTGTAATCAATGCCATTGAACCGGCACCGGAATCCATAGCAAAAGAAACCTCTGCCTCCTCCTCTGTGAGCAGTACGGACACCGCCATTTACTATATCGGTATTATCAATGTACCTAATCCTGACGGTAAGCTGCGTATATCCATGACAGCGCAGGTCAACATCATCCTTGAGGAGGCAAAGGATGTACTGTTTATCCCGTCAGCTGCACTGGGCGACAGAGACGCAAAAGGTCGTCATGCAGTACGTGTTCTCCCCAGACCAGGTGTCATCCGGAAACAGTGGGTGCACATTGGGCTCAACAACAACGCCAATGCTGAGGTGCGCGAAGGTTTAGAGGAAGGACAGCAGGTGGTGATTGGTGATCCGGAGATAACAGCTGCTGCCCCGGTAAGAATGCGCCGCCCGATGAGGATGCTCTGATGACTGCCTCGTTGATTGAGTTACAGGGGGTTTGTCGGGATTATGTAACGGGAGACACCTGTCTGACCGTCCTCAACAAGGTTGATCTGGTTATTGCAGCCGGTGAAATGGTGGCCATCGTTGGTGCTTCAGGTTCCGGTAAATCCACCCTGATGAACATAATCGGTTGTCTCGATCGTCCCAGTCGTGGTGTCTATCGCATTAACGGCCGAGAGACCGGCCGGCTCACTCCGGATGAACTTGCCTATTTACGACGAGAACATTTTGGATTCATCTTTCAGCGTTACCACCTGCTTACAAGCCTCACCGCTTTAGCAAACGTTGAAATGCCGGCCATCTATGCCGGCGTCACAACCAGAGATCGAGAGGAGCGAGCACGCTGGCTCCTTGATCGTTTAGGTCTGGCTGAACGGATGGATTATGTACCAGGAAAGCTTTCCGGTGGGCAGCAGCAACGAGTTTCCATTGCCCGGGCCCTGATGAACGGAGGGACGGTTATCCTGGCTGACGAGCCGACAGGTGCACTTGATTCGGCCAGCGGACTTGAGGTCATCCAAATACTGCGAGAACTCCACAGCGATGGCCATACAGTTATCCTGGTGACCCACAACCTGGAAATAGCCGGCTATGCCGACAGGATTATCGAGCTGAAGGATGGCAAGGTAATTGTCGACCGCCAGACCAAACCACCCTCCCCTCCACAACCGCAGGCAGCCGCAGTTCCTTCTGCCCGGCAGCCATGGCAGGCCTACTGGCAAAGATTTGCAGAAGCATTCAGGATGGCTCTCACCGCTATGGCAGCTCACCGCATGCGGACCTTGTTGACGATGCTCGGCATAATCATCGGTATTGCCTCTGTGGTTTCCGTCGTGGCGCTCGGAGAAGGGTCACGGCAACGAATCCTCAAAGACATCAGTGCCATGGGAACCAACACCATCAGCATCTATCCCGGTGTTGATTGGGGTGACATGCGATCCGGCAATGTGCGCACCCTTGTCCCCCGGGACGCCTATGCCCTGGCCGATCAGCCCTATGTGGACACTGTAACGCCGCTGGTGACCAAATCACTGACACTCGTCTATCGTAACACCAGTGTCAGTGCCCAGGTCAATGGTGTGGGTGAGCATTATTTCCGGGTGCGGGGCATGGAACTTGCGAAGGGGCGGCAGTTTGACAGTGATGCGGTTCGTGCCAGTGCCCAGGATGTTATCATCGATCAAAATACCTTTCGAGGTCTGTTTAAAGATCAACCGGATAAAGTCCTTGGGGAAGTCATCATGCTTGGCAGAGTGCCCTGCCGGGTAATCGGTATCACTAAAAAATCGGATACAAGTTTTGGAGACACCGACAGCCTCAACATCTGGGTCCCCTATACAACAGCCATGAATCGCCTGACCGGACAACAGTATCTGCGGAGCATTACTGTCCGGGTAGCGGATAATGTCTCCACCGCAATCGCAGAACAAAGCGTGGTCAAACTGCTTACCCAACGCCATGGAACCAGAGATTTTTTTGTTTCCAACCTGGATGCTATCCGTCAAACCATCGAAAAAACAACCCAAACCATGACGCTGTTAATTTCCTCCATTGCCCTTATCTCTCTTCTGGTCGGTGGTATCGGCGTCATGAACATCATGCTGGTCTCTGTTACTGAACGAACGCAGGAAATCGGGGTACGTATGGCTGTTGGTGCACGGCACAGTGATATTATGCAACAGTTTCTCATCGAAGCGGTGCTGGTCTGCCTGCTTGGCGGTACTCTGGGTGTGGGATTGGCACTGACTGTGGGGGGAGTCGTTTCCTTTCTGGGAAGTGAATTTAATTTAATCTATTCCACCACCGCCATCGTGAGCGCCTTTGTCTGTTCGTCGACAATCGGTATTCTTTTCGGCTTTCTGCCTGCACGTAAAGCCGCATCCCTTGATCCAGTCATTGCTTTGACCAGGGAGTAGCTGTATGCGCTGTTCGTCTCGTCTTCTCAACATACTCATCTGTCTGACCGTGATACTTCCAGGTTGCGCGTCTGTCGTACACACCCCCTACAAAGAACCCGCAGTTTCTATACCGAAAACCTGGTCCTACTCTTCTTCTCTTCATACTCAGAAAAAAGGTTGCTGGTGGCACCATTTTAACGATCCAGCCCTGAATCAGCTCGTCAGTCAGGCACTACAGTCCAACACAGAACTGGCTATAACAGCTCTACGCCTACGCAATGCACTGCTCCAGGCCGAACTCACAGACAGCAGACGTCTGCCGAGTTTACAGGCAGAGGCCAGTACAAGTTACAGCCGTGACGTACAAAGACACCGTCCGGAAAATACACTTTTCGGGGCTTCGATATTTTCCAGCTATACCGTTGATCTGTGGGGAGAATTAGCAGGAGAAGCTGAAGCCGCCCGCTGGGAAGCTCAAGCGACCAGAGAAGATCTGGACAACACTATCCTTGCTCTGACCGGTACCACAGCTTCTTTGTACTGGCGATTAAGATATCTTGATGAACGACTGGCTCTTTCTTCAGCCAGTATTGCATATACCCGCCATAGCCTGGGACTGGCCGATGTTCGCTATGCTGCCGGTGCAGCCACAGCTCTTGATCTTTTAGAGGCCCAACGTTCACTGGCAAATCAGCAGGCCAATCATACTATCTTATTACAACAGCAAACCGAGGTGGCAAACGAACTGAGCATCGTTCTGGATCGACCACCACAGCAGAGCATTGTACTCACTGGACCGGCGAATCTTCTCCGGACCAGCACTCCTGAAGTGGCCGCAGGATTACCGGTGCATCTGCTGACACGACGCCCGGACCTCCGCGCTGCCGAGGCTCGCCTTCGCTCCACACTGGCAAGCGGCAATGCTGTCCGGGCCTCCTTTTACCCGCCGCTCACCTTAAGTGGCAACCTTGGTCAAAGCAGCGACGAACTTTCACGACTGCTCAACAATCCCATAGGTACAGTCATGGCAAGCCTTTCCCTACCCTTCTTACAGTGGCGTGACATGCAGCGTACCATCAGCATCTCCGACACCGAATATGAACAGGCAAGCCTTGGCTTTCGCCAGACACTGTACAATGCCCTGGTTGAAGTGGAGAATGGGCTTTCTGCCCGACAACGGTACAAGGAAGAATCGGTCGAACTGTTGAAGACCCTGGAAGCAGCCCGAAAAGCAGAAGATCTCTACCAGCTCCGTTATCAGGCCGGAAAGATTGGCATCAAACCCTGGCTTGATGCCCAGGAGTCACGACGGCAGGCAGAGATCAGTGTCGTGGAAAACCAATTAAATCAATTACAGAACCACGTGGCCCTCATCAAGGCCTTGGGCGGCGATATGGATGAGAACAGTCACTGTTCCATAACGACAGTACAATAACCACTGTATCAGCAACGTACGTGTTTGGTCCGGAACAATTCCGTGCGGTGAACGATCCTCTGTCTTAAGCCGCCTGCTGGAGAAGTGTATGAATACGCTGTTCGATATCAGACCGCGGCACTGCACCAACCACCTGATCAATGCATCGACCGTTTTTGAAAAACAACAGGGTTGGTACCCCACGAATCTGAAATCGTTGCGCCATCCTCTGTTGTGAGGAGGTATCGATTTTAAAGATCAGCAACCGGCCAACATAATCATGAGCCAGTGCATCAAGGGTAGGCGCCAGTATTTGACAGGGTCCGCAGGTTGGAGAATAAAAATCGACCAGCACCGGTAGGGACGCCTGTTCGACAAGAGCGTGAAATTGTCCGTCTGTTAACGGGTTGACAAGACCCGATTGCGGCATTCCGGCCAAAGAATGTTTGCACCGGCCACACTTAGGTGTCAGGCGCTGTTTATCGGTCGGGATCCTGTTTTTTGCACCACAGTTTGGACAAACAATCAGAGTTACCATGCAACCTCCATCGCTTAGTACAGCCTTTACAGTGTGTCTGTGTCAGTTTTTGTCATCAGTTTGAGGGACCTGTTCACATTCAAAGTGGCCCAAAGGGCGTTTAAAAGTATAGTTTGCCGGTGACACCACCAAACTCTGCCATGCTTCTTCACTGTTACCACTCAGCGCTGAAAAGGGGGAAGATACTAGGTACAGAGCAAAACCGGCAACTGTGGCTACTACACCCACCGGTCTTGCCAGTGCTGCATCGGCTGTCATCAGGCCGGCATCCTGATGAGGTTGGACTGAGCAATCCTGAGCTCTGACTGGTGAAAGCCCTCCACTCAACCCCATGATCAGCAGCAGACAAACAACCCACCCACCATACTGTTTCATGATCACACCTTCTTTAAAATAGTCGCTGTTTCAGGTATCTCTCATCGTGAAAACGCTGTTCCAACACTCTTTCGCGCCAGCTACAGACACAATGATACACTAATTATAACCACAACAACCACGGCGTAAACAGCGATATTGCCGGGAAGTGTCTACCGGGATTTTTTTGAACAAATAAATACTTATGTTCTGAGGGGCACAAGCTGTTCTTCATTGTGTAAAGATTCGTTTTTGACATTTTCGGTCGTTACCTGCTAACAGATGCTATTGATTCCTTCAAAGACGACAGAAACAGAACAAAATTACCATCTGTCTGTTGACTGCAGTACCATGGAAGGATCTTTTTATTTTGCTGTTACTGCACACATGAAAAAAGCTCGCTGATAGCGAGCTTTTTGACCGAATATTGATCAACCTGTTCAATATTGATCAATCTGTTGAGAATACTATGTGTGTAAATGGTCGGGAAGAGAGGATTCGAACCTCCGACCCCAGCGTCCCGAAGACTGGGGTTTTAACGTTTATCATCCCGTTTTATCGTCGTCTTGGCTGGTGTCTATTGGTAAACGCTTACCAAGAACGGCGATGGCGGCGCGGCGTTGGGCGGTGATAGTGTGCTGGTAGATGCGCATGGTCATGTCGGGCGAGGCATGGCCGAGGATCTCGGACACTGATTTGAGATCGGCGCCGCCGGCAAGCATGTCGCTGGCTGCCATGTGGCGAAGATCGTAGAGGCGCATGCGGCGGGTGATCCCTGCCCGCCTCTTGGCCTGGGCCCAGGCTGTTTTGAGGCTGCCGATCCGGGCGCCGTGATAATGGACCACCCATTGCAACGGTCCTCGCTCCCGGTCGGCCTGGATCCACCTTGCCATGGCTGTGTCGAGTTCCGTGGCGATTGGTACCCCTCTCGCCCGCATCCCTCCTTTTTTTGCACTCTCCACGAAGATAGAACCGTTGACCCGGTCCACATGTTCCCAGCGCAGAGCCAGCAGCTCAGAGCCTCCCGGCCGCATCCCGGTATAATAGCTCAGGAGCAGGGCGCGCTGCAGGTGCGGTGCAGCGGCTCGATACAGGGCCTGCAGCTCGGCTGCCGTCGGTGGGCTGATGATGGCGTCATCGCGGCGCGGCAGGTCGAACCCGTCCATCGGATTGTGGGTGATTTTGTGCCGCTTGACGGCCCAGCGGATGATGGCCCTGATGATTGACAGCTCCCGGTGGATCGACGTGTTTTTTCGTCCCAGGGCGGCCCGACCGGCCACATAGCCATCAAGCGCCGGTGGCCCGATCCGGCTGCCCGGCAGATGGCCGAGCTGGGGCAAGATGACGCCGTCCAGTTTCCAGGCGGCATCCTCCCTGCTGGTGGGTCGCATGTCGCCGGCGTGGGCCTCCATGTAATCGGCCGCCAGGTCGGCGAAGGTGGGTTCTGCCGCGCTGTGATCCCGCTGCACGCCCAGGCCGATGGCATGGTTGCGCGCATGGGCGGCCAGTTCCGCCTCAATCCCCCGGCCGAAATATTCCCTGGTGCGGTTGGGTTCCTCTTTGTTGAATCCCTTATGGTAAAAAACGAACCATCGGCCATCTTTGGTCTGGTGGACGCTCATGGCTCAGCGGTCACTGGCTCCGCGTTTCTTTTTGGGCGGGTTGACCTCTGCCGCGTTAATTGTTGTTGGTTTTTTTGCTTCTGGAACCTTAATAAGTCCCAACTTCTGTACACCGACAAGTGCGCCAGGAACAAGTGCGTTTGGATCTGGGCCTATGGGGCCGAATCCAACTGTAAACTCCATTGTCAAATCATAAAATCCTTCGTGAAGGCCATAATGTTTTATAAGCAGTATTGTTACCTCGCGAAGCGACAATGGGTTTTCAACAAACTCATGAGTTTTTGCTTGATCAGTTTGCTGTTGCATGAGCTGTTCCCTCGAAAAACTGAGTGCCGGTATATGGGCTAGATAACCATGTATTGAAATTATTATCTGACTGCGCGACACTAACATAGTGGTAATTGTAATTCACCTCTGCCCCAGAGTGAACAAATGCCGATATCGCTTTCCCCACCAACTCATTCAATGTAATGCCGTCGTGTATTGCTCTAAGACTGGCATCCTTGTGCAATTCTGGAGAGATCCTTACATTGAATTGTCCCTTGAGTGGTTTTTTGGGTTCCCTCCCCAGTTCAGCGCACGTCTCTATGTAATCATCAACTGCTTCCTCGAAGGCTTTTTTAAGTGCAGCCGGACTCTCCGCTTCGTAAATAACAAGATCGTTAATAAAAAGAATCTTGCCCCGACAAACACAACGATCCATGTCCACCTCGGCTGTTCCTTCATATCTTTTATACTTGAGAGTGCCCATGGTGCCCCTCCTTAAATAAATTCATTTTCCCTCAGGTGTTCAGACACGTCAGCGATGCACCCCTTATCAACGCACGGGCTCGGATGTGGCTGGTGACAGATAAACAATATATCTTTTTGTTTATGATAAAATTTCCTGCTTGACCCCCCTCCTTTTGGTTTGAGCATAACATAACCAAAATGTTCGAGAAGTGATTTAAGCTCTGTCCATTTTATACCAGGAGGAGCTTTTTTTGACCGAAGCAGGTCTATTATTTTTTGATGTTTGGACATGCTTTTCTAGCAGAAAACCTCATGTTTGTAACTGAAAATTAGTCACTATATTTCGAATTTTCAACCGTGAGTCCCTTGTGCTTCGTGGTGTGGCCGTCTTTGTCAACCGCCTCACGGCAGGCTGAATACGGACTGAAATTATGGCCATCCCTTAAAAGTTGAGCTGGTCGGGAGTGATGCCCAGCGCTTGCGCGATTTTTTTCAGGGTTGCCATTCTGGGCCGCTCGACCGTCTCCATTTGGGCATAGGCAGCTTGGGTGATTCCTGCCCTGGTTGCCACTTCCGCCTGGGTCAACCCAAGGTATTCGCGCCAGGCCCGCATGGGGGTCCACTCGCGGTCGAAGGTGAGGTTGACCACTTCGTTCGGTACCAGGGATTCGGCAACGTCAAACGGAGTAGTTTTCAGGGCCATTTTCAATCCTCCAGCGCTTTCATGAGTGCGGCAGCCTTGGCGATGTCACCACGGGTGTGGCCGGTCGATGGTTTCCGGGGCGTCAAGAGCAAGATGATGAGGGAGTAGGGGGAAAATTTGCAACGCCACATTAAGGCAAGGCGACTTTGCACATTCTGTCCCATACCTCATTAAAATTTTTTGCTGCCGCTGGATCGCTTTCCAGAAATGTTGCTGATTGTGTGCCACCAGACACAAACCTAACGAATCCTGTATAGGCGCCGAACGAGTTCTTGGCGTTCACCCTGCCGCAAACTGCACCGGATGCTGCACGATAGACATCTGAGAACTCGGAGGAACCTGGATCTTTCATCCTGGCGAGGACAGCTTGTCGAGCCATATACAGCATATTATTATCAGCGTTTTCCTTTTTTTGAGCCGCTTCTTTTTCTTTTTTTGCCACTTCTCTTTTCTCAATCTCTTCTCGTGTCGTAAAAACATCGGTCGTTGTTAAAACAAACAACGAAATTAGGAAGATAGAAACAACAGATATTGTAATAATTTTTTGCTTGTCCATTGGCTTCCACCCACATGTCATGCAATGGTCAGAAAAATCATAAAAATTATTTCCACATTTTGGGCATTGTCCGTTTTTCATTTTGTTTACCTTCTATGCCTCCAGTCCCATGGAGGTGTAGGGGTTCCGTCTTGCCATAGTCCCTTGCGATTATCCTTGGCCATTGTTTGATTACGCCCCCACTCGTTGCAAAACGATTGTTTGCAGTATTGTGGGTAAGCCCACGCAAAACCGGAGGCAACCATTGCTTCGTTCACGTTGGCGCCGTCCGCAAAAACCAATGCTACCAGCCTTCCATATCGATCCCGATCAAGCACCTTGATACTAATTTGTCTGCCGGAGGTTATCTGTTTCAGCGCTTGCTGTGATGCTTTACCGAATGCTTGTCCGCTTTCAGGGGCATCGATACCGTAAAGGCGTATTTTTACCTCTTGGCCCTCGATGACAACGCGCAATGTGTCGCCGTCGGTCACCCCCACAACTCGCACGCTTTGTTCTTTCTTCGGAGCCTGCCGGGCCTCTGGAATAACTTCCATGCCGCCGCTGTATCCCCTGCTCTGCCCGGATTCACTTCCCCCGCTCGAACTGCTGCCGCCGTGGCAATGGTAGTCTCCGGTTTTATGATTGGTATGGCACCCGCTGCTGTTGAGCCCTCCCGAGTGCGCGTGGGATACCCTTGCCATGGTCAACAAGGATAAGATTACACACAAAATATTTATCAACTTATATGACTTATTTTCCATGATTAACCTTTTTTCAGGTAAACTTGCCTATTGACCTTTACTTACCAGCACCAGACACTTTCGATGGGGGTCCAGATACCACATTTTCGCCGGTCCGTTTTTTTTCTGCAATCCACTCTCTGTATTCGCTGTGATACTCCGTGAGCCACTCCATAAATTCGCCAACCCCTTCTTTGTTTTCCCCGTATTTTTCTGCAACAAAATCAAAAAAATCATCGAAATAGACAGCCCCGCACTGCGTTTTAAATCGTAGTCGACTTAAAGAGTTCAATTCATTGCTGTGCCCTTTCTTAACTCGATTTTCTTCAAATTGACGGCCATTTTTTAGAGGCTGATCAACAACAAACGCTTCGCCTATCCCTGTGCAGAGCCATTCTTCGTTAATGTTCGAAAACTTGCCTAATATCAATTTGGGATTGACGATTTCATTCCGTTTTATCCACGAATAAAGCCTACCGTCTTTTACCCCCAGCAACACGGCAAGTTCTCGAATATTTTTAATATTTTTTGAATCGCAAAGGATTTGCAATCTTTCTTTAACGTTTGCCTGATTTTTTTCTTGCATTAGGCGGCTCCTTTGCCTAATATGCCTAAAATGGAAGATGATATTAAAACTGGGTTGGCATCTAAAAATATCACCCAGGCCAGCATTGCAAAGATGCTTGGCGTAAAACCGTCAAGTGTCCACAACGTCATTACCGGGAAACGGGCGACGCCGAGAATTAGGCAGGCAGTTGCCATGGCCCTCGGCAAACCGGTCGAAGAAGTTTTCCCCGTCACCAAGGAGAAAGCATGAAACTTATCGGACAAAAAATCACCTATCGCCGACCATTTTCCTTAGAGCTACTGAGTTCAAAAGTCGCTGGATTAACCAAAACACTCGATGACCAGGACATTCTGATCCTTGAAAACGGCGATAACATCATCAAAGGGCCGCAGATCATTTGCCCCGAGATTCAACAACAGCCTCAGCAAGCTTGTTGATGGCGTCCGCTATATCGGAGAGCGAGGTGGCAACGTCCCCAATCGCTGAAGCGATCCCGCTGCCGGAATCACTCACGGCCATGGTCAACCCTTCAATGGCTCCAGGGCTGCTTTTGGTAAGCGAGGCGTTGCCGAAGGTAAGGATCCTCATTTCACTGGCGAGATTGTTGATAGCCTCTGCAATGGCGGCTTCCTTGCCGTTATCCGGTTGGGTTTTCATGGTTTTTCTCCGTTATTTTTTTTCGATCATTGAGCACGCCATAGCCGATGCCGTCGGCCTTCCAATCGACCAAGTCTTCCCCTTCACCAAGGAGGAGTAGTCATGAACAGCGAACTTATCGGTATGTGGGCAGCAGTCATTCTTAAGGATGGGAACCTCCATCGATCCGTCATCGTTGAAGTTGTCGGCCAGGGTATCGAGGCCACCGCTGTGTTGTCGTCCGGCGTGGCGGCAAAGTTGTATCAGATGCTAATTCTCGATTGATCATCACTCTTTGCTCTGGAGGCGCACCATGCCATTTTTTTATCTTGATCAACTGACCGTTAAGTACACCGCATTCCCCAGGTTTGCCGATCTGCTGGAGGCCGGTGGCGGGTATCGTCCGTCTCTAAGGACTTCCGTCAGCAGCTCCCAGGCCATGTTGGCCGGGGCCTACGATCGAGCTCAGTCCCGACGTGGAGACAAGCGCCGGGCGTTTCGGTATTGATAGGGCATAAAAAAAAAGCCCCGCACCCTGGTCGGAACCTGGGCGGCAATGCTTGGCGGCATGTGTCCATCCTATCAGGGCGCGGGCAATCTTTGCAAATGTTTTCAGGTTCCATGACTTCAGGATATCAAAATCGATGAGTGAGTCCATGACACAAGATCAAAGCAAAATGCAGCCCTGGCAAGTGTTTAACGTGGCGCGCAAAGCGATGGGGGCGGCGATGGTCGCCCGTATCTTTAATCGGTCGATCCGGTCGGCGCACGACTGGGCTCAGGATCCGACATGCACCGAGGTGCGGTGCAAGAGTCCGCTGGAGTTGCTCCATACCTTGTTTGAGCGCATGGATGCCATCGGCTACGGCTATGCGGCGCGGGCTGCTATCCGGTACCTGGAAACAGCGGTGGATCAGGATGTGGCGGTGGGTGCTGTGCCGCTGGTCATGGACACTATGGAACAGGAGATCCTGGCTGACTATGCCGCAGTAGCCGCGTTGCAACGGGCAATCGATGCCGGCGAGCCGATCCCCGTGGTGCATGAGCTGAAGCATGCGGCCATGGATGAAATCGCCCGCACCTATGCCAAAAACTGCAAGGGGCGGCAGGCATGAACAGGCTGGTCGGACAACCAGGGTTTGGCCGGGTAACAGCCTGATGAGTCCCGAGCAGCAAACATCGGCGGAAGAGTTGGCCCGGGCGGCGCGATTGCGGCGGATGGCTGCTGATCTCACCGCTGAAGCCAAGTCTATCGAAGCCAAGTATCGCGGCAACAAGCCGCCCACCAGGGCGCGGTCGATGCGCCAAATACTAACAGACCAGGGGTTGTGATGAGGATATCAGGCGGCAACAGAAGGCGACGGGTACGGCTGACGAATCGCGACGTGAAGAACAAGGTGATCGAGGCCGTCATGATGCTGCTGATCATCTTCTTCTGCACGTCACTCTTGCTGGTCACCCTCGCCGATCATGCGTGCGGCCCTGCTGCGCATGCGGCCCCCACCGTCGATGTCGTTCAAAGATCGCCCAGATCCCTCCTTACACCAATTGAACAGCGGCAAGCCAGCGAGCAAGCGGGGCAGCTCGCCGCCTTTTATCGGGAGAACTTCTGATGAGCCATAGCGAGATAAACGAGATGGTGGGTGAGTTGGTCCGGATTGGTTTGGATGAGAATACCATCAGCTGCCTGGTGCGCGCCGCCATTGATGAGCAGCCGCGCGCCGCCATGGATAAGCTGCCCCTTTACCAGGTGGATGCGTGATGATCAGTATTGATATTAAAGGCATTGCCGAGGTGGATGCCATGCTCAAGGCTATGCCCAAGCAAGCAGGCCGAGCTGCGGAGCAGGCGATGGATCACACTGCCAAAGCCATCCGCGATGAAATCAAAGGCGAGATATCCAGGGTGTTCAGCTCACCAGTGCCATGGACCCGTAACAGCATCAAGGCCACCCTGACCAGGGGCCACAACATGCTGGCAAAGGTGGGTTTCAAAGACCCGCCTCGTATGGGACAGCATTACCTGGTGCCGCAGGTTGAGGGTGGAGCGCGGAAGCTGAAAGGTTTTGAACGCGCCGCCGGCGGCAAGCAATACGATCTGGCTGTAGGGGCAAAGCGCACCGCTGCCGGCAACATCACAGTTGGCCAGGCCAAGGCGGTCGTGGCCGGGACCAAGCGCCGGGGTGGTGACTATGTGACCATCCAGGCAGGCAACAAAAGCCGTCTCCTGCCTGGTGTGTATCAACGCATCAAAACCGCCAAAGGATTCGGCAAGGCGGTCACCCGGACCATGACCTACACCGCCCAGCCCGGCAGGCGGCGGGGCAGGTTCACCTCGGCGATCAGGGCGCGCGGCCTCAAGCCGATCCTTATTCTCAAGACCAATCAGCGAGAGCCGGTCAAGCCTCAACTCGACTTCTACGGTATCGCCCACAAGACGTTCGACCGCACCTTCGAAAAGCGTTTCTGGTCAACCCTCACCAGGTTTCTTGCGTCATGATGCACCCCGCTCTCTCTCCCCTTGCACCCCTCCAGGGGTGCAACACACAGGTGATGATCTGTAATGGCCGGGCCACCCGATTACACCCAAATAACGGGTCCTCCCCGGCCCCTACGCACTGCGGGCATTTCGCACCTCGATGGGTAGGTGCATTTAAAAAATCAGCAACCGGTGGAATAATGAAACTTCAGTGTTTTGTTAAGATAACTTCATTTGCTATGGCGGATTTTTGACAATGAGTGAACGGGAGATTGCACGGCAGGTTGAGGAGCGGGCGGCCGGGCTGTTGCCTCCTCCTAGTCCAGAGTTGGAGATCGATGATCAGTTCGTGCTCGACTGCCTTGATGCCAACGAGCGTGGCGACGGCTTATTGTATGCGGCACGAAATCGCGGGTCCTTCATTTTCAACTCCACTCCAAAAGACGGCCAATGGTTGCGCTGGGGCGGGAATGTCTGGGAGGACGACGAATTCCGCGACAGCTTTGATGCGGTGGAGAAGGTGGCTCTTAACTATGAGGATCAGGCCCTGGCCTTGGAAAAACGTCTCGAAGAGCAACATAAGGACAAGCGCCCCAAGAAGGGCGATAAAGATTATTGGATGGTGCAGTTGATTTCGAAGCTGCGCAAGCGGGTCGACCGGTTGCGCAGCGAGAGCGGCGCCAAGAAAGCGCTGGTATGGGCGCCGGTAGTCGACCGTTCAATGGCCTGTCGTGAGCTTGACATGGACCGCCACCCATGGCTATTACCCTGCGTCAACGGGGTAATTGATCTCAAAACCGGGGTGCTGCTTCCCGGCCGGCCCGGGGATCTCCTCACCAAAGCCATCACCGTGCCCTACGATCCCCATGCCGATTACACCGAGTGGGCCACCGTCCTTGACGATATCACCGGATCCCCCGAAGTCTCCGCCTTCCTCAAACGATTTTTCGGCTACGCGATCACCGGCCACAGTTACGAACAATACATCGCGGTGTTCATCGGTCGCGGCCGCAACGGCAAGGGTGTGCTGTTCAGCCTGCTCTCATCGGTACTCGGCCCTTACTACCACGTCATTTCGCCGGCGATGCTCACCGAGCAGAAGGTTGACCCCTCGATCAACGCCGCCAGCGAGCATAAATATGCCCTCCTGGGTAAGCGCCTGGTGGTGGCCGGGGAGACCAAGCGCGGCCAGAGGGTCGATGCCGGCAACCTCAAAGGCCTGACCGGTGATGATCAGATAGAGTGTCGTCCCAACTTCGGCAAAGTGGTGGTGTTCGATCCAACCCATACCCTCTGCCTGCACACCAACCACATGCCGACAGGGATGGGTACCGACTTCGCTCTGATCCAGCGGCTGCTCAAGATCGATTTTCCATGGTCGTTTGTCGATGATCCGGAGGCGGAGGCAAAAAAATACCCATCCATGGCCGGCAGTTTCAAGAAAAAGGATCCACGGCTCAAAGACCGCCTGCGCGACAACCTCACCGGCATACTCACCTGGCTGGTCGAGGGGTGCCGCGAGTGGCAGGAGCGCGGCCTCGATCCGCCGGAGCAGCTGCTCAAAAGCGCCGAGGAACTGGCCGCCAGCGAGGATTACATGAAGGAATTCCTTACCGACTGCCTGGTCATCTACCCGGATGATCCGGCCCGCCAGATATCATTCCCGACGCTCTACCAGTGCTTCCTCTGGTGGTGGGGCAACAACCGGGGCGATGTCAAGAAGGCACCGGCGAACCGCACCGTTGCCAAGGATATGCGCGAGCGCGGATACGAGCTGGTCAAAATCGGCGGCAAGCTGGTGGTCCTTGGCGTGATGTATAATCCGGAGGTGTCACATGAGCTGGCCAATCTGGGGTAAATCTCGCTTCATCCTGGCTTATCCTGGCTCATCCTGCGCCGTCCTGATGAGCTAACCTATGGAAATACAATAGAAAAACACTGCAATCAGGATGAAGGATGAACATTGCGCGCGTGCGCGTATGAAAAAAAAACAGCATGTAAAAAAAATTCCATGCGCGCATGCGTATATTACATCCTGTCATCCTGATATACACATAACATATTAATATTATTATATATACGTAGCAGGATAAGGAAAAGATGAAGCAGGATAAGCCAGGATGGAGCAAATGAACGTCGATCTGCAGGCCCTCTCGGCCACACACAACCTCCGCCGGGGCAACGGCCGCTTCGTCGGTCCCTGCCCGAAATGCGGCGGCAGCAGCACCTCAGACAAGTTCGTTATCCGCGACGATGGCGGTTTCAAGTGTTATGGTTGTGGTTTTAAGGGCGATATCATCACCTGGCTGCGGGAGATCGACGGAAAAACCTGCGCCGAGGCCCACGAAGCAGCCGGACAGGAATGCCGGGCCGGCAGTTGCGCGGTGCGCGGCACCTGCAGGCTGGGCAACGGCAGCGGCCGCCAGCAGCGCCGGGCCCGGAGCGTTGCCCCCGTACCCACGCCCCGGATGCAGCAGGTTGCGCGGGTGGTGTCCAAGTCCCCGGCCCAGACCTGGCTGGCCTGGGCCGCGGGCTTGGCGGATGAGGCCAGCGTCAAACTCAGCGCCCAGGCGGATCATCTGGCCTGGCTGGCCGGGCGGGGCCTCGATGCGCTCGCGGTCAAGCGGTTCGCCCTCGGCTGGCTCAGTCACGATCGGCGCGTCAAGAGGGCCGATATCGGCCTGCCCCCCAAAGAGGGCAAGGACAGGCTGTGGGTGCCCGGCGGGCTGGTGATCCCCATTGTCGGGATCACCGGCCAACTCCATCGCCTCCGGATCCGCCGCACCCCTGAAAGCCGGGAACGTTTCTTGCCTGACCGCAAATACATCTGGATCGAGGGCAGCGGCAACGAGCCCTTGGTCATCCGCTCCACCTGCGGCCCGAGCCGAGGCGTGGTGGTGGTCGAGGCGGAACTCGATGCCATGGCCGTGGCCGTGGCCCATACGGGTGTGACGGTCATCTCCCTGGGGACGGTGGCCGGCGGCATGCCCGAGTGGCTGCACCGGGAGTGTGCCGCTGCCCCTATCATCCTGGTTGCCCTCGACGCCGATCCTGGGCGTGAAGCCAAGGCCGGGGCCGGTCCCAAAGCGATTGCCTCCTGGACCAACACCTATCGCCATGCCAAGTTCTGGCCGGTACCCGCGGGCAAGGATCCGGGTGACTACGTCAGCGACCATGGCGGCGATCTCCGCGCCTGGATCGAGGCGGGTCTCCCGGCGATGGTTGCCAAATCCGCACCTGTCGCAGCTTCGTCTCAGGATCTGCCTTTACCCCTGGACGCTGGTCGAGAGGGGGGCCGGGGGTTGGTGGTTACCAAGGAGACAGTAAGTCGACCATTGATATCGCCCGCGTCAATCGCGGGCCCCCTTTCGCCGATGACGATTTTTATCGACCGGCTACGCCGGGAAAACGGCGAGATTTGGCGGGGGCGGCATGAACTGGCGGTCCGTTATCGTGGGCCGCAAGTCGCCACGCCCGACGCACTGGCCCGGCGGGCACAGATAACCAGCGACCTCTATGGCGGCGGCGAAGTTGCTTGGCTGCTGGAGCTGCTGCCCCCGGGCAGGTACGCAGCGGCGGCGTTGGAATCGTTTTTCAGGGGGGCGTGACCATGGCCGCCGAAGCAAAAAAAGCGCGCCGCATGACTCGCCCCGGCCGGAAGTTGGCGGCGGTCTCGGCCCGGTGCCCGATCACCAGCGGGCACCCGACCAAAATGACCAGGGCTGGGTTTGAGCGGGCCTGCGCCGCCCATCGGGAGCGCGCCCGGTCGGAACGCGCCGATGTTATGGCGGTGATGACCATACGCCGCGCCATGGATGCCTGTGCCTCTTGCCAGGGGATGCCGCCGGAGCTGGAGATTGTCGCGTTGGCCGATATGCGCGGAGTGATTGCGGATTGCGCGATGGGTTCGAAAAATCACCGGGAAATACAACCAAAAAAACAACCGGAGGTGGATGAGATGCAAAAACGGAAAAAGGAGTGTGGCGGCTGCGGAAAAAACAGGGCTGTAACAATGTGCAGCGGAGAGTTGCTGTGCTCAAGTTGCGCGTCCGTGGCCGGATCGGTGAGCAACCGTCTGGAAGCTGTGGCCCGGCTGGTGGTGCAGCGCGGCATGGCGGAGAAGATGATTGGTCTGCTGGTGGCTCAAAAAGACCCAGGCTGGTTGATGGAGGTGGCGGCGCTTTTCCTGCCCGAGGAGCAGGTGGAGGTCAAAGTGAAAAACGAAATCTTGGAAGATATCGCCAAGGCGGTCGGCTACACGGGCGATATCGGCGAGGGGTTGATCGTCGCGGTGGAAATGGCAGTAGCCGTGCCGAAAGATGTGATCCGGGCACTGGGCTGCGCGGAAGGAAATTGGGTTGAGGCCGCCATCCACACCGCGGCCCTGCTTGAGGATAGCCAGGAGACCGAGCGGCTACTGTATACCGACAATGCGATGGTGGCAGGGGCGCTTGAAAAGATGCGTGAGCGGTATGAGGCCATGCGAGATATGCACAACTTGCTGGCCGACCGGGTTGAGGAGCTGGAAAAAGCCCTGGCCCTTAAACATAACATCCTGCGGGACATCGCGGTGCTGGTTGGTGGCGATCCGGATTATTACGATGAGCTGCCGAAACTGGTTGCCGATCTGCTCAAAGCGAGCATCACCACAAATGTCGGCAACAGCCGCCCCTCGGTGGACGGTCACCTGCTCGACCTGGCCCTGGATGCCATGCGCGGCCATATCACCGGGCTGGATCCCGATCGGATCGCGGTTCTGCGCGAGGCGGTATGATGAGCATCAGGCGATTGAAAATCAAGGATGAACTGCATTACCGCCGGGGGTATACCCACGCCAGTTGTGGCGGTTGCGACCACTATGTCCCGGATTCGCTGTGCGCCGACGGGGAGTTGTGGGATGCTCCGCGCTGCCGGATAATCGGGGTGAAGCGTGGTCGGTTGTTTCGGATTAATGACAACAATATCTGTGATCGGTATGACAATACCGAGAACATAAAAAGGTGCCGGGGATGGTAGGGATGATCACAGCTAAAGAGACGGCCATGGCCGCCACCCAAGAACTGATCGAGCAGGAGTGCTATCACATCCGCGACCTGCTCCTGGAGAAAAACAGGAAATACGGCGACAGCGCCTTGTCTCCGCTGCGGGTGTTCAGCCGGGCCGATGCGGTCGAGCAGATCAAGGTGCGCATCGACGACAAGCTTTCCCGCATCGTCAGTGGCCAGGCCGACGATATCGAGGATACCACCCTGGACCTGATCGGCTACCTGATCCTCCTGCGGGTGGCGATGCGCCGGGAGTGGATCGCCGAGCAGTTCACCCGCTCCGAGCAGGCCCCGGCCGGCCCCTCGATCATCACCGATCCGGAGGACGAATGGACGCCCGTCGAGCCCGAGGACGGCGCGGTCGGAGCTCCGGCCGTCAAGCGGCGTATCGGGAACCTCGGCTGCCTGGTCCGGTCCAAGGGCCGCCCCGGCGATATCTGCGGCGGCGTGGATGGGGCCACCACCTGATACCCGCCATGACCGCCGAACCCGAAGTCTTCAAGAGCCGCAAGGAGGCCCATACCAGGCTGAGCATGGACGAAGAGAGATTCAAAAAACTGCTTGATCGTGCGGTCGGCCGGGACAAATCAGAGCTGATACTGGTGCGTGATGTGCACGTCACGGCCATGGAGGCCTACGGAAAAGCGCCAACCCGGCAGACCAAGGATAACTGGGACGCGGCCCGGTCAGCCCTCGAAGAGACCGTGGAGAGGCTGCTTGCCAAATACCTGCCCGATGAGCAGCCGCCGCCCGAAGGTGAGCGCTTCGCCAACCGCAAACAGGCTCTCAACTGGCTGAGGGCCCAGGGGTACAAGGTCAGCCAGGGCAAATTCTATCAGGATTGCGAGGCCGGGTTTCCGGCTCTCCATCGGGACGGCACGGTCAGCCGGTACCAGGTGATGCAGTATGGTCAGCAGGTCGATGTCTCGACGCGGTCCGAGACCCGGTTCGACCAATCGGCCCGGCGCGAGGATCTGGAGATCCGCAAGCTGGAGGCCGAGGTCAGGGAAAAGGAGTCCAAGGCCCGCCGCGAGGATAGCCGCTGGCTGCTCAAGGAGGATGCCTGGGCCGCGGTCGCCGCCCTACTCTCCACCCTGCAGGACGGTATTTACCACCATTTGCACGAAGGCCAGGGGCTGCTGGTGCACCTGGCCGGCGGCACCCCGGACCGCGAGCCCGAGGTCTGTGAGGCGATGATGGAGCTGGTCGGCAAGGCTTTTAACGAGTTGGCCGGGGAGCGCCTCGAGGGGACCTTTGTCGAGGACATTGCGGACGAATCAACAATCGGAGAGGATGGTGACGATGTTGAATGACGATATCCTGGTGGGGATGAAGGAAATCTGCTGTTTTTTGCGGGTGAGCCGCCGGGTAGTCAACCGGTGGATGAAAGAATATCCCGACATGCCTATCGTCAAGGACGGGCAAAGGATGGCGGTTGCCGGCGACCTGGCGGAATGGCAACGCCGGCACATCAAGCGAAGAACCGTAAGCCGGTAGCAGAACCAGTGAAGGCGACCAATACATGGAGAGGGTGATGGGGTGCCGCGCGACGTCACCTGCGACTTCAGCTTTGACCCGCTTTCTCCGCCAGGGCCGCCTCGATCTCGCGCTGAATATCAGCCACAGTGGACAATGGGTCGAGCGATGTGCTGATCGGTCGGCCGATAACCACATAATCCGCCCCGTTGCGAATAGCTTCTTTGGCAGTGGCTACCCGTTTCTGGTCATCGTCCTTAATTTCATCGATATTTGCACCAGGTCGGATTCCAGGAGTAACAATGACGAAGTTTTGCCGAATGTTGGAACGTAATTTTCCAGCTTCTTTGGCCGAGGACACTACCCCGTCGCAGCCGAGATCGATTGCTTTTTTAGAACGCATCAGCACCAGATCTTCAACAGTCCCGGTGAACCCCATATCCATCATGTCGGATTCGTCAAAACTGGTCAACACGGTAACCGCTAATATCTTCAGGCCGTTTTTATGCTTCACTGCCGCCTTGATGATAGGGTCGTTGCCATGAATGGTGGCAAAGGTCACTTTCTTATTTTTAAGCTGCTGTACAGCCAGGTTGACGGTTTCCGGGATGTCGAAAAACTTAAGATCAACCATCACTTTGTTGCCCCGCCCGACGATGTGATCGATCACCGGCCACCATCCTGCGAGAAACAACTGTAAACCAACTTTGAAAAACTTAATTTTTCCGTCCAGCTTTTCTACCCATTCCTTGGCCTTTTCTGGTTCGGAAAAGTCGAGGGCGAAAATAATACGTTCGTTCAGCGGGATATCGTTCATAGTCTATAAAGCGTTTGCGGAAAAGAGTGTTGCGCCCAAATAGGCAGAGGATTATCGGTCTTTCTAGTCAAAAACCTTTTGAAAGTAAACAAAAAAGGCATGATAGCCTTGACAAGGACGCACCTCCACCTCTCCCTTTGATGGCGGTTTTTTTGCGTCCACAGCACAGCATGGCCCTTGCCTGGGCGGTGGTATGCGAGGGGGTTCGTCCCCACAGGTTCCTGTATCCTGGTTGCTAACCCGCATATCACCGCCCTTTTTGTGTTTAGCAACGCGGAGGGTGGTTTCTTCCACTTTACAGGAGAAACGCCATGAGTAACCCCGCCGGCAGTCCCGGCGGGCGGGGAGGTGCGGTGACCCGGTCCGGAAGGGGCCGGAAAGCGCCCCTTAAAAAACCTGTCAAGGTACAATCGAGCACAATAACGCACAATCGAGCACAATAACGCACAATCGAGCACAATAACGCACAATTCAGCCCAGGCCCAAAACAAGGGGTATGATAGCGCCAGGTCGCCGTCATCCCCTTGAACCCGCCCCCCCCCGCCTCCGGGGTCTTTTCCTGCAAGGGTGTGACGGCGCATCAACACTTCCTTCTATATGGTCTCTTTCAAGGGACATGGATCGAAACCGATGCCGGCAGCCGTCACTACCCCACAGCAAACCCGCCTGGTGCCCCGCACCATCCCTCTGCCGTCTTTCCTTCCAGCCCGCGTCCGCCGGATGCTTTCCGGACGTACGGTGGGCTCGGATCGCCAACCGGTAATCACCCTGCCGGAACAGGTCCGCCGCGTTCTCCGCCAACCTGAAAAAATCTCCGTGGCCGATCACGCCCTCAAGTACCGCGTCGTCACCGATGGCGCCCATGAGGGCAGCTGGCGGCACGAGTACGCCCCCCACACCGTCAAAATCATGAACACCTTCGGTGAGTCCTGGGTCCGAGAGATTTGGTTTTGCGCCGTTGAGCAGAGCGGCAAAACAAACACCATGCTCAACTGCATGCAATGGGCTATCGACTGCGCGCCGGGTAATGTTTTTTATCTCATGCCCAGCGAGGATGCCTCGAAAAAGATCGTCGGCAAAAAAATCAAGCCGATGCTGGTCAAGTCGCCCAAGTTGAAAAAACTGGTCTCAACCCGGCAGGACGATACCACCATGACCTGCATCTCGCTGCGCAACGGCGTCGAAATCTTCCCGGCCCATGCCAACAGCGCCACTTCCATGGCCACCTGGTCGGCCAAATACTGCTTTGGCGATGAGGTCGACAAGTACCCGCTGCTGACGGGCAAGGAAACCGACCCGATCACCCTGATCAAAAAGCGCAACCGGATCTACCGGGGCCGCTACAAACGCTTTTTTGCCTCGACCGCCGCTGAAAAATTCATTTACACCGCCGGCGTGCTCAAATGCCACCAGATTTGGGAGTGGCGTCTCCGTTGTCCGGACTGCGGTCAGCTGGTCAAGATGGATGCCGAGCATCTCGCTCTGGCCGAAGGGGCCACCCCGGAGTCGGTGGAGCTGAACGGCTGCGATTATGTCTGTAACGCCTGCGCCTCGGTCTGGGATGAGGGTAAGCGCCGGGCCGCGATCAAGGCCGGTTGCTGGGTGGCGGTCAAGGGAGCGGACGCGGTCCGTCCGTCTAAGGTCGGTTTTCATCACCGTTCCTGGGAGTGCCTCGATATCAGCCTGCGCGAAATCGCGGTTGCCTACCTCAAAAGCAAAACCGGCGCGCTGGCCGATAAGCTCGACTGGGCCCACGGCCATGAGGCCGTCGATTACGTCCACGAGCAGCAGGACCGCAAGGAAGACTACATCCTCCGTTTGGTGGATCCCGATCAGCCCCGCGGAGTGGTGCCGGCCGATACGGCCTGTGTGTTGCTGCTGGTCGATACCCAGCAGCGCGGCTTTTTTTACCAGGTTTGGGCCTGCGGTTGGGGTCCGGAGGTGAAGACGGCCATGATTGATTATGGTTATGTCGACCGCTGGCAGCACCTGATCGATCTCGGCCGGCGGGAATGGACCGATGCCGAGGGGAAACAGTTCAGGGTCCGGCGGGGCTACATCGACTCAGGCGGAGGCACCGATCCTCACAACCGCAAGCACAGCCGCACCTCGGCGGTGTATGAATTCTGCCGCCGCAATCGCCTGTTTCGGCCGATCAAGGGCAACAGTCGCCAGGATGAGTTGTTCGTGCCCAAGAAAATCGATTTCTACCCGACCCGCACCGGTAAAAAGGTGCCCATGGTCAACGGCCCCATCCGCTACAACCTCCAGGTCAACCACTTCAAAGATGAGCTGGCCGACAAACTGATGATCGAACCGGGCAGCCCGGGTGGCATCACCCTGCACGCCGGTGTGGGCAACGATTACGCTGCCCAGATGTGCGCCGAATATGCCGATGAGCGAGGCAACTGGCATTGCCCCAGGGGCAAGGCTAATCATCATTGGGATATCGGGGTCTATCTGCGCGGGGCGATCACCGTCGAGGGCCTGTACAATAAGCGCCGCCCTCGCCCGCAACGCGATGCGGCGGCTGTGGCCATCCCTAAAAAAAGTTTTGTCAGAGGTTGGAAATGACCGCCCCGCTCACCGCTCTGCCCGCCAGCATCACCGCCGGCGACTCCATTGCCTGGACGCTGACCCGAGACGATTACCCGGCCGCCGCTGGGTGGACCCTGTCCTTTGTGTTTATCAATGGCGCGGCAAAGATCGCCATGGCCTCGACTGCCGTCGGCGACCGCCATGCGATTGCGATCGAAGCCGCCACCACGGCACTCTATACCCCCGGCAAGTATACCTATGCCGGGTTCGCCGCCAACGGGACTGTGCGGCACACGATCGAGCGCGGCAGCATGGATGTCCTTCCCAACCTGGCCGTGCAGTCCACCTATGACGGGCGCGCCTGGTACGACAAGGCCATTGAAGCGCTGGAGGCGGCTATTGCCAGGCGGGCCGACAAGACGCAGATGTCGCAGGTCCTGCCCAATGGTGTCCAGGTGCAGCACCTGCCGCTGCGGGATCAGATCGAGGCTTTGCGCCAGCTGAAGCAGATCCGGGCAGCGGCCGCCGGGAAGTGGAAAAAAACGATTACGCCGAGGTTTAAAAATTGAGCAAGGCAATGGCACCGATTCTGTACGGCCCGAACGGCCGCCCTATCCCGCTGAGCAAAGCGCTGAGAAAAATGCGCGGCCAGGCAAAAGCGTTCATGTCCGGCTTCCACGGCGCCAACAGCAATAACCTGGCCGACTGGGTGACGTTGCCGATGGAAATCAACGCCATTCTGCGCAACGATCTGCAAAAACTGCGGGCGCGGTCGCGGGACCTGGCGCGCAATGACGACACGGCCCGACGATTTCTGTTCATCCTCAAGCAAAATGTGCTCGGCAGCGCCGGCATCGTTCTTCAGGCCAAGAACAAGCTGGGGGCCGGAAAAAAGCAGGACGAAAAACGGAACGACGAAATAGAACGCGAATGGACCATGTTTCACAGCAAGCGCCGGGTGCGCGGCGTATCGGTGTCGCCCAGCGCGTGCGGGCAGCTGTCCGGGCGGGAATTGGGGTGGCTGAGCCTGCAGACGCGAGCCGTTGATGGCGAATGCTTTATGCAGATCCTACGCGGGTACCCCCACAATCCGCATAAATTCGCGGTCCGGTTTCTCAATCCTGATTTGCTCGACAGCTCCTATTGTGTCGAGCTGCCGAACGGCAACCGGGTGGAGATGGGGATAGAGTTTGACCAATTCGACCGGCCGGTAAACTACCATTTCAGTGAGCAGCACCCGACCCGCAAGTTCCAGGGCAAAGGCGCCAGGCGGATCCCTATCCCGGCGGACCAGATCATCCACCTGTTCCGCAAGGAATATGTGGGTCAGATTCGGGGTATCCCTGATTTCGCGGCGATCATGCACAAAACCAAGATGCTGCACGGGGTGCACGAGGCCATTGTTGTGGGCTGGCGGGTGGCTGCCGCTAAAATGGGTTTTTTTACGGTCAGGGATGTCGATGCCTTCAAGACCAGCCTGGACGATGAGGATCGCTCCCCATTCGATGCCGGCGAGATCGAAGCCACCCCCGGCAGCTTTGACGTGATTCCTGATGGCTACAAGCTCGATACCTTTGATCCGCAGTACCCGACCAGCACCTATGAGAGCGGCCACAAGGTTTTCATGCAGCAGTTGGCCAACGGGCTCAACGTTTCGAGCCCGACGCTTTCCAACAATTACGCCGACGTCAACTACTCCAGCCTCCGCCAGGCCCTGCTGGAGGATCGGGAAGGGTGGCGCTGCCTGCAGGCGGAAATGATCGACGGTTTTTATCAGCCGCTTTTTGATGAGTGGTACGATTGGACCGTGTACGGGACGGGCCGCATCAAAGCGCCTGCCGCGCGCCGGGCGCAGGATCCCGTTGTTGTCTGGCAGCCGCGCGGGTGGCCGTGGGTGGATCCGCTGAAAGAGGTCAACGCCCAGGTGAAAGCGATAGATGCACACCTGCGGACCCGGCAAAGCATTATCGCCGAGACCACCGGCGCTGATTTTATCGAGATGGTTGACGAATTGGCGGTGGAGCAGGAAACCTTGGTGGAGCGCGGTTTAAAAACCGCTATTCCGGATGATATGGCGGAAAATTACAGAGATAGAGGGTAAGAACGATGAGTAAAAAATGGTTGGATACCCCTTGCTTACGGGCGAAACCAGCAGCGGTTGACCGTGAATCCAGCATTATCAGCGGCATCAAGGTGTGTTCTGAAGGTGAGGCCAAAGGGCATGGGGTCTGCCTGGACAGCGAGTTTATAGAGACGGTCAGGCAGCAGGGAGCAGCGGCAAAACGGGGTGTCAAGGCTCGGTTCGGCCACCCCAACATGTGCAGCGAGTCGTTAGGGACCTTTATCGGAAGGTTTAAAAATTTCAGCAGCGGCACAACGGTCCGTGAAGACGGCAGCGTTGCCGTCTGTTGTTTCGCCGACCTCCATTTGAGCCTGACCGCCAGGGAAGCGCCGGCCGGCGACCTGTATGCCTACGTCATCTCGATGGCCGAAAACGAAGCCGATATGTTTGGAACCTCCGTCGTTTTTTCGCAGGGAAACCGATACAGGCGCAACGAGAAGGGCGAAAAGGTGTACCCCCGCTTGAAGGACGGCCGGTTGAACGATGAATTTGACCGGGTGGGTGGGCCTGATTTTGTCGAGTGCAAAAATCTGATCGCCTGTGACTGCGTGGATGACCCGGCCGCAAATGACGGGCTTTTTTCGGCGGACGCCGGCGCCACTGTTGCCGGCCGGATCACCGAGTTTTTAGATCTGCATCCGCACGTTTTCCAGATACTGGAAAACAACCCGGAGGTAATAGAGGCGCTTGCCGGTTACGGCGACAAGTTTGATGAATTTTTTACCCGCTATCGAGCATACCGGGCGAAACAAAAACAGGAGCATGGACCAATGAAAGAAGAGAAAACGACCACCGCTGATCCCCAAATCCAGCAGACGGAAACGTTGAACGCGGTTGATGGTGTTGCCGGGGAGCTCCTTGCCGCCGAACCGCTCATTGACGTGAAGGCGGAAGTTGCGGCGGCGCTCAAGGCTGACCGGCAGCGGCAAGCCGACATCCGTGATCTGGGCCGCCGCTTCGGGTTTGATGCCGATGCTGAAATCTTTGCCAACAGCGACAAGAGTTTGTCCGATTTCCAGACGCACATTCTGGCAAAATCGCCGGATGCCTGGAAAGCGTCCCTGGCGATCAAAAACCCGGCGCAACAGGAAACCGAATCCGACAGTCGGGAGCTGGCGGAGGGTTCGGCCGTTGTCGCCAAAATCAAGGAAAAACGAAAAGCCCGTTTCGGCAACTGACCGGCCCCGGTGCCGGCGCGCCCCAATCACAATAATTTGATTCTCAAGAGGTAACACCATGGCATTAACTCTCTCAACCGCCCAAATCCTGGACCTGGTCATGGACGCCTTCAAGGTGCGTCTGCCCTTCCTGGTTACCGCCTTTGCCACCGATTTCAGCGATGAAAAGGCAAAGCTCGGCCAGACCGTCACTGCCCGCATTGCTGGTCTGCCCACGGTGCAGGACTATGACGCCACCACCGGCTACAAGGCCAACGCCGCCGAGTCCAAAACCTTAATGAATGATGTGCCGGTGGTGATCAACCGTCATAAGCACGTGCCGATCAAGCTCGATTTCCTGGATGCGGCCTCCACCGTCAGCCAGATCAAGCTGCTGGAAGAGTCCACCATGAACTGCGGCTATGTCCTGGCAAAAAGCATGGCCGATTACTGCCTGTCACTGGTGCTGGCCGCCAATTTCAGCCAAGTCTCGACCTTCACCGCCGCCAACAGCGACCTGGACATGCTGGCGAACATCCGCGAAGACTTGAACGCCGTCGGGGCGAGCACCTTGGGCCGGTTCGGAATCGTCGGATCCGGCGTCATGACCACCCTGACCACGGATAGTCGGGTTGCCAGCGGTGATTATTACGGTCAGCGGATCGGCGCGGAAGCGCTGGGCCACCTCCAGGGTATCCAGGGTTTTGCCGATATCTGGGAATATCCGGACATGCCTGCCAATGCCCACAACCTGATCGGATTTTTCGGCACCAAGGAAAGCATTGTCTTGGCGACCCGCGTCCCCACCGACGCCAACGAGATTGCCCGGGCGGCAGGTATCCCGCAGATCGCCAGCTTTGAGACGCTGACCGACGAGGACACCGGCTTGACCCTGTTGGGGATCAAGTGGGTCGAGACGGGCACCTTCGACGTGTACTGCACGGTGGCGGTCATGTACGGGGCGGTTGCCGGCAGCCAGGGCGGAGACGCTGGAGATAAGACCGACTACGCCGGGCATCGACTGGTTTCCGCCTAATCCCGGCGGGAATTGAAAACCCTTAACCGGATAACGCCATGAGACAATTTATCGTACTCGGATTTTTGAGCAACAGCGCAAACACCCCCGGCGAGTGCCTGTACCTGGGCACGGACCGGGGGGCGGCAATGGAGACGGTCAACGAGCAGGGCGAGTATGCCCGTCGCGAACTGTACGAGCTGGCAACCCCGCAACTGCGGCGGCACGCTGCGGTTGACCCGGAACCCGGTGACGAAGACGGTGACCCGGAACCCGGTGACGAAGACGGTGACCCGGAACCCGGTGACGAAGACGGTGACCCGGAACCCGGTGACGAAGACGCATGATTGAGTTCGAAATGGACCAGGTCATCAATCACGAGACAGGCGTCCAGCCGATGATCAACGGGGTGCAATCGGCCATCTGGATCATACCCATGCTTGATCGTTCGACTTCGTTTTCCGGGGGTGCCTTTGGCGGCTCATGGGGAACCATCGATCATGTCGGGCCGTATGCCATCGCCACCATGAATGATGTCGAGGGCCTGGGTTTGGCCGCTGGTGATGATGGCGACACCCTAACCATCAACGGCACCGACTACACCCTCCTGGCTATCGATCCGGATGGCCAGGGCGGCGCTGTGCTGAAGCTGGATGAACAACCATGATGCGGGCCGATATCGCCCAGGCGATCAAAGGCATGCTGGCGGCTACCGGCAAGTTCGGCGCCGTGTGCGGGCTTGGCAGCGACAAGCCCGCGTATCCGCTGGCCCGGGTGTGGATCAACGGGTGCCCCAGGGACGGCAATATCGACAACACCCCGGACGCGCTCCTCGATCTGCGCGTGGCCGTGCAGATCGAGACCTGGCTGCCGAAAGACAATGACGGCAACAGCATCGACACAGCGCTGTACGACCTGGTCGACACGGCGTTTGCCGGGTTGCACAACAAAAAAATTCCAGGAAAGGGCACCCTACCCCTGATCGCCTACGATCACCCCGGCCTGGGAGCATACAGCAGCGACGGCCCGGCCGTTTACACCATCCAGGTGTCGGTCAGGGTGGCGCCGCAACACTTTTCAATCACTTGACACCGGTCCGCCTACAACTGGGGCCAGGAGAACAGCATGCAAAACGCACAACAAGGAATGATACTCGGCGGAGATCTCTATTTCGATTTTCTGACCGATGCCGGCGCTTCCACCGGCTTCGGCCTGGCCGGCAACGCCAACCGGCTCATCCCCAAGGTGGAAAGCGAGACCCTGGAGAACAAGCTCAACGGCCGCGACACCCTGGGACAGACCGGCGACTCCTACACCCGCATCACCAGTTCCACCATCTCGTTCACCATGAACCGTTACGATCCCGATATCGTGGCCGCGTTCTTCATGGGTTCGGCGGTGGACCTGCCCGCCGTCGCTGCCGAGGCCTACACGGCCACGGTGACGGCAGACCATGGCGAGTGGGTGTCCATCGGCACGTCCCGCCTGGTCACCTGCGTGGTCCGGAACTCCACCGACACCATCACCTATGCGGTCGGCGAAGATTACGAAGTCGATCTTCTCCTCGGCCGGATCCGAACATTGGCTGCCGGCGACATCGTTGACGCCGCCACGCTCCATGTCAGCGGCACCGCTGCCGGGCCCTACACGGCCACGGTGACGGCAATCTCCGACAAGTGGGTGCCCATCGGCAAGGACGGCCTGGCCACCTGCGTGGTCAAGAACGCCGACAACACCCTCACCTATACGGTCAACGAAGATTACGAAGTCAATCTGCGCCTCGGCCTGATCCGGGTGTTGAGCGGAGGCGATATCGTTGCCGGTGCGACGCTCAATATCAGCGGCGCCGTGGAAGCGGCAACCGGCCGCAAGATCACCGGCGGTACCCGGCCGGTCATCAATGTGGGGCTGCTGCTGGACGGGAAAAACTACGTCAACGGCGCCAATGTCAAGCTGCGGGTCTGGCAGGCGCAGATTCGCGGGGACGGTGATTTTGATCTGCTTGCCCAGGATGGATTTCCCGCGCTGCAATTTTCCGGGACCATGGTCACCCCGGCCGGCAAAACCGCGCCGTTTGAACTGTGGTGATGGGATGCCGGCAATGCAGAAAATCAAGACAATCCAGATAGGTTCCAGGTCCTTCACCCTCAAGGAGCTGCCGGTCCGGGCGGTGTGGGACCTGGTCAACAATGAACAGCAGGAAGCAGCGGTCAACATGGTCGACCGCTGCCTGGATCTGCTCCGCATGGCCTGCCCCGAGCTGACCCAGGAGGTGCTGATGGATCTGTATCCCTCGGAAGTCGAGGAGCTGTGGCAGGGATTCCAGGAGGTGAACGCCGCTTTTTTGGGAGTGGTGCGCCGGATCGGGCTGATCGATATCCTGATCGATTCGTTGAAGCCGGTGATGATGGCGGAATTCGGCAAGGCAATGCTGACCTTGACCGATGCATCTGCCACCTCATTACCTCCGGCCACGGACCAGTCGTTTGGGACTACGGATACAGCTTCTTCCTGACCGCGCTCAATTGTCTGGTAAAACCGTCAGGGAAATAGGAGACGCACCATGGCGGCGGCGCCCCAGGCAGCAATCATGAGCAGCGGCAGGCCCACCAGGAGGCCGAAGACCAGCAGTTTGCCGGGCTGCAGCAGGGACAGCAGGGCATAAATACCAGGCCCGGCAAAAAGAGCGAATATAACGAGAGGCAGGTTCCAGCGCATGGCGACAAACAACAAAAGAATCGAAGTTATCATTTCAGCGTTTACCGCTGAATTTGAAAAAAGATTACGCGCTTCCACGTCGTCTGTCAAGGACCTTGACGCTGCTTCCCGGCAGGTGGAACGAGGCGGACTGTCAGCTGCCCGGCGTGGCGTGCAGTCCATCTCCCAGTCGCTGGAGAGCATGCGCCGCGCCGCCATCGCTGCTTTTTCCATCAAAGCCATCCGGGGGTATGCGGCCGGTTTCGTGCAAACCGCCGATGCCATGCGCGCCATGGATCAACGGCTGCTGCTGACAGCCAGGAACACCAACGATTATGCCGCCGCCCAGAAGACGGTGGTGGAGATAGCCAGGGACGCACACCAGGGTCTGGGCGAGGTTGCTCAACTCTACACCCGCATGGCCCAGGCCACGGCCAACCTCAATGTCAGCCAGAAGGATCTGGCCGAGGTGACCCGCACCGTGGCCCTGGCCACCGCCTTGTCGGGCTCGTCGGCCCAGGAAGCAGCCGCCGGCCTGCTCCAGTTCTCCCAGGCCATGGGGGCAAACAGGCTCCAGGGCGATGAGCTGCGCTCGGTCCTGGAAAACATGCCGATATTGACCAAGGTGTTTGTCGACGCGGCCGGTGGCTCCATTGCCAGGCTCAGGGAGATGGCCACGGCCGGAGAGCTGACCACCGAGTGGATGATCAATGCCATCAAGGCGGGCAGGGACACCATCGAGGCCCAGGCCAAGGCCATGCCCGTGACCGTGGGCGCGGCCATGGCCGACCTGCGCAACGAGGCATCGATATATATCGCGTCGGTGAATCAATCGACAGGAGCGACCGACAAGCTGGCGGCAGCGATCAAGTGGTTGGGCACACATCTCGATACGGTTGCCCAGGGCGGGTTCCTGGCGCTTTCGGCCGCGCTCTCTTACCTGGTCGGCCGCGGCTTGTCGGCGGCAACTGCCGCTATCAGCGGGTTTATCGGCAAGCTCGCCGTCACGCCTGTGGTTGCATCGGCGGCCACCGCTGCGGTCTCGGCCAACGCGCGGGCCTTGACGAGTTACGGAGCAGCCGCATCGATAGCCACCGCGCAAACAGCGGCCAATACCGCTGCCCAGACTGCCGCGACCGCCGCCCAGACTGCCGCCGGAACGGTGATGTCCCGTCTGCCGGGGGCATTGCTCGGCCTCGTTAACCCGATCACCGCCGTCACCACCGTCCTTGGACTCGGCGCCGCCGCCTGGTTGACGTGGGGCCGGTCGGCGGATAACGAGCTGGCCAAGGCAAAAGGTAGGGTGGCCGAGCTGCAACGCACGAATCAGATGCTCAAGGAACTCTCGGACCCCAGCCTGCGGTTGCAGGCAACGTCCAGGAACATTACCGCCGCCCGGGCAGAAGTGGCCAAGCTGGAAAAGGACCTTGCCGATGCGGTGGCCGAACCATCCGGGATTCCTTTTGATAACACCATCGGGCGGACCGCCAGGCAGCTCGAAGAGGCCCGCAAAGATCTCAAAGACAATGAGCAGGAACACGCCGAGATCCAGGAGAATATCCGGCTCACGACCGAGCAGCGCGGTGCCAAGCAAATCGCGGTGGAGATGTCGGTCACCGACGAGATCAGGAAACAAAACGAAGAGCGCCGCAAGTTAACGGCAAGCAAGCTCGAGAACGACCTGGCCGAGATCGAGAAGAAGCGGCAGGCTGAACTGAAGTCCATCGAATCGCGCTTCCAGGGCGAGGATGGGGTGCGGGTGCGGCAGGCCGTCAATGCCCGTTTCGACGCCGAGGCCGCCAAGGCCAGGGAAGGAGCCGCCGAGAAATCGGCCAAGAAAGGAGATGCGGCGGCGCGCAAGGCCGAGGCCGAGGCCAAGCGCCGGGAAAGGGAACTGCTCAAGGAGCAAAAGATTCAGAGCAAGATCGATGCAGAAACCTTGCGGGCCGAGAGCGAAAAAAGAATTTTGGCGCTGGAAGGTGAAAAGCTCGGGGCTGAACGGCTTGGCTCGGAACTTGAACGGGCTGAGGCGTTGCTGGAGATCAACCGGAAGATCGCGGCGGAACGCATTGCCCTGAAAGAGCAGGAAGCCCGGCTCATCGCCGACGATCCCAACAAGACGCAGGCCGACCTGCTGCGGGCACAATCGGAGATCACCAGAGAAAGGATATCCGCCTTACAGCAGGAACACACCGATCTGGCCTCAGTGGCGAGCGCCGGATTGGCGGACATCGAACAGGCCTGGCGACGCGGGACCGGGTCGGTCGAGGCGTACCGGCAGGCGGTGCAGGAAGCCCTGGCAGCCGGCGTCATCCTGGAGGAAGAGGCCAGGGATCGTATGATCGCCTCGGGCGACGACATGGGCGCGGCGCTCAGCCTGGGCATGCAGCGGGCGCGGGAGCGGATGCAGACCGACGCCGAGATGATGATCCAGATCGGCACCGAACTGGGAGACCGCATTTCGGACGGGCTGGTCTCGGCCTGGGACAGTTGGATCCAGGGAACCGCATCCGCCAAAGAGGCGCTGATCGACTTTGCCCGCTCGACCATCTCCTGGCTCTCCCAGGTGATCTTGAAGCAGATGCTGATGAACGCCCTGATGGGTGCGCCCGGCACCACCGGCGGCGGCCTGCTCGGCATGCTGGGCATGGCCACGGGCGGAACTGTCCAGGCCCTGGCTTCCGGCGGATCGGTGCGCGGCTGGAGTCCGTCCCGGACCGCCGATAACATCACGATCCGGGCCACTGCCGGCGAGTTCATGCAACCGGTGCGGGCGGTGGACTATTACGGCCTCAACTTCATGGAGCGCATCCGGCGGCTGGAGCTGCCGCGCGACATCGCCCATGCCCTGGCCGGTGGAACCGTGCCCTCCGTTCCTTCCGGATACCGGCTCGCCCAGGGCGGCATGCCCGAGGCAGGACCCCAGACCACGGTCAAGGCAGGCGACACCAAACTGCGGGTGATCAATGTGCTCGATAAGAACATGGTGGGCGATTTTCTGCGCACCGCCGACGGCGAGACCGCCATCATCAACATGATCCGGCGCAACGGCGCCACCATTCGCACGTTAATAGGGGGTTAAATGGCCTATACCAGCGGCACGGCATCACATTACAAGGAGTTGCTCTCCATCCTCGCCACCTTCGCGGCGGCCAACGGCTGGACCATCCTGGAACAGAGCGAGACCAGAATTTATTTACGTGGCGAGGGGTTGAGCGGGCTGGATGAGATCTATGTCGGCGCCGAAGCTTACGAAAACACCATTGCCGGGTATTACAACTGGCGGGTGGCCGGAGCATGGGGATGGCGGGCTGGTCGCGCCGTTGACGCTCATCCGATGAGCAGCGCCCTGCGCTATCTCTATCTGTGGAACACCGCCATCCCGTATTGGATGTTCGGCCATGCCGGGCGTCTGATCGTGGTGGTCAAGGTGAGCCATGTTTATCAGATGCTGTACCTGGGCTTTGGCCTGCCTCCGGCCACCAGTAATCAATACCCGTATCCGCTCATTATCGGGGGTTGCGGTACTTCAGGAACGGCTCTCTACAGTGCCACCGGCAACAACAATACCATGTTTTGGGCCAACAACGCACCAACAGGGCTCATTTGCCGCCCCGGTGGCGACTGGGACCAGATTGGCCCGGCCAACTGCCCGCCTCTTAATGTGGGCTGGCGGTTTGTATCATCTGTACAACCCGCTGTAGACGGGTCCTATCTGCTGGAGGAAATCTTTGTGACCGACAGTAACCGCGCATCTATATACTGCGCTCTGGACGGTATCTATCGAGTCAGCGGGTTTGGTAATTCGGCGGAGAACATCATTACTGTGGGCGGTATCAACTATCTGGTAGTGCCGGACGTGTATCGATCAGCTATTGAAAATTATTGCGCAGTGAGGATGGTGTAATGGGGTACGCATTGTTTCCGGACGCCACGGTCGATCAGTTTTTGGAAAATTTAAAGACTACAGCAGAAGCGTATGGGTGGGGGATCGACTATTGGGGCACCTATAGTGGGGCGAATTATCGGCTACATCTGCATAACACCGCCAGCGCGCATTTTGATTTTGTGTATAAAAATGCAAATTTAGCAACGGTGTATGGGTGCACTGGGTATTCAGCTGGTGCAGCCCCAGCAGCCCAACCAAACGCCAGTGCAGGGATGGACGTATATGTAATCCGATCTCATTTAATTGTCGTCGGACCGGACGCTATCTTTATACGCCATGCGTCATCTTCTGTTGCCGAATCACGGGCTTGGCAGATCGGGGCCATCACCGAAAAGGTAGGCAATTGGCCTGGGGTTGGTGTGTGTATATCGGGGGTAATGGCGCAAATACTGGCTAATTACAGAAATACATTATGGGGGGCGCACACAACCGTAAGCGGTGATATGGCTGCTGTATCTTCTGTCGGACTGATCAGTCAAGTTTTGCTGGGTGGAGGATGGACAGCCAACGCCGTTAAAATGTACAATAACTACCCGGTAGACACTATCGCCTCGGCAGCGGAGAGGGGAATTCTGTTTAAACAGCCAATGGCATATAGTGGTGGAATTTTACCAGTGCCGTTGCTCCTATATAGGGTTACCTCCGCATCACCAGTATTGCTGCAGCCCATAGGCTATGCACCTGGAGTTTTGTATGCATATGGTGGTGATGTTTACCGGGAGTTCGATGTTACCATTATTAATGGGACAAGGTGGTTGTGGGTTTGCCAAGAGTATAATGATGGTAGTGTACCACCAAATATGCTTGTACAAATACCGGCATTAGGAGGTTGACATGGGACTTGTCGCAGCAGCATCGGGCATACAAACGGCCCAGGTTGGCTCTGAGCATGTGCTGGCCACCAACACCACCACCGGAATTTTTGTCTTGGTAGTGGACACCAACGACATGGCAGTCGGCGACAGCCTGACCCTGCGCATCAAGACCATGGCCATCGGCGGCGGAGACACCCGTTTGGCGTATACTCTGAACTATGCCGACCTGCAGGGTGAGCCGGTAAAGTATTCGGTGCCAGTGCCGAGTAATAACAGTATCACCTGCACCCTGGAGCAGACCGCAGGCACAGCCCGTACCTTCCCCTGGAGTTTGTTGCGGGCCTGACATGAATCTGCTCAAACATTCTCTGCTTTTGACCCATGGCACCGTCTATGGGCGGATTGATCCGTTACCCTGGTTTGACCTGTCCCCCAAGTCTACCAATATAGATCAGTGGCATAATCCGGCCTATGATTGGAAAGTCGGCCTGTTCGAGCAACGAGCCATGGCCGCCACCGTAACCGGACCAATGACTGACAACTCACCAATAGATTTTATCCACTGGACGGTAGCGGGTGCGGTTGACATGTCCGCCATGACCCAGTGGCAAGGCTGCCTCAAGCTACTGAGGCATATCTGATGGCTGATATCGGCACACTAAACCCATTATCCCTGGTACCTCTCGCTGGCCTGTCTGCACGCTCCACCAACCATGCGGCGCAGTGTTACATCATCGATGAGGCTGCCGTGCGCGATGTCGGGTATGTCACCAAGGACAAGAGGGTTGTCGTCTGGCTGTGGAACGGCTCCGCCACCGACGCAAACCTGACCAGGATCAACGGCAACGGCGAACAGGCGGACGGCATCGGGTGGGACGCCACCCCTCCCGACCTGCTCATACAGGGGACATCGCAACGGATTGTCATCACCGTAACCATCGATGGGCCGCTGGAATACGAGGCCCTGCTGACCTTTCTGTCCTCCTGTGCCCATAGCCCGACCTTGACCATTATCGGCACCAGGGCGCCACACCTGAGCGGCGATATCGCCTACCTGCTCATGCCACACAATTGGGAGAACGGCCTGGATGAGTCGCTGGCCTGGAAGACCGATGTGCTGGTAGCCCACGATCGCACCGAACAGCGCATCCAGCTCCGCACCCTGCCGCGTCGGGCCTGGGACCTGCGGCTGGTAGTGGCCGGCGCGGCCAGGCGCAAGCTGGAAACCTGGCTGGGGTTGCGTAAAACCCGCTACCTGTTCTCGCCGGTATGGCGGGATGAAGCCCGGATCACCGCGGCCATAGTTGCCGGGGCTTCCATTGTGCAGGTTGGCACCGGATACCTGGATTTTGCCGTTGGCAGGTGGCTGGTGGTATACGATGCCTGGGATCACTTCGAGATCCGCACCATCACCGGCATTGGCATCAATTACGTGGCCGTGGACGCGCCCTTTGCCGAGGAGTGGCCGGAGGGTTCGCTGGTGGCGCCCTGCCGCTACGGCATCGGCATCGAGCAGCGGCGGGTGTCCCGCTTCACCGAGAGCGTGGGCGATTATCGCATCCGCTTCGAGGCTCGCGACGAGTCGGCCATGCCGGCCATCGCCACGCCCGATACCTACCGCGACCTGGTGGTGTGCCCCTTCGTGCCCTCGTGGACGGGCGGCGAAGAGACCTGGGACAACAAGTGGGTGCGGCTGGATAACGATACCGGCGTCATCGAGTTCGATATCCAGGCCATCGAGCCGGTGCTGTCCAGGGCGGCCCAGTTCCGCCTGATCGGCCGGGTCGGGATCGACACCTTCCTCCGCTTTCTCTTTTACTGCGCCGGGCGACTTTCGCCTTTCTGGCTGGCGGCCACGGATCGCGGGTTTGAACTGGCCCTGCCCGCACCGGCAGGCGCCACAGCCATCACCATCGGCAATATCGGCTATGAGTACGCGTTTTCCGGGTCACCGGCCCGTGAGCATATCGAGATGATCGCCACGGACGGCACGATCATCCGCCGGCGGATCATGGCGGTGGAAACCCTGCCCACCGGCGAGGAACAGCTCACCCTGGACAGCGGCCTGCCGATGGATATCTCGGCCTCGACCCTCAACCGCTGCGCCTGGCTGGAACTGTGCCGGCTGGACAGCGATGCGATCGATCTCAAGTGGTGGGGCCATGACTGCGTGGACGCCACCCTGCCCATCGTGGTGCTGCCATGAGTTACACCGCCCGCGAGCAATCGGCCTACGACGGCCATCCCCTGGAACTGTACCGCTTCGCCCTGGGCGGAGAGCAATGGCTCTACACCAGCGCCGATCATGAGGTTGCCTACGGGGCCGACCTTTATCAACCGGCATTCATCAAGCGGGGCGGCTTCACCAGGGGCGGCGACACCCGCAAGTCGACCATCGAGATCGAGGTGGCCGCCGGAAACCCGGTGGCCCTGCTGTTCCGCACCGGTTGGCTGGCCGCGACCATGGTGGTTACCATCTTCCGCCACCACCACGAGGATTCGGAGTTTTCCGTGCTGTGGAAAGGCCGGGTCACCGGCTGCCGGTGGTCCGGATCAATGGCCACCCTGACCAGCGATAGCGTGTTCACCCTGTTTCGCCGAGCCGGGCTGCGACGGGTCTATCAGATCGGCTGTCCGCATGCCCTGTACGGGCCGGGCTGCGGCCTTAACGCCAATGCCTGGCGGGTGCAGTCGACCATCTCGGCGGTGGCAGGCAACCAGGTAACCGTGGCCGGCGCCGGGGCCTATCCCGGCGGCTGGTTTGCCGGCGGCATGCTCCTGGCCGGGGCCGAGTACCGGCTGATCACCGCCCACAGCGGCAATATCGTCATCCTGGTCGATGCCGTCGACAGTGCCGTGGCCGGTGGACCGGTGAGTTTATGGCCTGGGTGCGACCGGGCCATGGCCACCTGCAACAACCGGTTCGGCAATCTCGACAACTACGGCGGACTGCCGTTCCTGCCCGCCAAGAATCCGTTTTCCGGCGACGCCCTGGTCTGAGGAGGTAACGAGATGTGGCAACTGGTGGTATGGATCGGCCTGCAGATCGTCTCGGCCCTGTTGTTCCGGCCGAAAAGCAACAATCAGGCCAACATCACGCCCGGCGAGGTGTCGGCCACCACCGTGGATGCCTCCGGGCCGGTGCCGGTGCTATTCGGGACCCGGCTGATCACCGGCGCCAACTGCATCTGGTACGGCGATGTCGGCACCACGCCGATTGTCAGGTGTAATAGGGGGAAGAAGTGATGGATCGGAGGGTGTATTTTTGGCATTTGAAGGCCCTGGGCTACTGCAACCGGCAGATGCGGGTGTGGTGCAAGAGCCATGGCATTTCCTGGCGTGGCCTGATCAACGATGGCATCGATGCCGACCATCTGCTCTCCATCGATGATTCGGCCATGGCTCAGGCTGCCGTGGCCTTTGCCGAGGCGTCCGACTGGTCGGCAACGCCAATGCCCGGCGGTACAGTGATTGCAAAAAAATGTCTGTGAGGTGAGGTGTGGGTGGCGGAAAGAAACAGTGCGCAACAGTAGGCTTCCGATACTATGCCGGGCTGCATCTGGTGTTCTGCCATGCCATGGACTACCTGCTCAAAATACGGGTCGGGGAAAAAGAGGCCTGGACCGGAGTGGTGGGCGGCAATACCGCCATCCGCATCAACCAGCCGAATTTGCACGGCGGCGAGGAACGCGAGGGGGGCGTGGTCGGTACGGTGGATGTCTGCTTCGGCGGCGCCGACCAGGGTCGCAACGGCTATCTCCAGTCGGTGCTGGGGGCCTACATCCCGGCCTTCCGGGGGTTGTTCGGTCTGGTGGTGCGCAAGAGCATGCTGTCGGCCAACAATCCCTACATCAAGGAGTGGTCGATTCTCGGTCGTCACAGCCGCATCGGCTGGCGGGACGATCTGGCCGACATCGTCGCCCCCGACGGCCACGTTGATATGAACCCGGCACACATCCTCCTGGAGGCCCTGACCAACACCACCTGGGGCGGCCTGGGCTATCCGTTGGCCGACATCGATCTGCCCAGCTTCCAGACCGCCGCTATTCTGCTCAATGTGGAGGGATTCGGGCTGTCGCTCCTCTGGGCCAAGAACACCAGCATCGAGGAGTTCATCAAGATCATCTGCGACCACATCGATGCCAAGGTGTTTTACAGCCACGTCACCGGCCTGCTCAAGATCAAGCTGATCCGCAACGATTACAACATCGGCGCCCTGCCTATCCTCAACGAGTCAAACATCATTGAGCTGGTCGACTTCACCGGCCCGGCCGCCACCGAAGCTGTCAATCAGGTCACGGTCAACTGGGTCGACCGCGACAACCAGCCGCAGGCGGTGACCGTGCAGGATATCGCCGGCCTGGCCCGCACCAATGGCCAGGTCAACGCCGTGACCCTCGATTTTGTCGGTATCGCTTCACCGACCCTGGCGGCTGCGGTGGCCGGCAGGGAACTGCAGCAGTTGTGCATGCCCATCGCCTCGTGCACCCTGGTGATCAATCGCACCCAGAGCCGGCTGGAGCCGGGCGACTGCTTCAATTTTACCTGGGGTCCGCTGGGGATCGCCAACATGGCCATGCGGGTCGACACGGTCGAAGTGGGCCTGCACACCGACAGCCAGCTCCGGATCACGGCGGTGCGCGATGTCTACGGACTGGGGGCGATCAACCTGACCACGCCCGAATCCAGCCTATGGACCAATCCGATCAACGCCCCTGCCGCCGCCGTGCGGAGACGGGTATCGGAGATCACCTGGTGGCAGTTTGTCCAGGAATATGGCGAGTCGGCTGCGGTGATGGCCGAGCTGGACGATACCTCGACCATGGTCATCTGTTACTGTCATCGGCCCAGCGCGGACGCCATCAATTACGAGATGTGGACCCGCAACACCGGCGGCGAGTGGGTGCACCAGGACACCGACAGTTTTCCGTGGGTGGGCAGCCTGGCGGCTGCGGTGGGTCCGGAGGTCGAGTCGACCCTGGTCATGCTGGACGCCATCGACTCCAACCTGGTCAGAGCCGGCGCCTACGCGGCGCTCGGTGACGAACTGGTGGCCATCACCGGCGTTGACGCGGCAGCCGGGACAATCACCGTCGACCGGGGCGTGCTCGATACCATCCCGGTCAGCCATGCGGAGGGAGCCTATCTGTGGTGCCATGAGAGCTTGTTCGGACTCGACCGCACCGCACGGGTGAGCGGGGAGTCGGTGGATGTGCGCATTCTGCCGTCAACCGCCATGGGCCGCCTGTCCCTGGCCGATGCGCCGACCAACAGCCTCCTCACCGTGGGACGGATGATGCGGCCCTATCCGCCGGGTAACGTGCGGATTAACGGGTCGAGGTGGCCGGTATCGATCGGAGCGGCCGAAGAACTGATCGTCACCTGGGCGCATCGCGACCGGATCACCCAGACGGTTTCCCTGGTTAGCCAGGACACCGGCAATTTTGGACCGGAAGCCGGGGTGACCTATACGCTCCGGATTTACGGCGAGACCGGCACCCTGCTCCGTACCGTCACCGGCGTGACCGGGACTGCGTACACCTATGCCTCGGCCGATGAAATCGCCGACAGCGGCCTGGGTCGGCTCAACACCAGCCTGCGCGTGGAGCTTGAGAGCGTGCGTGGCTCGCTGGTGAGTCTGCAGCTGTGGGATCTCGCCGTGGCGAGGAGTTGACGAGTGTCAGGTTATGGATGCGCTGATATGGATGCACTGGTCATAGCCCCAGCCCCGACCAACCTGGTTGTCAAGGCCGGAGCGGACATCCTGTCGGCTGGATGGAATACGGTTATTGATGCCGATGGATATCAGGTGTCCATGGTGGTTGATGGTGCAGAGGTGTATGGCCTGTTTGTTTCAGATTCATCGGTCGAGATCAATCCGGGCAGGCTGGCGGAGATAGGTGGTCCATGGCCCAGCTTTGAGATCCGTGTTGCCGCTCTGGTCAACAACATGCCGGGAAGATCATCGGCGAGGCGCCGAATCTGCCCTATTACGAGCTGGAGGCATGATTCTGTGTTTTTTGAGGATATCAATTTTTGGTTACCGGTTATCTCGGCCGTATGTGGCATGGTTGGCGGTATCTTCCTGGCCGGCAAGAAACAGGGCGCGCACGAGAGTGTTGTGGAGCGCCAGGGCAAGGATATTGAAGGTATTAAGGATGAGCGTTCAAAGCTGCTGGCAGACCTTAAAGAGGCGGTCTGTGATGGCTTCAGGCTGGCCATTGCCGAGTTGCGCGTTGAGCAGGCTCAGCGCCACGGTGGCCATGATGCAGCCCTGGCAGCCCTGGCCGTTAAGATGGCTAGCGCTGAGAGTGATATTGTTGAGATCTTTGGCCGGCTAAACCGTCGGGAGTACGATTACGGCCGCCCCGAAGGTGATCGCCGGAAAAACATTGCATGAACCCCTGGTTCTGGATGCGGCTGCTACGGTGGTGTCTCATCCTGGCTACGATTGCAGCAGCCTGGCTGCTGATAAAGGTTTACACGGAGGAGCTGGTGACAAATTTTGATAGGGCAATTGTACACGTGTTGGCTAACGAGGGCGGATACAGCAATAACCCCAAGGATCCCGGCGGGGAAACCATGTGGGGCATTACCAGGGCCACAGCCACAGCTGCCGGTTATAGCGGAGAAATGAAAGATTTACCTTTGCGGATTGCAAAAAAAATCTATAGGGAACGCTATTGGCGGCTGGAATACGAGAGGATGCCCTATGTGGTGGCGGTGCAGGTGTTTGATGCGGCCGTGAACTCCGGTCCGGTTGCGGCTATCAAATGGCTGCAACAGGCGGTGGGTACCAGGCAGGATGGTGTTATTGGTCCGCTGACCATGGCGGCGGTCGGGCGGCGCGATCCATTACAGATCGTGCTCCGATTTTGTTCAGCTCGGTTAAAATTTTTAACCAGTCTGCCAACCTGGCCATCGTTCGGCCGTGGTTGGGTTAACCGGATTGTCGGAAATATGCTCATTACTGATAATGATTAAGAGGTGAATGTGAATCTGAAACTGATACCGGAATGGAAAGATGGGCTGAAGATGTACTCCGTACAGGTGCAGGCTGTTATTGGCAGCCTCTGCGCCATCTATCTGGCAATCCCGGAAAAACTGCAGGATAAAATCGAGATGTGGTGGCTGTTGGTGCTGTTTATGGTGTTGGTGGTGGTTGGCATTGTCGGCCGCCTCATCGACCAGGGCATTACCGTCCACCATAAGGGGCGTAGTGATGATGCACCAGCTGACCGTTGATAGTCGCCACTGCCGGGGGCTGCATCTCTGCCACCAGTGTGAGGCCATTACACCGGGCCTGGTGCATTACTGTGAGATGCACGGCAGGGTGTTGATCAGCTGGCCTAATACGGCCGCGAAGCAGCCTCTGCTGTCTAAATTGATTGTTAATTGCCCGGACCGGGCAATCATGATGAAACCTGTTGAATGAGAGGTGTATGATGAGAGTGGTATTGTTTTTTTCGTTGATGATTGCGTGTCTGTTTCCGGCTGGTCCGGCTGCTGCCTATGATGCGGTGTTTAATTTCAGCCACGCGGCTCCGGATACGGTCAAGGAGTTTAAAGTCAAGTACGGCCCCACAACCGGCGGGCCGTATCCGTACACCGTGGAGTGCGGCAAGCCGCGGCTCCGTAACGACGGGACCTACAATTGCACCGGCAATAATATCAACCTGGATCCCATGTATGCGGTGGCCTATGCCTACGATGAGGCCGGCGGTGAATCTCCGCCCAGTAATGAGGCCATGTACGATCCACCACCAATAGCCCCAAAAGAGCTTAAATATACCATCACTGGTACGGTGGTGCTCACCCCTACCGACTGATAATATCCTGGTCGACGGCCGCTGCGGCCCGATAACCCTGGACCGCTTCCGCCGCTACATGGAGTCTTCGCCACCCTCGATCGAGGCCCGGCGGGCTCTCCTTCTCAACGTCCTGGCCTCGCTTTACCAGTGCCGGATCATCGCCTGGATGCGCGCCAACCCGGCGAGAGAGGAATATCGTGGCCTCCTGATGCGGTGATTTCCACTGTCCGCTGGACAATGGAATAAAAAAAAGCCGGAAGCAGTAAGCTCCGGCTTATCCCTGGTAAGCATTGGTAAGCATTTTATCAAGCAATGTCTTCTAAATGGTCGGGAAGAGAGGATTCGAACCTCCGACCCCAGCGTCCCGAACGCTGTGCTCTACCAGACTGAGCCACTTCCCGATCCAGATTTTTTTTTACATCTCTACATAGTGGATAAGTATGTTTTGGAGGCTTCCATTTAGCATGGTTTTATTGCTCTGTCCAGCCATTTTCATTGAGAGGCAACCCCGAAACACTGGAGCAATACTATGTATTGCTCACTGTGCTCTGCAGCACTTTAAAGTGTCTCTTCACAATAAAAAAAGCTGACGAGCTGCCAGCTTTTTCACCATTTTACAGTTACCTGTCAGTTGACGGCATCTGTTAGTTTGCTGCCTGGTTTAAATTTAGCGATTGTCTTAGCAGGAATCTCAATCGGAGCTCCAGTACGCGGGTTTTTCGCTGTCCGTGCCGCACGCTTGACAGTTGAAAACGTTCCAAAACCAATCAAAGTCACTTTGTCGCCTTTGCTCAAAGCGCTTGATACAGCCATCAGCATGCCATTTAATGCTTTTTCTGCTGCGGTTTTACTGATATCCGCTGCCTCCGCCATGGACTCAACCAATTCCTTCTTATTCATTCTTCCCTCCAAGAAATTTAAACATCGCCACTGCTTTGCCCGGCAATAACTGCCAGAGCAGCATCTGTTGACAACGAACAGAGGAACTAAAATCAAAAAAGGAATCTTTGTCAAAGAAAAAAACATTCCTCTTGTTGGGCGGGTATCGTGCACCAAAAAGAATGTCCTTTGACTCAGCCTCTTCCTGCCAGATCAAGAAGCACGGAGTCAACACCGTAGCGTCGGAAAAAATCGAGCACTGCCAAGCGGATGCTTACCTCTGAAAATGTTGAAAATTCATTGTTTTGAATAGCAATATGCACTGTGTCGTGCCGATGTGGATTGAGATACACCCGACAACCAATAAATCCAAATCGCCGCAGTCCCTCTTCAAAGAGTGCCACCAATTGCAATCGTTCTTCGTTGATAGACATACCGGTTGGAATCCTGGTTGCCAGGCAAGAGGCAGAAGGCCGATTCCAGGTTGTCAGATTCAATTGACGGCTCAGCCCCCGGACATCATTTTTATCAAATCCGGATGCAACCAGAGGTGTTTGCACCTGAAGTTCATCAATTGCACGAAGCCCGGGACGATGACTGTTAAGATCGTCGCAGTTGGTTCCATCCAGCAAATACGAGTATCCACGCTCTTGCATCCGTGTACGAAACAGCTGGTACAACTGTCTTTTACAATGATAGCAACGGTTATCCGGATTCGTGATAAATGTATCCCATTGCAGGGGGGTAACTTCGACAATATCCAGACAAAGATCCTGCTCACAGTTATTTTGCACAGCCCACTGCTGTACGTGCTCAATCTCGCCGGGAGTCTGTAACGCCGATCGTGCAAACAGAGCTAGAACATGACGTCCTCCCAGGACATCAAGAGCACACTTTAACAATAAAGAGCTGTCGGCTCCTCCGGAAAAGGCCACAGCCACCCTTCCATAACCTTGCAGAATAGACTGCAGTTGTTTCTGTTTTCTCTTCAGGCTCACCTGACCACCTCCTTGAATTTTCTGAATGCCGGGAAGCAGGTGCCTCTACCTATATCATTGACATTAACTGCAACCTTTCAATGTTTAAATAATCGAATTAAAGAACACCGCATGAGGGCTGGAAGCAGCCGGAAAACCACACCTCATGGAGGTACACAACAAATGTGATTTGGACTGTTTAGTAAGCCTTTTGGGGTGCATATATTTCACATCTTTTTTACTTTTTCCAATTGCTGGACATGTTTTGTTCATTATAGTAAGACGCCACACCGTCAGACAGGCATCAATGAAGCCGAACAACATCTGCCCATGGACGCAGTAAAGAGGTAACGACAGTTGACAGACAAAACGGTAGTTGAATTGCGCCGAGTATCAAAGGCTTACGGTGACGATCATGCATTGGTTGATATCTCATTGACCGTGGCTGATGGTGAATTTCTTTCTCTCCTTGGTCCTTCAGGCTGCGGAAAAACCACTTTACTGCGTTTGATCGGCGGATTTGAGCAGTGCACTGCCGGTACTCTGCTCCTTGACGGTATGGCTGTTGAAGGAACGCCTCCGGAAAAACGGGCAGTCAACACGGTTTTCCAGAACTACGCCCTGTTCCCGCACATGACAGTGTTTGACAACGTTGCCTTTGGCCTGCGCATGGCCAAAAAACCAGACGATGAAATTGTCGCTGCAGTTGCTCAGGTGCTGCATCTTGTCCAGCTGTCCGGGATGGAGCGGCGAAAACCATCGGAACTCTCCGGAGGGCAGCAACAACGAGTTGCCATTGCCCGGGCTGTTGTCAATAAACCTCGAGTCCTCCTTTTGGACGAACCGCTCTCTGCTCTTGATCATCGCCTGCGCAAGCAGATGCAAAAGGAGTTAAAACAACTGCAGCGTACCCTGGGGATCACCTTTATCTTTGTAACCCACGATCAGGATGAGGCCTTTGCCATATCGGACCGGGTTGTGGTCATGCAGAATGGGAGAATTGAGCAAATCGGCACCCCCATGGAGATTTACGAAGAGCCGGTCAACCTTTACGTTGCAAGATTTGTCGGTGACATCAACGTATTAGACGGTATCATTCAAGGAAGAATTGATCAGAACTCCTATCGGGCACTTGTGGAAGGAGCCTCTGTGCGTCTACGTAGCCATCGATCGTTCGTTCCCAATCAACCGGTGCATATCTTATTGCGCCCGGAGGACTTTCGAATGGAGCTGGAACAGGATGTCAGTGACTCACAGGAGTTGATTGCCAAATTCCAGCAGGCACGACTGAAAGGTATAGTTCGTCGCCTTTTTTATCATGGCGCCACGTATACTGTTGAAGTTGACCTTGCAAGTGGTTCCCAGGTACAGATCACTGAATTTTTTGATGAGGACAGCGATGATCTGAGTTTTCAATCAGGTGATGTGGTAACACTCGGCTGGCATGAAGGCTGGGAGGTTGTTCTACCCCATGAATGAGAGTCTCTTTTTTCGCCGGTTATTAATTGGCACCACCTGGACCTGGGTTCTCCTGCTGGCCCTTGTTCCCTATATTATCCTTCTTGGAGCCAGCTGGTTGCAACCGGGAACCGACACGCTGGTGTTGCCGACGCTGACAAAAGAAAATTACAGCCATCTGTTATCCTCAACGGCTTTCACCATAACCGCTGAATCTGTTCTGTTGGCTGCATGTACCGCTGTTCTTTGTCTGGCGATCGGTTATCCTTTTGCAGCCATCCTGGCCAATGCCCCTGCAAAACGGCAGCCATTGCTCCTGCTGCTGGTCATGATTCCTTTTTGGACCAACTCACTGATCCGCACCTATGCACTGGTCATGCTGCTCAAAGCGGATGGCCTGATCAACGCAGCCCTCATCCGCACAGGCCTGATAACCGAGCCTCTGCAGCTCATGTACACTCCCTTTGCCGTGTTCATTGGGCTGGTTTACACACTGCTGCCCTTTATGATTCTTCCTCTTTATGCGGCGCTGAAAGCTGTTGATCCCAAACTGCTTGAAGCTGGACGGGATCTTGGTGCCAGCTGGCTGCAAAATTTTTTAAAAATCACAATCCCCCTGACCATGCCCGGCATTATCGCTGGTACAATGCTGGTTTTCCTGCCGGCACTCGGTATGTTTTATGTTTCAGATATTCTCGGCGGTGCCAGAACCATGCTCCTTGGCAACTATATCCGTGACCAGTTTTTAGTCTTCCGCAACATTCCAATGGGCTCGGCAGCCAGTATCACCATGACCTTGGCCATGGGTCTACTTTTACTGCTGTACTACTTAGCCACCCGACGCTCCGGTGAGAAGGTGATGCAATGAGAAGATGTGTGCAATGGGGTTATGCCGGCAGTGTTTACCTGTTCTTGTACCTGCCACTTGCTATTGTTGCTGTTTTCTCCCTGAACAATTCCAGATATTCGCTGGCATGGAAAGGTTTCACCTTTGACTGGTATGTTAAACTGTGGAATAATACTGATCTTATGACCGCAGCTCTTCATTCGCTGGTCATTGCCGCCAGTGCCGCTACTCTGTCCACGTTACTTGGAACAGGGGCTGCCTTTATTCTCCACCACTATCGCTTCACCGGTCGTCGTGCACTGTTTGGTGTGCTTTTTGTCATGATGATGTCGCCTGATATCGTGATTGCCATTTCACTCTTATTGTTTTTTTTAGCCCTGTTCCTGCCGCTGGGGTTCATTACCCTTCTCATCGCACATACTGCCCTCTGTGTCCCCTTTGTTGCCATTACTGTTTATTCGCGTTTTCACGGTTTCCCCACCGACATCGTTGATGCGGCCCGAGACCTCGGTGCCAACGAATACCGGGTGTTCCGGCAGATTGTTCTTCCCCTTGCCGCCCCTGCAGTTATTGCCGGCTGGTTGCTCAGCTTCACCCTGTCTCTTGACGATGTCATTATCAGTTTCTTTACGACCGGCCCGGATTATGAAGTTTTACCGCTACGTATCTACTCCATGGTGCGCCTTGGCATTAAACCCGATGTTAATGCACTGTGCGTGGTGCTGATGATCATCACGGCAACCGCATTGGTTCTTACCCGAAAATTACTCAAGGAAAAAACATGAAAACGTTTCTTACTTCGGCATGCCTGATTCTTTTCATGCTCATGGCAGCTGTTTCCACCAGTTTGAGTGCAGATAAAGTGCTGAACCTTTTTATCTGGTCTGAGTACATGCCCGATGAGGTGCTGGCAGACTTTACCAGGGAAACCGGTATCCGTGTCAACATTGCCACCTATGACAGCAACGAGGCAATGTATGCCAAAATCAAGCTGGTGGGAAAAGGGTATGACCTCATTGTCCCGTCCTCAGATTATGTTGGTCTGATGCGACGTCAAGGTATGCTCAACCCGATCGATGTCGATAAAATCAGCAACTTTCAGTTCATTGCCCCTCAGTTTGTCAACCAGTCTTTTGATCCGGGCAACAAGTATTCAATCCCTTACATGTGGGGTTCAACAGCCCTGGCAATCAACACCGCCCTACTTCCTGCTCAAACAGTTCAAAAACTGGCAGACCTCTGGAAACCTGAATTAAAAGGCAGGCTGCTCCTGCCCAATGACCCTCGCGAAGTGATTGGAATTGGCCTTAAAACACTTGGCTATTCCATCAATGAAAGAGATCCGGAGCACTTGCAACAGGCCTTTGAAAAACTCAGATTACTGAAGCCGTCGATTCGAGTCTTTGATTCGGATTCCCCGAAACAGGCAATTTTATCCGGTGAGGTTGCGGCGGGAGTGATGTGGAATGGCGAAGCGTTCATTGCCAACAAAGAAAACAGTATGATTTTATATACGTATCCAGCAGAAGGGTTCAGCCTCTGGCTCGATAGTTTTTGTATACCTAAAGGGGCAGTCAATATTGACGCTGCACACCGTTTTATCGACTATATTCTTCAGCCGAAGGTCGCCGCTTTTTTAAGCCGGTCCATCGGTTACTCTTCGCCAAACGCCAAAGTCTCTGAACACCTGCCCGAAGAGATGATGAATAATCCTATTGTGTATCCCCCTGCCGAAGATTCCGCTCGCGGTGAATTCCTCGACAGTCTTGATGAAAAGACGATGAAACTGTACGAACAGTACTGGATACAGATCAAAAGCAAGTAGCCGTCCTCTTTACGGATGTGCAGCAGAACGCCGGGAGGACGGTTCGTTCAGACGGCGTTTTGCACAGAGATGAACGATCTGCCAATTCTCTGCAAAGACAGCTTGAAATATTTAATCATGGATAGTGTCCGGCTGTTCAGAGGGCTCTCCTGTCGGTTGAGAACCGATTTGAGCAACAGTCCATCGCAATCGTTGCAGACAAAATATAGCACCGAATACCATGACAATCAGGCTGCCCAGAAAAACCCTCCAGCCGAAATGCTCGTAGAATACCCCCGGGGCAAATGAACCTATGGTCCCCCCAAGATAATAAAAGGAGATATAAACACCGTTGGCTATCCCCTTTTTGCTTTTAGCCAACGTGTTGATATAACCTGAAAGCAGGGAATGGGCCATGAACATGCCGGTACAAAAGACAAACATGGCAATAAACATGGTGCGGTGATCCGGCAACATAAACCCGAGTATGCCGAAGATATACAAAAAAAGCCCGCTCATGGCCACCTTGGTTTCCGAACCAAACAGTCTGATCAGCCAACGGACATTAAGCGAAACCAGTATACCCATCACATAACCGAAGTACATGAAGCCGATACCTGTTTCACGAAAGGAGGGATTGATCGCCTTTAACTGAAAAGGCAAAAAGTTGAGTAACCCGGCAAAGACAAAAAAGACTGAAAAAATTGTGCAGTACAACCAGAAAAATTGAGGCTGCCGGACCAACGCAATGACCTCGGCCCCTGAAGGACGGCTGTACTCTAAGTTAGCGTCTTTCTCCAGGGTACGAAGAAGAAAAAAACTCCACAGCAAGAGCACGCCCAGCAAAAAAAAGAAAAAACGCCAGCCAAACAGATCAGTGAACAGTCCGGACAGGAAGCGACCGAGAAATCCTCCTAAAATAGTCGCCGCAATGTAGCGGGCAATTGCAGCCTGTACATCTTCACGACTGGCGGTAAACGATATGTAGCTGACCAATGAGGTGAGAATGGCCGGTATGGCCAATCCCTGCAGTCCTCGAAGGGCAAGTAAGACAAAATAATTATTGGTCAGACTGAACACCAGTTCAAGGACACCGAGGAAAAGGACCGCAGTTCTCACGATCAGTCTGGCCGATAACCTCTCCAGCAGAACACCGTAGAACATGGGAGCAAAACCCAACGGCAGCATCATTAAGGTTGTGAACAGGATGGCCTGAAAGGAAGTCAGCGAAAATTCGTGTTGAAAAACCGGCTGAATCGGTTGAGCCGCATACAGTGAACAGAAGGTGATGACTGTACAGAAATAGATTTTGCTCAAGGTGCCATGTGAATGAAGGGGGGTATGAATCGACACTATTGATTCCTGAAAAGTGGAGATTTTAAAAGTTGTACAGATTCACCTTGTGTCTGATACCGCTCTTATCAAGAACGAACAACACGGTCAATGGACACCACCCGAAAGACCTGCAGGAGAGTGCAGCTGATAAGAAGAGCTGCTGTGAAACGAACACCTATTATAACCCAATAGTTGGCACCAAAAAGAACAAAGAGCAACACATCTTCAACAAGTGAATGGCAAATCATCAGAAAAGTGCTGATAAAAAAAATGTCCTTGCGACTCAGAGTCCCCTGAGTGGTTTCACGAATCAAAATACCGGCGCCGTAGGTAATGCCCAGCAGTTGACCAACGATAATGGAAAAGGAGGTGTTCACTTTGGCCAGACGCTGTTGCACCCATGAACTTGCTTTCACTGCATCCATAACGACAATGATGACGCTGATCAGTACTATGATCTTGCATGACAGCACAAAAGCACTACTCGCCGAATGTACAAGCATCTGCTGAAACGAATCATGATACGGCAGTGTAATCGTCTGAGCCTGTTCTCCTGTTTTAAAAAAAGAGGTCGGCATCCATAACACCGGCAGAACCGTTACACAGGCCCCCACTCCCCTGAGAATAATGGAGTAGCCATAAGATATACCCAGCTTGGCCATGATGGCAGATTCGACAATCATCGAATGACACACACCAAGAAACACGGCAAGCACTGTCCATTGATAGGGTGTCAGTTCAAGGGGTGCAGCAAAGGCAATTCCTGCATAAATATTGAGCAAAACACCGCTGATCAGGGCCATTGCCGCTTCTCCCGGCAAATCGAGCAGTTTGGTGACCGGTGTAAACAAAAAGGCAAGAGGCGTGAGGGTACCGGTATACAGAAGAATATCAGCAAGGATGTGCAACGGTACAACAAATTTTAAAATCAATAAAGCGCTTGTTCTTGCAGATTTAAGACTGTTTTTCACATTGATATACATGAGTCCACCATGACTGGTGCGAAGTGCAGTGTATGGTCAATGCTCAAAAGCCACACACTGCCCAACGGAAAAGTTACTGTCTGTCGACAGGTAAGGTACAACTTTGTCAACAATCAGTGCAGTACCCTTTATTTTCATCATACGACAACACCTTCCTGCAGAGCCGCACGGACAGCATGCGAATACTTCAATCGCAGATCACAGTCGGCCGTTCATTGCCAACTCGAAAATAAATCCTTAAAATGTACACGGTCTGTTTCCACCCTTTTGGACGTACGCGCTACGTTCACTGACGCTCACGACAAGCTCTTCACCTTACAGGATTGGATCTATGCGTACCATTTTATACGGTTTCATACATACTCTTTTTGTTTTCATGGCCACCCTGCTGGTATCCGGAGCTGTGGAAGCTGTAACAGAGCCAAACGATATCCTTGTTGGCCGTATTTCATTTGTGGAAGGTAAACTGCTCCGCTACGTCACAGAAGACAAAGACTGGGTCATGACTGTCCAAGATGCGCCCTTTGGCCTGCAGGATGCTCTGTATTCCGGGGAAAACAGCAAGGCTGAATTCATTCTTCCAAACAGGACCTGGTTACGGGTCGGAGAGTACAGTCAAGTGCAACTGCTGACCCTGTCCGACGAGGTCACAGCAATGGATATTGCCTCCGGAACCAGCCGTTTATACAACAAAAGCCGGGATGTGGCCTGTAAAACCACCACCCCGTTCGGGTATGTGGTAGCATACGGTGGCTCGGTTTTTGATCTGTATGTCGGTGATGATTCCATGGAAGTAATCGCCATTGACGGTGCTGTTGATGTTGTTGCTCATGCCACTCAAGAAAAATACGAGGTAAGGGAAGGTGGGCCGTCACTCGTTGTCAGCAACAAAGTAACCCGGGGCAACGGCATGGTTGATGGTGTATGGGATGACTGGAATGAGGAACGCGATCGTCTCTGGTCAAAACGATTACACAGCAACACGTCCACATCGTATCTGCCGGAACCTCTCCAGGATGAATCTTATGTACTTGAAGAAAACGGCCGCTGGGAGCGAGTATATTACGAGGATGATTATCACAACATGTGGCGTCCGACCAAGGTTGAACCGGACTGGCAACCATATACCGTTGGCCGTTGGTCACTGTACTATGATGACCACTGCTGGATTCCCAACGAGCCCTTTGGCTATCTGACTCACCATTACGGCTCCTGGGTGTATATCAACTCTTTTCATGCCTGGTACTGGCTGCCGCCGGTTCGCCGGGTTGTTATCTCAACACCCCGCTTCCTGCCGGTCTTTGGCTGGTTTCCGGGAAGGGTCGGCTGGATACACCGTGGGCACTCGATCGGCTGGATCCCTTTAGCACCTCATGAGGTCTACTATGGTCATCATCCCTGGGGAAGACGCACCGTGGTGTTCAAACGTACCGCTGTTCCCGCATTGAACCTGTCAACCTATCGCTATCTTGACCAGGCGGTCATTATCCCCCGTGATTATTTCTACCGGGGAAATCGTTACACACCTCACCTGGAACGCAATATCAATCGCGCAGTTCTCATCAATACCTACCAGCCTGCCGTGGTGATCAACAGGACGGTGATGCATAACTTTGATACTGATACACGCCGCTTCACTTTGACTGACACCAGAATAAACCGCAGGCCGCACAATGTTGTGGTTGACCGCATTCGCAACAATCAACAGTTTATTCGAAATACACCGCCGTCTAATCGAGGGCGTATTACCAGCGAGCTGGGGCAAGTGACCACAGGTGCCCCACCAATGTCAACACCACCCGGCAACAGCCCGCACCTGACCGGAAAACTTGTTCCTGCTCAAAACGCCACCAAACCCTGGTCGGCATATGCTGCACCAAAGGTGTACATAAAACCTCAGGAAAGGCAGAGGTCACTTTTCACAAGGGATGGACGGAATCAGCAAACGATTATGCCGGAAAACCGCCAGCATGGACAGTTGACCGTACCGGCAAATAACCGATCATCGGAACGAAACATAACCCCAGATAGAGCTGATACATCTCGACCAATACCTGTTAGCCGTACCTGGTCCCCCTCTCCTTCAAAACCATCACCTGCAGTGGGCAGTGCCACAACAAAACCAGCTGATTCATCTCAAAAACAACCAAAGAGGCATCCTGCTGCTGGTCAACAAGTACAGACAGGAAAGAGCCCACAAGTACAAGATAATCAAAGACCCACCTCTTCTTCCGCATCAGCTCCTGCAAGACACTCCCTGCCTGAGTCAACTACCCAGCCACCGCAGCGATCATGGAGCCGGCAGGCAGGACAACCCGAAAACGTTTATCAGCAACCTGCTGAACAAATACGCCGACCAGTGGCCACTTCACCACAGGTGCAGGAGCGCAGGCAAACGTTGCAAAAACCCTCTACCATCCGCGGAGAAGTCAGGCCATCCGGCAATGAGGTGCGACAGGGGCAGACCAGCCGGCACCAGATGCAGCGTCAACAGCAGCCGGTTCAGCGCCATGAGACCGTTACCAACAATCAACAACAAGAGATGGCCAGGCGCCAGCAATTGGAGCAACAACGGCAACAACAACAGGAGACAACAAGACGGCAACAGCTGGAGCAGCAGCGGCAACAACAACAGGAGACAACAAGACGGCAACAGCTGGAGCAGCAGCGGCAACAACAGGATATGAGCAGACAACAACCAGAACCACAACGACAGTGGGAAGGAAGGCAACCAAGCCAGCTACAGCCGCAGGGAAGACAACGGCCACATCGGGAGAGATAACAGTTTTCCCGGGGTCAAGATCTCTTCACTATTCTAAAATAGGATATTCAATCAGGTGCCCGGAAGACAAGCAGTCTGCTGTTCCCACTGATATAGTGGCGACTCAACTGTTTCGGCACCGGTTGAATCGATCAAGAAAGCTTTGACAGTGATCAAATGAACCAAAAAGACAAACTGATGTCGTATCTTTCAGGCGGGAAGAGCCGGTAGCATCAGCTTTTGTTGTATGATGGTTTGTTCAGCCGGTTTCACAGAAACCTGTGATTGACAGGCTTAAGGCCAAGAATAAAAGGAAAGTTTCAACTATTGCAGATCCTCGATATGGGATGCATTGCTGCTCAGCACATCTTCATTGTCACTCTGTTGCGGTACGTTTTCTTCAGATAGCGGGGAACGTCGGTCATGTCACAACCGTGTGCAGATTTTCCAGTTCCCAGCGCCGGTGATCTGCCGCGGTATGGTCTGCATGCACCGGTCCGGGCGTATTAACCGGCAACATTGACGTGAAGATCACCGTTGTGATGGCTGTATCAACCTGTGACGCAAGTGAACATGCAGGAACTCCTCTTGCAATGGCTGCTCTTAATATTGTTGTGGTTACTGGGTAATCTCATTCAGCCCTTTAGCCAGGGAAGAAAGCCCGGCACTGCGCATGAGTACAAATGGCTTTTGATTACGTTTACACATTTTCTTGATGCACTGGCAGGCGTCGTGACTGATGCAGTCCAGAGGACAAAAGACAGCGTCTGCCGTATTAAGCAGTTTTGGCAGGATGCTTCTCGAGCATTCCACCCCGCCGTCATGATGAAGAAAGCGCCCGCCGGATTTCTCCACCAGCTGACGATAATGTGGTACCATTTTGTTCAGTCCTCCAACATAGAGGACCGTTTTTCCGCATAAATTTAAACCTGGACAATGTTCTGTGTTATGATCTTTGCACTTAGCGCAAGAAACTTCCTGGATGGCATGAATGAGCATCTGTTCAAGACTTTCGATCTCCCGCTCCTGCTCAACCTCTCGTCGCTCCTGCCTGCACAGTGCCGCCTTCAGTTCCTCTACCTGTGCAAGTGCTGCTGAGCGTTCAAGCCTGACTGCTTCAAAGTTTCGGACCGTTTCATCCAACTCTCCGCAGAGCGAGTTGTTCATCTGTCGAAGGTCGGCAATCTTTTGCACATTGGCCTCATCGGTGCCTTCCGATGCAGCTGTTCGTAGTTGCCGGTGGAACCGGTCCGCAGTGTTGCGCCATTTTTGATTTTCATCGATCAAAGCTTTGTTGATTGCAGCCAATTTCCTGGCCTGGTCAAGATCCGCAATCAGTTCTCTCTTTTCTTTCCGGTAGATTTGACGCTCGGAACCAAGCACTTCTTCGAGCAGGCGGATTTTATTTTCCTGTTGCCGGGCATGCAGCATTCTAGGGCGGTAATTACACAGAAAATCATGGCTGAGCATATGCAAATCCCTGTACAGCGTGGCGACAAGCTGTTCGGATGCATGCGGATGGCTGAGGATGCCCCACCAGGCACTGTCCAGCCATCCTTCCGCAACATCTTTCTCCCAAAGGATTTTCAACTCTTCGTCTGAAACCGCCTTGAGATAGGGCTTGATCGCTGTTCTGTATTTACGCTGAAAATATTTTTGCAGGGCCTTCCCGGGCAGATCGGTTCGATCGGAAATAGCAATGAAACGTGAATGCAACTGATAATCACTGAGCTTGCTTTCGATGCTGAATACCTTTTTTTTGGCCAATGTCCTTAATTCAAGGCGATTGAGACAGGTGCCTATGAGAGAACATTTATAGCAATTTTGGATCTCCCATAGTTTCTTTTGCACTCCCGGCCCCTCCTCTATGGGCATCTGAACTGAATATATTCCTCGTTTGAATCCGGGTGAAGATAAAGAGATCGAATGCATATTTCGTTACCTTTCATTTTATTTGAAGAGTCTACATTCAACGACGACAAGATGTTTGCATGGTCAGGTTTCCTCTTTCGGGAGATTCAATATAGCGAAAATAAACACGCTGACAAGTGTTTTTTTAGACTATCCTAAATTTATTTGGAAACACTACGTGAAGCGGCGGAAAATATTCGCTATTTACCTGGAGCTACTCTCAATCTATGTGAAATTACGTAAAAAATAACTGGGATCAAGGTGTGCCAGGATCGACTTTGTTCTGAATAATTTCGCATGACTGCACGATCGGCTTCGGATATGGTTATGCGAAACTCCATGAAAAACAGATTTTCATCCTCAATGCGCCGACAGAAAAAAATGTCTGGTTGATGATAAATTTGTCATATTTTCCTGTTGATGAAACAACAGGGCGTTGATGGTCCGCCGCAGCGGACCCGTTGAGACGAAAAAATACAAGATATTAAAGATTCCTGCAACTTATCGAGCAATCTCAAGGATGGTTCAAAAAGGAGTCGGTTTAATAACAGCTGACGCGCTTTCGTACCGACTAAACATTAATGTTACTTGTTCATATGGATACGGTTTTGATTGACAACTATATATTTTATAAAATATAACGAAAAAATTATTAATCCGGAGCCTCGCAAAGAGACACGGCCAACTCAACAGCCGGGATAACAAACAGAAATATTCTAAAAACACAGTTCCGTGACAAGGAAGTTCAGCATGCACCGAACATTCGTTTTTTTGCTTTTATTCGTTTTTTTATTTAGCTTGCAAAAAATAACCGTGGTTTCAGCCGATAACACCGAACCTCCTGTTCAACCAGCATATACAGGACCGGAATCTGTCATTATCCGATCAACCGTGGATGTAGAGGAAGTCCCCAAGCCGGCCTACTTACCTCACAAAAAACATCAATGGCTGGAATGCTATGGATGCCATCACGGCGTGGGACCTGACGGCAAGAAGAGCGATGCTAAATTTGGATTTAAAATTGAGAAATGTGAAACATGTCATAACAGCACAAACGAATTGCCGATAAAAGTTGCAACACTCAAACGAGCCAGTCACAGGTTATGTCTGGGATGTCACCAGAAACAAAACAAGTTACTTGCACAATGTGATGTGTGTCACAAGGCACCAAGTGAACGACACTGATCAATAATTTATCGAAACAAAACAGGAGGATGGATGATATTTTATAAAAAGATTTTCACTGTCTTTGTTTTAGTATGCCTCCTGGATTATTCAGGAACAGTGTTTTCTGAAACCACAGACAGCGTCCCGATCGTTACGAAGACAACAGAATCTTCATCAGAGCCCAAGGCAAAAACAATTGCAGAACTGGCCGCTCGGTACGATTCGGCTCCATGCATGGATTGTCATATGAATGTTTATGACGAATGGGAAAAATCACTCCATGCGCGATCAATCTTCGGCCCTGAAAAAGTCGGCAGAACAGCGGCAACGTTTAAAACATTCATTGAAAATGGACTGAAGGAATGGCCCTACTCAGGAGTGAAAACACCGGAAGATGTGCAGATCAAGCATCTTATGCTGTGTGCAAAATGTCATCTTCCCCAACTCCAGGAAGCCGAAGAGAGTGTTGCCAAGGAACTGGTCGAAACTATTTATGCATACGTGGATGATCCGGACGACGAGGAGGCAAAAGAAGCCCTGGAATCATTGAACATCGGTTGCATGGTATGTCACAATCGCAACGCAATCACACATAAGTGGACAGATGGGACACCGGAAAAAGGTGTTGTGTATGGCAGCAAAGATGATGTCCATATGGATGACAAACATCCTTTCCTGAAAAAAAGCCCAATCATGAAAGAGTCCATCCAGTGTGGACAGTGTCATGGTTTAGGGCCAAATTTTGAGCTCGAGAACCCTACCCAGTGTGCCACACTCTACGGAATTCACCTCTACACCTATATTCCTGATGGCGGCCAAGAGACCTGTCAGGAGTGCCACATGAGAAAAAGTGGGCTGGGTCACAATATCCAAAGTTATCGTGCTCAGGAAATGGTGAAAATGGCCCTGGATGTTCATGTTGAAGCCAAGGCATATCAATGGCGCGACGTGACAACAACAACTCCAGAGGCGCATGTCATAGTCGAACTGACCAACAAAGCCGGCCATGCTATTCCCGATGGCTGACCGACCCCAAACCGAGTGGCACTGTATGTGACCGCAAAAACAAAAGATGGAAAGGAATTTTATTCTGAAGAAAAAATTTTCATGCCGATTCCACAGCAAATGGGTCGGGGTGATAAGATGGGTCGGGGACCGTACGAAAAGAGTGGATTAATTCGTGACACCAGCATACCTCCTCTTCGAACCCTGAAAGAAGAGTTCACGATTCCGGTATACACGGAAGGCGAGAAAGACGGAAAGATTCTAAGAAATATTATTGCCAATGACTTTATCGTCGATGTTGAGGTCTGGTATCTGCCCTACGGTAAAAAGGATGACCCTGGTAATGCACAAAAATGGTTCGCAACGTCCAAAACGTTGCGTATAGAAAAGGGTGGAAAGTAGGGTGAATCGCGCGATCCGGTAAGCAAAATCCAATCAACTGTCACAACAGATTGTAGAAGGCCAGTTCCTGGCTGCGGCATCAAAGCACAACCACCTGCAAAGAGCGTCATGGCGAAAGCGAACCTGACGCTCTTTGCAGAAAAACATGAACAACAGAAAAAGTCCGCACACTGGAAAGAGAGCACAATTACAGGGCGATCAACAACACACCTCTTCTTCCGTATCAACCCCATCGATACAGCCCCTGTCCAAGCCAACTACCCCCCTCTACCCTGCCGTCGCATAGCGAAGCCAACAGCCACTTTGAGAGAGAACAGTCTTCCCGGAGCCAGCTCTCTTCATCATCCTAAAAAAGCTATTCAGCTAAATGCCCAGAAGGTAAGCGGTCTGGCTGTTCCCTATTGGTATACCAGCAACTCAACTGTTTCGGCACCAGTTGAATTGATCAAGAGAGCTTTGGCGGTCACGATATGGACCAAAGAGACGGATTGGCGGACTATCTGCCAACAGGAAAAATTTGCAGGTTGAACAGCACATTACAACCAGTCAACCAACGACACGCCGATGCCGATACGATTAACATAGTGATTATAGTCGATTAGACTCTCACCATAGCCTGTGAAGTACTGAACATAGCCGCGTAAAAACGGCCAGTTGCCAAAAGGAAAACTCCAGCTCACCTGCAATGTTCCTCGCTGGAAATCAGATTCCAGTGCATTCCGGGTCATGAGGCTGAAGGTATGGTCATCCCATTTATAGGCGGCACTGATCTCATAATGCCCCAAATATCTGGTGATGTCGGGATTATCATCACTGTTTGTGCCTTCTGGTATTCGATACCATGGCATAAAGGTGAGGCCCAGATCCCCTACTTCAAACGTCATGCCAGCAAAAAGACGGTTCCAGCTGCGTGAGAGTTCACCGCTCTGCCCATTGGACTGATGGTTAATACCAAAAGAGTTGCTGGAATTGACAATACCAAACGCTTCCCAGCCGGGTTTAAACTGCACCCATGCCTCTGGTTCATGGTTCGTCTCACGAAAGGGTGACGAAATATCCCTGTTGTACACCTGCCAGAAACTATGATTTGTGTAGGCAGCATACACGTCCATGGTATTGTCAAACAGCCCTACCATCAGTGGTGTCTTAATGCTGATCTGAAACTGTGTCTCGATCCAGTCAAATGCATAAGAATCGTCGTTCTTACTCTGTTGATGGTAGGAGGAGTTATATCCGTGCGAATTGTAAACAAAGGCCAGAATATAGTTGGGCCTGTGAGGCATAATGCTGAAGGGCCGGAATATATTTTTTTGCTCCTGAACAAGTCGTTTTTCAACGGCTCCCGGCACTTCAGGGACTGTCTGTTCATCCGTTTGTATGCTCGACAGGCAGTGTTGGCGTAACTCGCCGACTGTCATGGTGTCTGAAGCTGTTCCCAGCTGGGTTCGCATACAGTCCTCAAGCTGATCAGCACAAACCCAGGGCACCGCTCCAATGGTTGTCATCATAAAAACAGAGAAAACAGACCGCAGCAGATGGCGTATATCAGAAAAATATCGGGAGTTCATTGTCAGTACAACAGAGTGTTGCGTTGATTTTAACGACGATTGACATTACAAGACTGTACCTGCGCAATCACAAGTGCCAGCTGTTCAAAAAAGAGCGCTGCCGGCGCATCAGCAGGATCATTTTTACAACGATCTTCAAAACGAACAAAAAGATGCGTCAGCACCTGATACGCCTGATCCTCTTCAATTGAGCCTAATAGTTCCCACAGATCGAGCAGCTGATCATCCCCCATTTTCTCCGCCCTCCTCACTTTCCGCAGTGGATTGAATATCCGGATCAGGTGAATCTTCAAAAACAGAGCCGACTCCACAGCAGGCCGGGCACTCTTCGCGGGTCACGAAAAACCGGCTTTCACCCTGAAAAAAACCTATTTCACCACTACCGCCGCACGTGTTGCACACCTTTTTATCTGTCTTCATAATGCATCATGGTTTGAACGTTGGGTTACAACAGGCCAACAGCCTGCTTGGCAGCCTGTACGGTATTTTTCATGAGCATGGTAATGGTCATAGGTCCAACCCCGCCCGGTACCGGAGTTATAGATCCGGCCTTATTGACCACATCAGCAAAATCAACATCGCCGGCCAGGATGGCCTTGCCGCCGGCGGTTTGGCCGATTCGGTTGACGCCCACATCAATGACAACCGCGCCCTCTTTAATATGTTCGGCCTTGATCATGTTGGCAACTCCGGCGGCAACAATGAGGATATCGGCTCTCCTGGTATGAAAAGCCATATCGCGGGTCCGGGTGTGGCAGACCGTAACAGTGGCGTTACCGCCCGGTCGTTTCTGCAGCATCAGGTTTGCGATCGGCTTGCCCACAATGTTTGATCGCCCCACGATCACGACTTCGGCACCGGATGTACTGATATTCGTCCGTTCCAGCAACTCAAGGATACCCTGCGGCGTACAGGGAAGAAGGCAGGGTTCACCAAGCATCAGCTTGCCGACATTGACCGGATGAAAACCATCCACATCCTTTTCCGGAGAGATGGCAAAGAGGATGTTGGCCTCGTTTATATGAGACGGCAATGGCAACTGCACCAGGATACCATGGAAAACAGAATCGCGGTTACAGGTGTGCACGAGCTGCAGCAGTTCACTTTCACTGGTGTGTGCAGGCAAGGTGATCTGTTGAGAGTGGATGCCGAGAACACGTGCCGTCGCATTTTTAGCACGGACGTAGGACTGTGAGGCCGGATCATCACCAACCAGGATGGTCACCAGCCCGGGGATCAGGCTGTGCTGATCTTTAAGGCGACTGACTTCAATGCTTATTTCGTCACGGATGGTGGCAGCAATAGCAACACCACTGATCAGGGTAGCCGGCATAATTTTATTCACACCACATTAAGGGAAGGGAGCTGAAGGCGATAACTGTTTTGAGAAAGTTACCCTATCACAGCATCGCATTTTTGCAAGTTGAGACTACGACAAACCACTGGAATTTCCGATCTCTATCTGCGGATGCTGCCGATGTTTGTTGCGCTAACTGGAAAGTTGTCGCATCAGATGGACAAAACTGTCTGTCGTTGTTGCGAATCCTGATCGTTTATCGCTGTTTTGCACCTGTTTAGCAGGAATCAGTCAACTCGTGTTGTTTTTTATTCACCCTTCATTTTACGCCACAAAGTGTGTTCACTGATGCCCAGCTGTTGTGCGGTGAGACTTTTATTCTGATTATTCTTTAAAAGAGTCTGGCGGATGATTTTACGTTCATGGCGTTCAACTTGCTGCTTTAACGATACATTTACAAGGAGTGAACTTTCTGCCCCCATTGTATTGGGGGTGGCGGTCAACTGTGCAGAAGAATCAATAAGTTCCTGCAGCAGTTCTGCCAGAAGGTTGCTGTTGGGCTCTTCATCCTGTTTGAGAAGCACATACCGATGCAGCAGGGCAGCAAGCTCTCTGACATTTCCCGGCCATGCATATGTGCTCAGCAGTGAATATTCTGCAGGGGATAGAAGGTGTGAAGAAAAGCCCAGACGATGAAGCAGTACACCGCAGATCTCCGGTATATCTTCTACGCGGTCACGCAGAGGAGGGATCTGCACATTCAAGGTTGTCAGACGATAGTACAGATCGGCTCTGAATCTGCCGGCCTGTACTTCCCGAGCAAGATTTTTCCAGGAAGAGCTTACAACACGGACAGAAATAGGGATTACTCTGACCCCGCCAACCTGAAATATTTCCTGAGATTCTAAAACACGCAGCAGTCGTACTTGCAGCAAGGCAGAGATATCTGCTATTTCATCAAGAAAGATGGTTCCCTTATTGGCAAGGAGAAATAATCCTTCCTTTCCTCCCTTTCGTGCACCTGTAAAAGCCCCCTCTTCATACCCGAAAAGCTCACTTTCCAGGAGGCTGTCAGGGAGGGCGGCACAGTTGACGGCAACAAAAGGCTCATGAGCCCGAGATCCTGCATTATGCAGGGCATGGGCTAAAAGTTCTTTCCCGGTTCCGGTTTCCCCCTGAATGAAGATGTTGGCATCTGTTTGTGCAAAACGTTGTGAACGCTTGCGCAATGCACGCATGTTTGCACTCTGGCCAATCAGATCAGTAAAAGTATATTTAGCAGTAAATCCACGATTCTTAACATGCTTACGTAACTTACTGTCAATGGTGCGCAGATATGTTGCTGGTCGGAATGCTGCGATGGCCCCGTCAATATCACTGTTTATGCGAATAGGGCGAATATTGGTCACAAAACTGCGGTTATCAAACGAACATATATTATCTGGAATATATTCTCCGTTTCTGAGCACCTGATCTATCTGTATTACATTCAGAAAATCAGTAAATATTGAGCCCTCATTCTTTTGATCTGTATTCAGGAAATCAGCGGCTTTAGTGTTGCTAAACAGGATCGTTCCTGCTTCATCAACACCAACTATTCCCTCATGCAAAGAATCCAGGGCTCCTTCAAGCCAGGCGGCATGTTTTTGACTGCTATGTTGAGATTCGGCTATATTGACCGCCTCTTCCAGGGCACGCTGGATTACTTTTGAGCTCGGAATAATGGTAGATCCTCTGCATCCCATCTCCCGGGCTGTTTCCATGCAGATTCCACCTCCAATCACATAGTCAACACCACTGTCTATTGCCTGTGAAATGCCGTCTGTTAATTCCTGTGTGGAGTGAAAAACAATGGGTTTTATACGGATGTTAAGCAGATCTGCAAAAAGATTCAGCCCTTCGGTTATCTCTCCATACGAGGTAATAGCAACATACTTAGCCGCATGGCGAATTCTGAACAGGGTGCGCAGAATATCAAAATGCGTACGACTGATGGTTACAACAGGCTGTTTGAGTTGCTGGCGTAACAGTTTTCCTGTCCCGCCACCACCAAGGATAACATTTATCCCTGCATCTATAAGCTCTTGAGCAACAGGTAAGGCGTCTTCCATGGTCGCAAGGCGAACAACCATTGATATACCCTGAGAAGTCGCATGCCTGTAGACAACCTTACTGATGGTTTCAGAATTTGAAACAAAGGCAAATTTATAGCTTTTCCCCAAAACACCTCCCCATTGGTATACATATTTGGGTTGTTATGGCTCGGGTAAATTTTCTTTTACAGCCTGTTAATAGTAGAGTTTTTTCTCAATTCTTTCCGCTTGAAATATTTCGGAAAGATGGACAAACAGGTTTTTGGTCAACTTGCCCAGAGCCTGGTAAAAAGATGATCGGGCCAGCTCTTCCTGCAACTCTAAACAACGATAGACCCATGTGTTTATATGCATTCCCAAAAAATCCCGAAGGACCTGAGCAGTGCCTTCATTTGTAACTGTATCGTTACAAAATCGTTCCAGAAATACCGCCAGGGCAGAAAGAACCAGCCCCAGATGATCCAGAGGTTCTCTCGCATGCAGGGTGCAGACAAGGTCTGCCTGAGCCAAGAAAGATTCGAGTGCCAGACATGATGGCCCCAGGAGTAAATTCTCTTTATCCAGGTAGACGCTTCCCCAGAGAGGAACCTGAGGCATGCCCAGCCCGATAAACAAATTCAGATGTTCCTCCTGCAGGGTTCCTTGCAGTGCAGACAGGCTCGCTTCCTGTTCAAGTTCTGCATGCAAATGCATCAAGACATCCACGCTGTGTTGATCATGTGCAAAGGGCCATTGACTGGCCAGATTCTGTTGAGCTAATTCCTGTACAAGCTCCAGGCCGGGTGGATTGATATAGAGACTGGAAAAAAGACGGGCAAAAAATGCTGCGCCATGGGCTTGTTCTACTGTCAACATGGACGGTCCTTGTTCACCCCTTCGGAGGGGCGGTGTGCAGGGGCCTTAATTGATTGATCTGACCTTGAAAAAAAGTGACCGGATGACCGAATAATGGGCATCCGGTGGCACTGATATTGTATCTTAAACAGCTTTGACATCCACTAAACAGGTGTTCACGGCATTGGCTTTGACCACATGGGAGCGTCCGCCAAGTTTTGTCAAGGTATTGGCGCAGTGCCCTGTATCCACCCCTCGGGTGTCAGGGGAATACTGTGTACCTTCTGCTTTAGCGACAACTCCAGGCATGATTCGCGGGGTAATACGAACCGGCACATGAATTTTTCCCCGATCATTAAAAACCTCCACCAGTTGATGCTGCCGGATGTTTCTGGCCTGGGCATCAATGGGGTTGATATGCAGGCAATCTTCCACTGCTTCCTGTAACCAGGGTATATTGCCAAAGGTGGAATGTGCCCTGGAACGCGGTTTGTAACTGATAAATTGTAAGGGATATTGGGATTTACCAGTTTCGCTGTACCCTTCCCATGTTTCACAGTATTGCGGGAGAGGGGTAAGTTTTTCCCCTTCAGGCATTATCCAGGTTTGTGCCCTTTGAGCCAGTTCCAAAGAGTATATTTCAATTTTCCCTGAAGGTGTTTTCAAAGGGTTTGCGCCAGGATCCTGCCGGAATTTTTTCATGCCGAATCGTTCTTCATCAGGGTCATAGGGCAAGCGTATGGCTTTTTTGGCTTTCAGTTCTTCGATGGGCGGAAGATTAGGGCTTTTTTCCCTGGTTTGCACATACAGATGATCTTGCCATTGATCCCAGGTACGACCTTCTGTAAACTGCTTTTCAACGCCAAAACGTCGGGCCAATTCTGTGAACACATCATAAGGGTGAGGACAGCCAAAAAGCCTTTCTACCACGGGTTCAGCATAAACAGCATAGGTACCATAGACATTATAGCGGGAATTTTCGGGCCAGGTGATACTAGGCAACAGAATATCTGCATACCTGGCACTGGCGGTCATGTGGTTTTCCATGATGAAGATGAATTCCAACTTGCTCTCATCACGTAAAAGTTCAGCCAACTGGTTGGTACCTCCATGCTGATTGAGGAGCCAGTTACCCTGGTACTGGACCACACATTTAATATCGGTTTTCAGACCATCCGCTCCGCGAATACAATCTTTTTTCGCAGTCATATTTTTGCCGTCAAGAACAGCCTGGGGCCAGAGAAAACAAGGAACTTTGGCTTTTACTTTGTTGTCACCAAAAGGCATCATTACCATGTTGCTTTCCGGTGCAGAAAAGGCGTTGGCACCATTACAGGTTCCACGCATACCCAATTTACCCACCAAAATAGGCAGCATGCACACGGCACGGCTGTTTTGTTCTCCAGCAGCCTGTCGTTGCAAGCCCCAGCCCTGGGCAATAAAAGGAGCCCGGGCATTCGCAATGTCACGGGCCAGCTGGACTATAGTCTGCACAGGCACACCACAGATCGGCGCGGCCCATTCGGGGGTTTTGGGCGTTTCACCGGGTGCAGTACCCAGAATATAAGCTTTATATCCCAGATGGGCCGGTAAAGGGGGAATGCCTTTTTCCGGATCACCCTCTTCAGCATCATAACCATAGCAGTGTGTGCGTAAAAACCCCTCATCCACACGATTTTCAGTGATCAAAACATAGGCAACGGCTTCCACCAAAGCAGCATCAGTGCCGGGTCGAATGGGAATCCACTGGTCTTCACGACCACAGGCGGTTTCAGTGTAACGGGGATCTATGATAATGGTCCGTGCCTTGCTTTTGTTTTTGCCCACCTGATACAGATAGGTTCCGCCCCCGCCACTCATGCGCGTTACAGCCGGGTTATCTCCAAAAAGCACAATAAGGTCGCTAAAGGCCATTTCCATGGGGGAAGAATCATTAAAATGTCCACCATACGTGAGCTTGACGGCTTCATTAATTTGAGCGTTACTGTAGTTGCCATGCGCCTCAACATGCCCCCCTATGGAATTGAGAAAACGCTCCACAAAATGATAGGGGCCGGGAATGCTATTGTAGCCGATCCGACAAAAGATTGAGTCATTTCCATATGTAGCAATGATATTCTTTAGTCGCAAATGCACTTCTTCATATGCTTCTTCCCAGGTGATACGCTCGAATTTACCTTCACCTCGTTTACCGACACGACGCAGGGGATATTTGATACGGTCAGGGGCATAGGTCCGCTTATGCAGAGAGCGTCCGCGAAGACAGGCCCTGGTCTGATGCATACCAAAGGTGTCATCACCCATGTCATCTGTTTCCACGCGCTTAATTCTATCTCCTTCCACGACCATTTTTAACAGACAACTACAATGGCAATGTGCCCAACAGTTGGACCATACTGTTTTTTCACCTGCAGGAATATTACCGGCAATGGATGGCAGACCGTACAGGTCTACAAAAGCTCCTGTACCCAGGAGAAGACCCAATTTCATAAATTCGCGTCTACCTATAGAAGGTGCATATAGGTTGGACTTGACTATTTTTTTTACTCTTCATAATCGACCTCGTCCTTTAGTACGCAAAAATCTGTAACATCCCGGAAATTTTCTGCATATTGTAAAAAGATATCCTGCCTGATAACTCACTCCCAAACACACACAAGAAAATGAATGTATACATCAACCATGACGAGTAAATATCTTTTTCCAATGCTATTATTAACAATGAAATGCTTACAGCCAATAAAACAAGTCGTATGATAATCAAGATCCATTCATGGGTGTTAACATCAAATTGTACAACAAGATTCCCAGCCCATTTATTATACAAAACAATAGTAACCATAAGCAGGAAGAGGATACCTATGGCAACAATGATCCATATCTTCATTGATTCTAAAAAATCTTCTTCCTGTTTCCGACTGTGGATAAATAAGAAACCTGCTACTCCCAGAGCCAGAGCCGACATGAAAAACTGTATGGTTGTCCAGGCAGAATCCCATGCAGGAACAGTCGGCAAGGTATAGACTCTTGAGATGGCATAACAGAGGACCAAACCAGCAAAAACAGTTGTTCCAAGAAGAACATTGTATTTTTGAATCTGCGTTTTCTTCCAGGTTAAGACGTTGTAGATCAGCAGCAGAGCTCCAAAAACAGCCACACTGACCACTTCCAGGCTTAAAGGTGACCCGGTTTTAATTCCCTGCAAGACATTAAAAACGTTGCTGGGTTTGCCCAGGTGCAAAAAAGAGGCCAGTGAACCTGATAGAAATAAGACCCACAAAATTATCTGTAGTGTCATACTGTTGGCCCATGGTGCTTTGTCTGCTGATCGAAACTGTTTAATACCTGAAAAAAACAATATTCCAGTGGTTGCCTGAACGAGCACAGTAAAAAAAACAAGGGGTATTTGATGCATAATCAGAACTCCTTTTTGTTGAGCACAGTGCCATCTTTGCTCAAGGCCGACCGGGCATGTCTGCCGCCGGTGATGACTAAGTTGGGGCTGGTATATTTTTTTTCCGGTAAAGGGGCGATTTCATCTTGAAGCCCGTATCTCTCTCGCATTTTGGTCACAGGACCAAAATCCAGAGCCCGAAGCGGGCACGCTGTAACACACATGGCCTGCTCTCCCCTGTTTAACCTGTCTATGCAGCCGTCACATTTGGTCATTTGTCCACGCTGGGAATCAAACCGTGGAGCTCCATAGGGACAGGCCCACTCGCAGTACCGGCAGCCTATGCATTTTTTATGATCTACCAGGACAATCCCTGTTTTTTCGTCTTTGTGCATGGCTGTAGTCGGGCAAACACGGACACAAATGGGTTCATCACAGTGGTTGCAGCTAATGGAGACATGGTAAGCAAAAACATCCTGATGCCAGGTTTTATCGCTGTTTTCCTGCCAGCTGCCACCAGCGTATTCATAGACGCGACGATAAAATTTACCTGTTTCAGATTCTTTCAAAGATCTGCACGCCACCTGGCAGGTCTTGCAGCCGGTGCATTTTTCAACATCCACGTGAAAGCCATACTGTTCCTTCATCATGGGCCCTCATGATTATTTGAGTGTTAAAAAACAGAGTCACCGCATGAGGGCATTCTTTTTGAAGTTGATGCTCTTCTGTGGTGACTCTTGGTGAATGTATTACACTGCCGGCGGCATAGTATAAAAACTTGCATCCAGCAAAACTATAGCAACATAAAAAAAGGCAATGGTTATAATCACAGAAACCGCAGCAGCAGCTAACCCCCATATAAACATAGTCCGCAGGTTAGCGCCATAGCCCGCAACAATCCCTTGAGCACCTGTAGCTGAAGCCACAGCATAACTCCAGCTAACAGCTGATCCCGTTACCCAGATCCAGGCCACAGATCCAAAATCAAGTCCTCGCCAATTATTCATGCTTTCAATGGCCAGGGGGACCATAACTCCAGCAGCAGCAGTGTCTGTAGTCACCTGGGACAGAGCATTGCCGGTTATTGTCCAGGCAGCAATGGACATCAGGTCATTGATGTTAAGAAACGGTGTTATCCATCCTGCAAAAACAGTGGATGCGCCTGTTCCTGAAATAATTTTACTTAAAGCTACAGATGCCGGCCACATGAACAAGATGGTGACGGGAAAGAATTTTTTCAAGGCACTGGTTGAAAGAATATTCTCTTCCGGAACAGATCTGGAAGGCATAAAGAAAAGAAACATGGGAATCATACAAAATATTTTGGTTGGATTGAGCCAGCCAAAAAAGGGAGATTCCCTGGTGTAGGAGGCATATACCGGCTCAAGAAGAGCCAGACCGATAGCAACAACAAAACCTCCCAGGGAGATTTTTTCCTCATAGCTCATGGGGCCCAGCTTGGCCAACTCCTGTTTATAATACTCCTTGGTTCCGCTGAAACGGTCCATATCCGTGTCCATGAAGTACATAAGAACGGCCACTCCAGCAATAACACAAAGCGATACGGGGATCATACGAATGGACCAGTCTGTAAAGTAGATCTGGTAGCCGATATACTTGTTGAGCAAACCGTATGTGATAACCGATTGACCGCCACCAAGCGGGGTTGCCATACCACCAACAGATGCCCCCCAGGCAACAGCAATAAGGATGTTGGAGGCAGCCTTGGAGTTCCAGCGGTCATCATTTGTCTTAAATCCTGAATACATCAGGGCAGCTACAGCAATGGGTGCAAACATGGCAGCCACCGTGGTGTTGCCGACCACAAAACTGATGATACCACAAAGAACAAACCACCCTGCGGTTTGCGCACGCACATTGCCACTGATACGCATAAGGAAGTTAAGGGCTAACCGTTGGGAGAAACCCCACCGCACCCAGGCTACAATAATTGCTGTGGCTCCAAAAATAAGCGCCGCCTCCTGGTGCACGTAAGCTTCAAGTACTTTTCCCAAGGGCATGTACGCGTACAAACAGGCTACAAAAATAGGCACCAGACAGGTTACCTTGATGTCAATGATCGCGGATATCCACCACCAGACCATCCAGAACAAAATGCCAAAACCAAAACGAGCTTCAACAGGGCCAAACAGAGGCAGGCTGACAGTCAGGGCCAGCAGGGCCGGCCCTAACAGTATGTTGAACCACTGTTTCGATGTAAATCTTGATGAGATCACTTCGCTCACAACGTGCTCCTTTATTCCTTTTTTAAAAATATGCAGAAGGTTTATTCAGGTTTGAAATTACATTTCAAACCTGAATGGCAAGAAGCAGACACGAAGACTAGAGGACGACTTCTCCCTCATAGCGTCGTTTAATGCAAAAATGCTGCTTCCACTGCGTCCAGGCCCTTTGTCCAATGATCATCTCCTCATCCGGGTCTCCAATGGGGAAATGGCGGGGGTTGTCACTTTCTTTCCAAATGCCCTTCTTCAAGCGCTCTTTGCGTTGATCAATGAGCCAGTCATTGTAGCTTTCATAGACAATATGGCCTTCAAAGCCGTCCAGGGTTGCTGCACGGATACGGCTGTCAAAATTGATGTATTTTTCGATTATGTGCGGTTCGGGCATCTCGGGTGAGACATCGTTTTTATAGCCGGCCTCCTCCAACTCTTTCCCGGCAACAGCTGCAAAGATCCGCTGATCACGCTGACTGAGCAGATCTTTATAAATACCCACGTACTTATCACTGATCGAATGTCCCAGTGGGGCATGATCGCGAGAGGCGCCCCGTGCCCTGGCCAGATCTGTTTTGTAAAAATCAAACATGGCTTCTTCAAAGGGCTCATCCAGGAAAGTACAGACCGCACGCATGACCTCTTCCGGATGCCTTACCAGATCCTCATAGCGAACATCGAGCCACAGACCCTTGTCCTGTAAGGGTTGGCGCCACTGTTTAACTGCATTCCAGCAACGCTTCCAGGAATGAGCGGCACAGTAAATGTTTGTGGGACCAAAGGAAGATTCCATATAGTCAACACTTGCATCACGGCCATCTCTGGTAATGTAAATAAATTGAGCATTGGGAAAGTGCTCGTGCATGGGGCCTGTAAAGTAGAGGTTGTGCGGTGTTTTTTCTCCCCAGCGGGGTTTGTTCACATAGTTTGCAAAGCGCAGATGCATGCCGGCATACAGACCGGCAAAGCTGCGCTCCGGTGCCAGCTCGATCACCTCATCAACAATGGTACGGGGGTTCACTTGCATCCCCCAGAAGGGAGTTTTCAGGCCAAAAACCATTTCCGTGGCCAGAGTGCGAAAGTTCGATTCAAGGGAAAGGTCACCATAGGTATGCAGGTACGGATAAAAACGCGGGTAATACCACACAACTTCAGGCACAGCGATACGTGAATGACAACCTAAAAGAGCCATGACCAGAGTTGTTCCTGAGCGCTCCGCTCCAATCATAAATACTGGCCGTTCATTTAAAATAATGGACATGTTTTCCTCCTTTACGTTTTTTAAATGGTTCACCATGAACGTAGAAAAATATAACTACCGACAATAACGCAAACGATTGAGACAATCTTTTTCAACAGAGAGCTTGATGCAGTATGTGCAAGGTATACCCCTATAGAAACACCAAGCAGTTCTATAAGAGTGATCCACCAGGCAACGGAAAAATCGATAAATGCATGTCTGAAGTTTCCAATACTTCCAGATAATGCAGCCGTAATCTGCACCACCTGGCTGGCAGCAATAGAGGTGAGAGGATGAAATCCGAAAGCAACCATAATAGGTACAGATAAGACCGGGCCTCCAACACCGGTTAATCCAGAACCAAAACCAACCATTGATCCAATCAGCAGTAATAGAATAAATCTATTGAGCTTTCCCTTACCATCTGAGCTGATAATGCCCGTGTGTGGTTTGAGAGCATATACTCCAGCAAATATAATAACAGCAGCAAGAAGAAGATTTAAACTTCGTACTGATGTGTTTGCATTCGTAAGAGATCCAACATATCCGAACAACAATGCACCTAAACAAAGAGGTATTGTTACTTCCCAATTAATACTGCCTCTCCGCTGATACAGATAGGTACCCAGTATACCTGTAAAGATAAAACTGAACAGTGCAGTACCCATAGATACATGTGTTGACAGACCAGCAAAGGAGCCAAGTGCTGGAATCAGAAGAATACCCCCTACCCCGACAGTCCCTATCAAAGTACCGACAAGGAGAGTGATGAACCCAAGAACGAGAAGATGCATGTTAATATCCCTAGAAAAGTGATCAGCCGGAAAGTATGCCAAAACAGACTGCTACCTATCAGGCAAAAATCAGGCCAACTCACCAAAAATGATAATGTATTGATATGACAGTAGAAAATATTTTGACAGCAGGACTAGTGGTTGCAATAATGCAAACATTATCTGCATAATTGCAAAAACAACATGCAGGCTACAGGAAAACCGTTGACAGTGTCCATGGTGTGCAGCGGTGCGGAAAGAGGGATGCCAATGCCGTGTATCTGCAATAACTTCGGTTGGCACCGTGACATTCTGCACGCATTCAATGTTGAGATAACGCCGGCAAGCTCCTTGACTGATGCAAACGTCCGGGTGATCGTCATCGTTTCTCTTCAGACCACTTTGTGGACCGCAGCAAAGAAAAATGTAACTTCCGGGTTGCTGATGTCACAGGATTGCAAGCTGCATCATCCTGTTGTCGTTGACCATACACTCAAAATTTTGGTGACATATTCCATATTTTGTTCGTGTATTCGGATGCACGAACCAAGCACCTGTCACGAGATCGTGTTGAGGTGTTGATGGTACATTCCCTTTTGATCAGGCTGAATCAGAGCAGCGCTTGCAATACCCGCCCCCCTCCAGAAGAATCTTTCTCGAGCAGCCACTGTGCAGAACTTCACTTCTATTTGAACGAATCAAAGCTTTTTGGTTCGGTGGAAACCGCAGAAACGTTTGCAATGACAAGGAGGTTGAACATCGCCGGTCAAGTCTGCACGCTCCCGCACCTCTAAAAAAACAACCAGGTGATCCGGATGTCGATGAGTGCTATGGATGTTCCGCCCGAACCGGACGCAAAACAGTGCTCACAGCATTTTAATGAAAGCAGGCAAAAAATGGTTGATCAACACAGAGTGGCAACAGTCATAAAATCCATCGGTCGACAAACTCCATTTCACGGTCCCGACACATCCCATGGCTCGATGAACAGTGACGATCCAGCTGCCCATAACTGCGCCTTGAGGTGGCCTTAAAATCAGCTACCCATCTGCATCATCATGACATGTTACACGTTCGACTATACTATGAATTTTTTCTTGTATTTCCAGACGTTGGACCATTGATGAAAAAGAATTGAAATTGTTTTCTTGTCTGATCAATTAAATGATGCTATACTCTCGCACTCTTAATAGGAAACTGCAGTCCGGTAAAGGAGTTATTTATGGAGCAATTACAGGAAGCTGCAAGAAAAGTGCTGGAACAGATCCGGCCAACTTTACAACGTGACGGCGGAGACGTGGAATTTGTCGAATTGAGTTCCGACCAGGTACTCAAAGTCAGGCTCACCGGAGCCTGCCAGGGATGCCCCATGTCACGCGTTACCTTGAAAGAAGGAATCGAGAAGTTTGTTAAAAACGAACTTCCGACTATCCGAGCCGTAGAGGCGGTTGAATAACGTTATGCCTATTGGATTTGTCGAAAGTTTACTTTGGCTGAGTCTTAACATCTATCATGAATCACGCGGCGAACCCGAAATCGGACAACTTGCCGTAGCCCATGTCACCCTCAATCGTGCCCTTGAAGACAACAAGAGTATTGCTGACGTTGTCCTTGCACCCTACCAGTTCAGCTGGACCTTCCAGAAAAAATCCTATGTGCCGCTGGAGATAAACCCCTTGCAGGAGAGCTTGCGTATTGCTCTCAAGGCCATGGTCACCTCGGATTTCACCAAAGGTTCCACCTTTTATCACCACGTGAATGTCGCCCCGAAGTGGGCGGTGGGAAAAGCATACATCGGTCGCTACGGATCCCATAAGTTTTATCGGGACACTGCACAGCCCATATCTGCCGCTCTCTTCTGACAGATCCACACCCGTTTATTTTCAGCATTCCCATCCCTGCAGACAACACCGTACCTTTGTGTTGACAAAGCACCTGTTGTTTTTTATAAGGAGTGCATCGCTAGGGGTGCAATCTCGCTGAGAGGAAACCATCCAACCCTATGAACCTGATCCGGGTAATACCGGCGAAGGGAAGCGGTCAAGACACTGATTATCTGAATTCCTTTCGGTACTCTATGCCTTCAGGCCGTCTGTTCCTTCCCGGGACAGACGGCTTTTTTTATTGCAGAGGCATACATGGTACAGATCATTGTCAACGGAACGCCGGAAACCGTCTCTGTCTGCTCTATTGCCGAGTTGGTGATACAAAAAGGACTGAGAACGGAAGCACTGGTGATTGAATGGAATCGACAGATCCTGAAACAGGAGGAATGGCCATTCATCCAACTGCAGGAGCAAGATCAACTTGAGCTGTTGCAGTTTGTCGGTGGAGGTTGAACATGGCAAAGGTCTGTTTACCTGACGACAGTTTACAGCTGGGACCGATTCGTTTTACCAATCGCCTGTTCACCGGCACCGGCAAGTTTGCAGCAAACAATCAGATTCCGGAGATGTTGGCAGCCAGTGGATCAGAGATGATAACCGTGGCCCTCAGACGGGTTGATCTGTTGAGCCCTTCAGAAAACATCCTTGATTGCATCCCTAAGAATGTCACCCTCTTACCCAACACCTCGGGAGCCCGGACAGCAGAACAGGCTGTTCGTATTGCCCGTATTGCCCGGGAGGCCGGCTGCGGAGACTTCATCAAGATCGAAGTGATCACCGATATGAAGTATCTGATGCCGGACAACTGGGAAACCCTGCAAGCAACCGAAACTCTGGCCAATGAGGGGTTTGTTGTTCTTCCTTATGTTCTGCCGGACCTTCCTCTGGCCAAGCGGCTGGAAAATGCGGGGGCTGCTGCTGTCATGCCATTGGGTGCTCCCATTGGCTCGAACCGCGGCCTGGAGACTAAAACGCTCCTGGCACTCTTAATTGAAAACTGTACTGTCCCCATAGTGGTGGATGCCGGTCTTGGTCGCCCCTCACATGCGGCAGCTGCCATGGAAATGGGGGCCGATGCCGTGCTCGTCAATACGGCCATAGCAACAGCCCGCGATCCGGTGGCCATGGGACAGGCTTTTGATCTGGCGGTCAAAGCCGGTCGGACTGCCTATTTAGCCGAGTTGGCCGAGCAATCGGCCATGGCCAGACCATCATCGCCGCTTACCGGTTTTCTTGATGAGTGAACTTCTGTTATCCGGGAACTGATCATGTCTTTTTTTGACACCATTAAACAGTATCATGCATTTGAGTTCACGCAATTTTTCAACACCGTAACCAGCACTGATGTTGAACGGAGTCTGGCTAAAAACAGGCTCAACACCTTTGATTTTCTGACTCTGCTCAGCCCTGCTGCCGCCGGATACCTGGAGGCAATGGCTCAAAAGGCACATCAGATCACAGTGCAGCAGTTTGGCCGAACCATACAGATATTCATTCCCCTGTACATCTCCAATCACTGCACCAACCACTGCCTCTACTGCGGCTTTAATCATAACAATCGGATTGCACGGCGCAGGCTCACTCTGGATGAAATCGAAGCAGAGGCCGCAGTCATTGCCTCCACCGGCATGCAACATGTCCTGTTCCTCACCGGCGAAGCCCCGCATTTCACCCCCATGAACTATCTGGTTGAGGTGACCCGCTGCCTGAAGCGTTTCTTTGCCTCTGTTGCCATTGAGATCTATCCACTGGAAGTTGAAGAGTATCGGCAGTTATGGGAGGCCGGGGCCGACGGCATGACACTCTTTCAGGAGACCTATGACCAAGGTGTCTATCAACGAGTGCATCCGGCAGGGAGAAAGCGTGATTTTCACTGGCGGCTCAATGCGCCGGAGCGGGCCGCCCAGGGGGGTATGCGAGTAGTGAATATCGGCCCTTTGCTCGGGCTCACTGAACCGAGGAGTGAAATTTTCTTTACCGGACTGCATGCCAAGTATCTGGAAGACAGGTATCTCGAAACCGAGGTGGCTGTCTCGTTACCCCGATTCAATCAGGCCGAAGGCAACTTCATACCTGATCACCTGGTTGCTGACAGAGATTTTGTCCAGTTCATGACCGCCCTGCGCCTCTTCCTGCCGCGGGCAGGATTGACCATCTCCACCCGAGAAAATGCAGCCTTCCGTGATCGTCTTCTTCCCTTGGGAGTAACCCGTTACTCAGCCGGGTCCAGCACCGGTGTCGGCGGTTATGCCGAGCTTCTCTCCTCAGGACAGACACCACAGTTTGAAATAACCGACAAGCGCAGTGTTGCAGAGGTGGCGGCAGCGATCATTGCCCATGGGTATCAGCCGGTTTACAAAGACTGGGACCGGATCGAGTGAAGATAGCTATTGTCGGAGTCGGCGGCATTGGTTCCAACGTTGCGGTCAATCTGGTGCGCAGCGGTATCACCTGGTTGCGGATTATTGACTTTGACCGGGTGGAACCCTCCAATCTTAACCGCCAGTTTTATTTTTATGAGCAGATCGGTCGTCACAAAGTTGAGGCCCTTGCAGAAAACCTTCGTCGGATCCAACCTGAGGTGCACATCGAGACCATCACTGCCAAAATCAATGCAGAGAACTGTTGCCTGCTGTTGGCAGACTGCAACCTTATCGTGGAAGGCCTTGACCAGGCCGCGGATAAAAAAATACTGCTGGAAAAGCTGGGCAATGAACGCCTAATCGTTTCCGCCTGCGGCATTGCAGGCATGCATCTGGACAACATCAGCAGCCGTCAGATCGGTAACTGTCATATCAGCGGTGACTTTATCACAGCCTGTGGTGTTGCACCACTTTATGCCCATAAGGTCTGCACAGTTGCCAACCACATGACCGCGTACATCCTTCACGTATGGAGTGAACAGCATGCAAATTCTGCCGGATAAACCCACTCTTCCACCTGGTCTCTATGGCATCACAG